>NZ_CP027570.1:0-368750 GCF_003010495.1 Megasphaera elsdenii DSM 20460 | reverse complement strand
CGGGCAAGAAGGAGACGAAATCATGATGGATATTTTAGAAGAAGCAAAAGACGTGCTCCATCAGGAAGCACAAGGCATTGAAAAGTTGATTCCTACGCTCAATCAAAATTTCGTCAATGCCGTCAACATGATTATGAAATCGAAGGGCCGGGTCATCGTCACGGGCATGGGGAAATCCGGCCACATTGCCCGCAAAGTATCGGCGACGCTGTCCAGTACGGGGACGCCGTCTATTTTCCTCCATCCGGCCGAAGCCATCCACGGCGACTTGGGCATGGTCACGTCCGATGATGTCGTACTGGCCTTTTCGAACAGCGGGGAAACCGTAGAAATCCTCAACATCCTGCCGTCGCTCAAGCGTATCGGTGCCAAACTCATCACCGTCGTCGGCAACCACAATTCGACGCTGGCCAAGCACGCCGACATCATCCTCGACGCATCCGTAGAAAAAGAAGCCTGCCCGCTGGGACTGGCTCCGACGACGAGTACGACGGCTGCCCTGGCCTTGGGTGATGCCCTGGCAGTGGTCCTCTTGACGCAGCATCATTTCACGAAGGAACAGTTCGGCATCTTCCATCCCGGCGGAGCCTTGGGCAAGAAGCTCCTGCTCACCGTCGACGATGTCATGCATAAAGGCCAGGATAATCCTGTCGTCAGCGAAGACAGCATCGTCCAGGATGCCCTCTTCCTCATGACGGAAAAAGGCCTGGGTGCCGTATCTGTCGTCGATGAAGACGGTAAGCTCGTCGGCCTGGTCACTGACGGCGACGTCCGCCGCGGCCTGGAAACGGGCTCCAATTTCCTCCAGTGGCCTGTCGATGCCATGATGACCAAGAACCCGCGGGTCATTGCCAACCATAAACTTGCGACGGAAGCCCTGCACATCATGGAAAAGAACCAGCCCCGTCCGATTACGGTACTGCCCGTCGTCGACAAGGACGATAAAGTTGTCGGCATGATCCATATTACCGATTTGCTGCGGCAGGGAGTGGTCTGATGAGCTTTTTGACACATATCAAGATGCTGGCCCTCGACGTCGATGGCGTCATGACCGACGGCATCATCTATTACAGCCCGTCCGGCGATGCCATGAAGGGCTTTTCCGCCCGCGACGGCATGGGCATTTCCCTCATCCGGGCTGCCGGCCTCAAGACGGCCCTGGTCACGGGACGCCGGTCGCCCATGGTCGAACAGCGGGCGAAAGACCTGCATATCGACTACGTCCTGCAGGACTGCTCGCGCAAGCTCCTGGCCATGCAGCAGTTGTGCAGTGAAATCGGCCTGTCCCTCGACGAAGTGGCCTATATGGGCGACGACTTGAATGACGTCGAGCTTATTGCCAATGCCGGTTTCGGTGCAGCGCCCCTCGATGCCTGCGAAGAAGCCCGGCGGTCGGCCGCTTTCGTTTCGGCCTATCCTGGCGGCCACGGGGCCCTGCGGGAATTTGCCGAATATATCTTGAAGAGCCAGCATGTCTGGGACAAGGTCCTGAGCCGTTATTTAGGCGATGGGAGCCTTACGTTGCGCCAATAGGAAAGGAGAGTCTGTATTGTGAGTAAGGAATGGCAGTACCATGCTGCGCGCGGATTTGGCAAGATCCTCTGTCATCTGCCCTATCCGTTTATCATTTCCTTGGGTCGCAAACTAGGCCCTCTCGTAGGAAAGTTGATGAAGAAGCAGCGCAACCGTGGGATTTTCCAGATCCAGCGCGGCCTGGAATGTAGCCGGGAAGAAGCGGAACGCATCATGACCGAAGTCTTTCGCAACCTCGGCCAGTCGCTCATGGAAATCCTCTATACGCCTAATCTGAACCCCGGGAATATCCGCGACTATGTCACCCTGGAACATCCGGAACGCCTCGATGAGGCCGTGAAGGAAGGGAAGGGCGTCATCGTCCTGACGGCCCATATGGGCAACTGGGAATGGCTCGGCGCCCTGGCCATGTACGGCTATCCGGCGTCGACCATCGTCAAGAATCAGGCCAACGACGCCGTCACGCGCCTGCTCAACGAAAACCGTGAAGGCATGGGGCTGGAAGTCTTTGCCCGCGGCGGCAATGAAATGATCATCGCTGCCCGTGCCTTGAAGCGCAAGAAGCTCCTGGGCTTCCTGGCCGACCAGGACGGCGGCTTCCACGGCGTTCCTCAGCCGTTCTTGGGCAAGATGAGCTCGACGCCTAAGGGGCCGGCCATGTTTGCCCAGAAATTCCATTCCCCCATCGTGCCGGTCTTTCCCGTCCATGACGAAAACCATCGGACCCATTTGATGATCGGCGAGGTCATGCACTTTGAAGATACGGGGAATAAAGAAGAAGATATTGCCCGCATGACCCGCAAGATGGCTGTGGTCACAGAGCAATTCATCAAAGAACATCCGACAGAATGGCTGTGGTTCCAGCACCGCTGGAGTACAGAACCGGAAGAAATCATAGCGTTGCAGCAGAAACCGGAGGCGCATACCGATGATAGCAGAAAAGCTGAAAAAGAATAAAATTTCCATCATTGCCGCCGTCGTCGTCATCGCCTTCGCCGTCATGCTCTACGTTTTCATGCATCCCCAGAAGACGGAAGACCCGATGGTCAGCCCGGATAAGCTCGTCGAATTTGAAGGGACGGAGCTGGAAGAAAAGAAGGAGGGCCAGCTCGTCTGGAAATTGACAGCCGATAAGATCCAGATCGACCCGGACACGCAGATCATGTATTTCACCAATCCCAAGGCCCTGGTCATCGCCGAAGACGGGACACAGATGACCATTACGTCGGATAAAGGCGTCGTCGACCGTCAGAAGCGGACCATCGAAATCAAACCGCCGGTCAAAGCGGAAACCGATAAGGGCGATACGTTGCAGACCGACGGCAGTGTGTATTATAATATGGATACGCGTATGATCAAAGGCGGCAAAGTCGTCATGGACCGCCATGATAAGACGTCGCTCAAAGCCGATGCCTTTGAAACGGACAGCAGCCTGACCAACGTAAAGCTGACTGGCCATGCGCAGGTGACAAAGGGAGAATGACTATGATGGAATTACTTGGAAAGAAACTGGCTGTGGCCGCCCTCCTGGGAGCCATGGTCCTGCCGGCCGTCGGCGCCGTGGCAGCGGATAACAATGGCAATCCTGCCGTATCCGTTACGGCAGACACGCTGGAATATAACGGCAAGACCCAGGTCGCTACGGCGACGGGCAATGTCGTCATCGTCCGCGACCAGGCTACGATGACCGGCAATAAAGCCGTCTACAACCTCAGGACGGCCGAAGCCGACATGGAAGGCAACGTATCGATTCAGCAACCGGATATGCAGCTCAACGCCGATAAAGTCCATTCTACGAATAAGAATTACGTCGTTGCTACCGGCAATGTCCGCGGCGTCTACGACGATAAGAAAGTCAATGGCGATAAAGTCGAATACTACCTCGACCAGGATTACGGCATCGTCACGGGCAACGGCTATCTCGAAGCCCAGGGGTCGCAGATGTGGGCTGACCATATCGATGCCTGGTTCAAACAGATAAAGGCCGTCGGTACGGGCAACGTCCACATCGAATCGCCAGCAGAAAACCTCGTCGCTTATGCCAACCAAGCCGTCTATACCCAGACACCAGGTCAGAATGACGGCGTCATTCGCTTGACGGGGAACGTCAATGCTACCCAGAATGGCAATTCCCTCAATGGTGACAACGTCGATATCCGCCTGGCCGATAATTCCGTCCAGACCCGGAGCCGGTCGACCATCGTCATCGTACCGGGCAGTAATCCGTAAGAGTAAGGGGTACCTATGTTTATTCAGACTGAAGATCTCGTAAAAGCGTATAAAGAACGGAATGCCGTCAACGGCGTCAGCATCCGCGTCGACCAAGGGCAGATTGTCGGCCTCCTGGGGCCGAACGGTGCCGGCAAGACGACGACGTTCTACATGATCGTCGGCATCGAACGGCCGACGGCGGGGAAAATCACCATCGACGGCAAGGACATCACCCGCCTCCCCATCCATAAGCGGGCCGCCTATGGCATCGGCTATCTGCCCCAGGAAGCGTCGATTTTCCGCAAGCTCACCGTCGAAGATAACCTCCTGGCCATGCTGGAGACGACGAAACTCAGCAAGAAGGAACAGCGTGAAAAGGCAGAGGCCTTGATGGAAGAATTTTCCATCACCCAGCTCCGCGACCGCCTGGGTATCCAGCTTTCCGGCGGCGAACGGCGCCGCGTCGAGATTGCCCGCTGCCTGGTCATGGACCCGGCATTCATCCTCCTCGATGAACCTTTTGCCGGCATCGACCCCCTGGCCGTCAACGATATCCAGGGCATCATCAGCCATTTGAAGAACCGCGGTATGGGCGTCCTCATTACCGACCACAACGTCCGGGAAACGCTGAGCATCGTCGATAAGGCCTATATTTTGAGTGAAGGGAAGATTCTCCTCGAAGGCAGCCCGGAAATGATTGCCAATGACCCGATAGCCAAGAAATTCTACTTAGGCGAAGAATTTAGGATGTAACAGGGAGTATGGAATGCGAATATTAGATAAGTATATATTAAAAGAATTTATTGGCCCCTTTTTGTTTGGCGTCTGTGCTTTTACAGCGGTCTTCGTCGGCACGGGGACGCTCTACCGTATTGCCAACTTAATCAACCAGTACGGGGCTTCGGCCTGGGCCGCGTTCCGCGTCTTCGTCCTGGCTATGCCGTCGATCATCGTCGTCACCTTTCCCATGTCTGTCCTCTTGGGATCGCTCATGGCCTTTGGCCGCTTGTCCAGCTCCAGTGAAATGATCGTCATGCGGGCTGGCGGGCAGAATTTCATCCGCCTGGCCATGCCGATCTTCGTGGCGGCTTTCTTCATTTCCATCGGGGCGACGGCCTTCAATGAATACGTCGTGCCTAAGGCCAATAATGCCTACAATACGATCATCAATGAAGAAATCAAACACAACGTCGCGCCGACGACGCAGGACCATATCATCATCAAGAATACCAAGGGATCGGATATCTCCAGCCTCATGTATGCCCGTCAATATGACGCCAATACGAAGCAGCTCAAGGATATTACCGTCCAGGAATTTGAAAATGATACGCTCATGCGCGTCGAACAGGCTGACCGGGCCGACTGGAACGGCCAGAAATGGATCATGCACGAAGGCATGATATACGACGTATCGGCCAATGAACAGACGACGCGGTCCTTGAAGTTCCAGAACCAGGCCCTGCCGATCACGCAGAAGCCGAATAAGATCAATGCGTCCCAGAAGAAACCAGATGAATTGACGATTCGCGAATTGCGGGAACAGATCAAGCTCCTGGACCAGAACTCGGTCAATACCAATAAGATGAAAGTCGAAATGTACAACCGCTTTGCCCTGCCCCTGGCCAGCCTGGTCTGTGCCATCGTCGGCGCTCCCCTGGGGATGCAGAAACAGCGCGGCAGTTCGTCCATCGGCTTCGGCATCAGCGTCGTCGTCATCTTTATTTACTATTCCATCATGACCCTGGGCAATGCCTTGGGCAACGGCGGCAAGATACCGCCGTACATCGCCGCCTTCCTGCCAGACATCATCTGCGGCATCGCCGGCGTCATCTTAGTCTATAGAAAATCGAAGTGAGGAAAAGGGTTTGTCGCATGACGACAAGCCCTTTTTGAGTTTGAAGTTTGAAGTTGAAAGTTTGATGTGGAGGGGACAAAATTTAAAAGCCATCGCCTCAAACATTTAAGAAAAAGGGGACCTAGCATGATGGTAGAAGCCTTCGTGCGGCAGCCCCTTTTTAGGGATTAGCAGTTAGGGGTTAGTTACGGACGGCTGACGGCTAGGGCAGGACGGCCCTTGCAGGCCAGGGCTGTTATAGGCTATAATATAATGATATAAAGATATGAGCAAAGGTGGTGTCTTATGGAATACGGATGGGTCATGCTGATCGTCTTGTCTGTTATGGGCGGGATTATCGCTTATCTCGGTGATAAGATCGGCTCCCGGGTAGGGAAACAGAAAATTAAATTATTCGGCTTGCGCCCGAAATATACGTCCATCCTGGTCACGATCCTGACGGGTATCAGCATTGCCGTCATCACCTTAGGCGTCATGTCTATTTTGTCGGAAAATGTCCGCATTGCCTTGTTCGGCATGCACCAGCTGCAGATGCAGAAGGCCCAGCTCGAAGCCCAGCGCGACGAACTGCTGCAGCAGGCTAAGGAGTTGGGGCAGGAATTGGATGACAAGAACAACCTCATCGCTTCCAATGAAGAATTGCTGAAGAAGCAGCAGGAACAACTGGATGGCAAGAACGAGGAAATCCGGACGACGCAGCTCGACTTGCAGCAGGCCCAGTCGGCCCGCGACGACAAGGCCCGTCAGCTGACGGTCATCCAGGTCGCCATGGACGAAGCCAAGAAGCAGCGCGACTCGGCCCTGGCCGACAGTGAAAAGGCCCGCCAGGACGTAGCTCTGCTGGAAGAAACGAAGCAGAAGATGATGAGCACCATCGACGTCCTCGACAAGCGTATCAAGCTGCTCAATGAAACGATGACTAATATCCGCGAAGGGACCGTCGTCTTCCGCGTCGGCGAAGTCCTGTCCAGTAATGTCCTCAACGGCGGCCTGAGCCAGGCCCAGACGAGGGAAGAACTGAGCCGAGCCATGAGCCAGACCAATACTATGATCTGCCGCCACCTCGGCGTCCGCGATGAAAATACAGTCCTCCTCTACATTTCGCCGGATGAGTTCAATGCCACTGTCGACGCCCTGCAGAAGGCCGGGAAGTCGCAGAAACTGGTCCGTATCATCGCCGCCGGCAACATCATGCTCGGCGAACCGGCCCTGGTCCACGTGGAAATGTATGACAACAACCTCATCTATCACCGCGGCGACGTCGTCTATGAAGAACGGCTGACGGCTCAGGAATTGTCGAACAATGCCGAATTACAGGTCATGCGCTTCCTCCATAACGTCAATCAGCAGGCCCAGGCGAAAGGCCTCCTGCCGAACCCTCTGACGGGGAATGTCGGGGCCCTGACGGCCACGGAAATGTTTGAAACCATCAGCAAGATAAAGAATCACGGCGGCTCCGATATCGTCCTCAAAGCCGTGACTGAAACCGATACCTACACGGCCGGCCCGTTGCAGATCGATATCCGCGTAGAAGCCGATGAATAAGGGGGAGATATTTTGATCTTTGCTATTGATCCTGGTTCGGAAAAGACCGGGACCGCTGTCGTCGCAGAAGATGGCAGCCTGGTTACCAAGGCCATCGTGCCAACGCCGGAGCTGGGCGATTATTTGAGCCGGGTTTATGAAACCCATCCCTTTTCCCACATCGTCATGGGCGACGGGACGAATCACAAGAAGCTGCAGCCCCTGGTCGAGCAGTGGATTGCCCGGGATCATCAGGATATCACCTTTTCCCTGACCGACGAGAAATTCACCACTGTCGAAGGGCGCAAGCTCTACTTCAAATACACGCCGCGCAGGGGCTGGCGCCGCTTCGTGCCCCTGTCCTTCCAGTATCCGCCGGAACCGGTCGATGATTTCGTCGCCTGGATTATCGGCCGCCGTTATTTAGCCAAACAACGAGGAGGAAATCCATGAAATATATCTTGCGTGCCCTGGGCCTGGCCTTTGGCGCTCTCATCTACACCATCGGCCTGGACGTCTTCCTGGTCCCGAACCACGTCATCGACGGCGGCGTCGTCGGCATCGCCCTCATGGCCGCGCAGCTGACGGGTATCAGTTTCAGCGTGTTCATCATCATCCTGAACATCCCGTTCTTCATCTTCGGCTATAAGAAGATAGGGGCCTTTTTTACGGTATCTTCGCTCTTTTCCATCCTCTGCCTGTCCGGGTGGAGCAATTTCATCCATTACGAACCGGTCACGTCGGACCCCTTCTTGTCGACCATTTACGGCGGCATCATCATTGGTCTCGGCGTGGGCCTCATCATCCGCTGGGGCGGCTCCCTGGACGGGACGGAAGTCCTGGCCATCATCGCCGACAGGCGCACGCCCTTTTCCGTCGGCGAGACGATCATGTTCTTCAACCTCTTCATCCTGGGCAGTTCGGGCTTCGTCTTCTCCTGGGACAGCGCCATGTATTCCCTGGTGGCATACTTCATCGCCTATAAGATGATCGACGTCGTCACCAACGGCCTCGACGAAATGAAGGGCATGCTCATCGTCACAGGCAAGCACGACCAAGTCACGGACTGCCTGACCAAAGACATGGGCCGCGCCGTGACCCTCATCAACGGCGAAGGCGCATACAAGCGGGAAAAGACGATGATTCTCTACTGCGTCGTGTCGCGCCTGGAAGTCACTAAGATCCGCGATGCCATTACCAGTGTCGACTCCAATGCCTTCGTCTCGGTCTTTGATATCAGCGAAGCGCACGGCGGCCTGTTTAAAAGACATAAAATGCATGGGTAAAAAGTCAAAAAAGGCTTGACATAATTGGCGAATCTGCTGTATTGACATACAGCGCATATTTGCTATTATATAAAATAATTGGGTTATAGCGTTAACCTGAAAATGACAACACAGGTGGGAGAACACCTATTGGGAGGTATACAATGGCACAGTTAAATTTCAATATCGAAGATATTTGCGGGACGCTGTCGGAAAATAAAGACGGCTGGCGCAAAGAACTGACGTACATCAGCTGGAACAATCGGGCTCCGAAATTCGACCTTCGCTCGTGGGACCCGGATTACCAGGCCATGACCAAAGGTATTACCATGACCAAGGAAGAACTGGAAAAACTGCGTGATGTATTGAACGAAATGGATTTCGATAAATACTAAGGAGTGATGAAGTATGCTTTCGGCAATTCAATGAGTTGAATGAAAAGAAAGCATACTTTTTTATTTTCCTTGCCAAATTTGTCAAAACATTATATAATCTCTAGTTGTATGTGCTGTTAGTACTTGGTAATAATTTCAAGGGTGAATGAAATGGTTCGTATAGCGAGAGAGAAGCGACATGCTTTATTACAGAAGCGGATTGAAGAAAATCCTTTCATAAATGACGAAGAATTAGCTGAAGAATTTTCTGTCAGCGTAGCGACAATCCGCCTGGACCGCATGGCTTTGGGGATACCTGAAATGCGCATCCGCATCCGCCAGAAAGCGGAAGCGGCGCAGCCGAAACTGCGCAATGCGACCGTCGTCGGTGAGCTCGTCGACTGCATCATCGGCAAGAACGCCATTTCGATCATGACGGCTACGGACGATATGGTCGACGAAGCTCACATCGTGCGCTCCCAATGCCTGTATGCCCAGGCCAGTTCCCTGGCGCGGACGGTATTGAACCTTCCTGTCTGCATTACGGCAGTAGCGAATATAAAATATAAACAGCCCGTCACCGTAGGCGATAAACTGATTGCCAAGGCCGAAGTCATGCGCCAGCGCGATCAGAAGTACTACGTATGGGTCACCATCCGGAAAATGCGTAAAGAAGTATTCCGGGCGAAATTTATTATAGAATCTTTGGAATAATGGAGCGGTAGTAGAATGAAAATAGCTGTAGATGCTATGGGCGGTGATTACGCACCGGAAGAGATTGTCCTCGGTGCCGTAGAAGCCGTCAAGGCATATGATTTTGATGTCGTCCTGGTAGGTGACGAAAAGAAAATACGCGGCGTCCTGACGAAATATGGCGCCAAAGAAAGCGACCGCCTGTCCATCGTCCACGCCAGCGAAGTCATTGAAATGGGCGAACATCCAGCCCAGGCCATCCGCCGCAAGAAAGACGCTTCCATCGTCGTGGCGACGCGGCTGGTCAAAGACGGCCTCTGCGATGCTGTCGTCGCCGCTGGCAGCACGGGCGCCGCTGTCACGGCGGCTCTCTTCGGGCTGGGGCGCATCAAAGGCATCGAACGGCCCTGTATCGCGACGCCTATCCCATCGAAGAAGGGCATTACGGTGCTCCTCGATTCCGGGGCCAATGCCAACAGTAAGCCGAAGCACCTCGTCGAAGGGGCTATCATGGGCTATCACTACGCCAAGTATATCCTGGGCGTAGAAAAGCCGACGGTCGGCCTGCTCAATATCGGCGAAGAAGCGTCGAAAGGCAATGAACTCTGCCAGAAGACGTATCCTATGCTGGAAAATTTGAAAACTATCTCTTTCTATGGTAACGTAGAAGGGAGAGACATACCGAAAGGCACGGTCGATGTCGTCGTCTGTGACGGCTTCGTCGGCAATGTCATCTTAAAATTTGGCGAAGGCATGGCCATGTTCATCATCCGCCTCGTCAGAGATACGATTAAAAACAGCGGCTTCATCGCTAAATTAGGGGCCTTAGCGGTTTACCCGGCGCTGAAATCGCTGAAGAAACGGCTTGATTTCACTGAGTACGGCGGTGCGCCGCTGCTCGGTGTCGATGGCAGCTTTATCATCTGTCATGGCAGTTCGAAAGCCAAGGCCATCAAGAACGCCGTCCGCGTTGCCGGAGAAGTGGCAGAACGGGACGTCGTCGGCCATATTCGTAAAAGTATAGAGGAAGAAGAGGTAGAACAGTATGATAGTGAAAGCTAATCCCGCTGGGATTCTTGGTACAGGTCACTGTGTACCTGATCAGGTATGGACGAATAAAGATTTAGAAAAAATGATGGATACATCCGATGAATGGATCCGCAGCCGTACAGGCATCGGCGCCCGTCACGTCGCTCCGAAAGGCGTCAATACGTCGGACCTGGCTACTAAAGCCGGCGAAGAAGCCTTGAAGAATGCCGGCATCAAAGCGGAAGATTTGAATTTGATCATCGTCTGCACGCTGACCCCGGACCGGGCCCTGCCGTCGACGGCCTGCAAAGTCCAGGCCAATCTCCACGCTGTCAATGCAGCGGCCTTCGATTTGGAAGCAGCCTGCTCGGGCTTTGCTTACGGCTCGATCATCGCTTCCCAGTTCATTGAAAATAAGATGTATAAATATATTTTGGTCATCGGTGCAGAAATCCTGACCCGCGTCGTCAACTGGAAAGACCGCTCGTCGTGCGTCCTCTTCGGAGATGGCGCCGGCGCTGCTGTCATCGGCCCGGTCCCCAGCGGCTATGGCATCCTCGGCGGTGCTATGGGTGCCGATGGGACAGGCGGTGATTTCCTGACCATCCCGGCCAGCGGTGTCGAAATGCCGCCGACCGATGCCCTGCGCGAAAACGGTATGGCCTATGCCAAGATGGACGGCAAAGAAGTCTATAAATTCGCCGTCAAAGCTATGCCTCACGCAGCTGAATTAGCCCTTAAACGCTCGGAACTGACGAAGGAAGACATCGACGTCCTTGTTCCCCATCAGGCCAACATCCGCATCATCCAGTCTGCGGCAAAACGGCTCCATGTACCGATGGAAAAAGTCTTCGTCAACATCGAGAAATATGCGAATACATCCGGCGCTTCCATTCCTATCGCCTTGGATGAAGCCGTTCACGCAGGCATGATCCACCGCGGCGATATCGTCTGCCTGGATGGATTCGGAGCCGGTCTGACCTGGGCCAGCTTAGTTATGAAATGGTATTGATTTTTTTACGAGAGGTGTGACTGATGATGAAAAAGGCATTTGTTTTCCCCGGCCAGGGTGCCCAGAAAGTCGGCATGGTCAAAGATTTATACGATGCATATCCCGTGGTCAAACAGCTTTTTGAAGAAGCTGACGACGCATTGGGCTTTTCCTTGACCAAGCTCTGCTTCGAAGGTCCCGATGAAGAACTCATGAAGACCTATAATACACAGCCGGCTATCCTCACGGCCAGCACGGCCTGCTGCCGCGTTCTCGCCCAGGAAGGGCTGACACCGGACATCGCTGCCGGCCACAGCCTCGGCGAATATTCGGCCCTCGTCGCTGCCGGCGCCCTGACCTTTGCCGACGCCGTCCGCACCGTCCGCCTCCGCGGCCAGTTCATGCAGGAAGCCGTGCCTCTCGGTGAAGGCGGCATGGCCGCTATCCTCGGCCTGGCTGAAGATAAGATCAAAGAAATCTGCGCTCAGATTTCGGCCCAGGGCGGCACCGTCCAGGCTGTCAACTTCAACTGCCCCGGCCAGATCGTCATCGCCGGCAGCACCAAAGCCGTCGAAGAAGCGGCTGCGGCTATGAAGGAAGCCGGTGCCAAACGGGCTATCCTCCTCCACGTCAGTGCGCCTTTCCACAGCACCCTCATGGAACCGGCAGCCAAACGCCTGGCAGAAGTCCTCGATGACATCACCATTTCCGATGCCAAGATCCCTGTCGTTGCCAACGTCAACGGCCAGATCGAAACATCGGCTGCCGATATCAAGGCCAACCTGGTCAAACAGGCTGCCAGCCCGGTCCTCTGGATCGACTGCACGAAAGCCATGCAGGCCTTTGGTGCCGAAACCTTCGTCGAAGTCGGTCCGGGCAAGACTTTGTGCGGGTTCAACCGGAAAATCGACCGCAAAATCCACAGCGAGAATGTAGAAGATATTCCTTCCTTGCAGAAAACGCTTGAATTTTTCCAGGAGGTTCGATAAAATGCACTTAACAGGGAAAACTGCAATCGTCACTGGCGGCTCCCGCGGCATCGGCCGCGCCGTTGCCCTGGCCCTGGCTGAAGCCGGCGCCAGCGTCGCCATCATCTATGCCGGCAATACGAAGGCTGCTGAAGAAACGAAGCAGGCCGTCGAAGAAAAAGGCGTCCAGGCCATGGCCATCCAGTGCGATGTCTCTGATGAAAAAGCGGTTGCCGATATGGTAAAAGCGGTCAAGAAAGAATGGGGCCGCGTCGATATTTTAGTCAATAATGCGGGCATCACCCGCGACGGGCTGCTCATGATCATGAAAGAAGAAGATTGGCAGGCCGTCCTCAATACCAACCTCAACGGGGCCTTCCACTGCACCAAGGCCGTATCGCGGCTGATGATGAAACAGCGCAGTGGTTCGATCATCAACATTACGTCCGTCGTCGGTGAAACGGGCAATGCCGGCCAGGCCAATTACGCCGCTGCCAAAGCCGGCCTCATCGGCTTCACCAAATCCGTCGCCAAGGAACTGGCATCGCGCAACATCCGCTGCAATGCCGTCGCTCCCGGCTGCATCGCAACGGATATGACCGCTGTCCTCGGTGAAGAAGCCGTCGATGCTATGGTCAAGACCATTCCCATGGGCCGCGTGGCCCAGCCGGAAGAAGTGGCGAAAGCCGTCTTGTTCCTGGCATCGGATGACGCCAGCTATATTACCGGCCAGACCCTCAATGTCGATGGCGGCATGGTAATGTAATAGAGAAAATATACTCCATTGAAAGGGGGTGAATGGAAATGAGCGAACAGGATACTTTTGAAAAAGTTAAGAGCATTGTTGTTGAACAGTTAGGCGTTGACGAAAAAGAAGTCAAAATGGACGCTGCTTACATCGATGATTTAGGCGCTGATTCCTTGGACATTGTTGAACTTATCATGGCTTTCGAAGAAGAATTCAATATCGAAATCCCTGATGATGTTGCCGAAAAAATCAAAACTGTCAAAGATACAGTTGATTACATTGAAAAGGAAAAGAAAGCGTAAGTACGCAATAAGAGCCCGAAGGGGGAGGCATGTTGCATGTCTTCCCCTCCCGGTATCTTGAATGGAGGAAAACAGAGTGAAGCTGCCAGAATTAAGAATAGGCAAGCTCGTAGCAAAGGTGCCAATCATTCAGGGCGGCATGGCCATCCGTTTGTCCACAGCCCGGTTGGCTGCAGCCGTAGCCAATGAAGGCGGTATCGGCCTTATTGCGGCATCTGGCATGCCTTTTGACGAATTGCGACATGAAATTAAATTAGCCAGAAAATTATCTCCTCATGGAATCATAGGTATAAACGTAATGGTTGCAGCCCGTGAATTCAAGGGTATCGTGACCACTGCTATTGAAGAAGGAATCGATCTGGTTGTGGCAGGCGCAGGCTTTTCCCGGGACATGTTCGCCTGGGGCAAAGCATCGGGCACGCCTATTGTCCCTATTGTGTCTTCTGCCAAACTAGCTAAAATATCCCAATCCCTGGGTGCTTCGGCCGTCGTCGTCGAAGGTGCAGAAGCAGGCGGGCATTTGGGAACTAACCGTTCGAGCCGTCTCATCGTGCCGGAAGTCCGCGCTGCCGTCGACATCCCTGTCATCGGTGCCGGCGGGGTCTTGCATGGTGAAGATGTAGCAGAAATGCTGCGCCTCGGTGCCAATGGCGTCCAGATGGGCAGCCGTTTTGCCGCCAGTGTCGAATCGAACGGTGCTGATGAATTGAAGAAAGTCTATCTCCGGGCCAATAAACCGGAAGATTTTGTCCTCGTACACAGTCCTGTCGGCCTTCCCGGCCAGGCCATCCGCACGCCTTTCTCCGAACGGATCCTCCTGGGCACGGCGCCGAAACCGGAAACGTGTGACCAGTGTCTCAAGAAGTGCAGCCATAAGTACTGCATTATCCGGGCACTGACGCGGGCCCAGCAGGGCGACGTCGAAACAGGCCTGGTATTTTCCGGCAAGCGCATGATGGAAATCCACGACATCCTGCCGGTCAAGGATATATTTGCGAATATCAAACGGGAAATGGAAGCCATTCCCGACTGATTGGTGTTAACTTTTTTAATGAGGTGAAAACTTTGGAAAAACGCGTAGTAATTACCGGGTTAGGTGTCATTTCTCCTGTCGGCATCGGCAAGGATACCTTCTGGAATGCCCTGCTCAACGGCGAAAACGGCATCGGCCCCATTACCCACTTTGACACAACCGAATATGCTGCCCGCATTGCCGGCGAAGTCAAAGATTTTAACCCCGCTGACTACGGCATCGACCGTAAAGAAGCCCGCCACATGGATCCGTCTACTCAGTTCTCCGTAGCGGCTGCTAAATTGGCTCTCGACGATTCCAAAATCAATCTGGATGAAGAAGACCGCGACCGCATCGGTACGATCATCGGTACCGGCATTGGCGGTATGGAAACGCTCCACAACTTGTACAAAGGCTTGTTCGCCAAAGGTCCGTCCCGCGTCAATCCCTTCGTCGTACCGAAGATGATCGCCAACATGGCATCGGGCCAGGTATCGATCTTCTTTGGCCTCCAGGGCCATTGCGCCAGCGTCGTCACGGCTTGTGCTACGGGTACGAACTCCATCGGCGCTGCTTACCGCATGATCCAGCGCGGCGAACTCGACGCTGCCGTTGCCGGCGGTACGGAAGCCGCTGTTTCTCCGGGCGCTGTCGCCGGCTTTGCCGCTATGAAAGCCTTGAGCACGCGCAACGATGACCCGGCTCATGCATCGCGCCCCTTCGATAAAGACCGCGACGGTTTCGTCATGGGCGAAGGTGCTGGCGTCGTCTTCCTCGAAGAATTGGAACACGCTAAGAAACGCGGCGCTCACATCTACTGTGAAATCGGCGGTTATGGCAGCAATGCCGACGCTTACCACATCACCGCTCCGGCTCCGGAAGGCATCCAGCAGTCCAAGTGCATGGCCCTGGCTGTCAAAGACGCCGGCCTCCAGCCGGAAGACGTCGACTATGTCAACGCTCACGGCACGTCGACGCACCTCAATGACCTCAACGAATCGAAGGCCATTGCCCGCGTCTTCGGCGACCATGCCAAAGATATGCTCATCAGCTCAACGAAGTCCATGACAGGTCATCTCCTCGGCGCTGCCGGCGCTGTCGAAGCCATTGCCTGCGCCATGACCATCGAAACGGGCAAAGTCCATCCGACGATCAACCTCGTCGAACCGGAAGACGAATTGAAAGAACTGGGCCTCAACTATGTACCGAACAAAGCCGTAGAAGCCGACGTCAACGTCGCCATTTCCAACTCCTTCGGTTTCGGCGGTCACAATGCAACCCTGCTCTTCAAGAAGTACGCTGAATAATAAAGAAGACTGACCTGATGGATACAGAACGGAAACAACAGTTAGAACAATTCATACAGGTCCTGGGCCTCAAGGAATTCCATAACCTCCTCGTTTTGGACCAGGCCCTGACCCATTCTTCCTACGCCAATGAAAACAAGGCCAGCCATGGCTATTACAATGAACGCCTGGAATTTTTAGGCGATGCCATCCTGGACCTGGTCGTAGGGGAGTACCTGTTCCTTCATTATCCCAACATGCCCGAAGGGGAACTCTCTAAGGCCCGGGCCAGCGTCGTCAGCGAAACGCCGCTGGCTTCGGTCTGTGCCAAGTTCCACATGGGGGACTATATCCTCCTGGGCAAGGGGGAACTGGCTACGGGCGGCCGCACGCGGCCGAGCATCATGGCCGACGCCTTTGAAGCCGTCGTCGGTGCCATCTACATCGACAGTTCCTATGAAGAAGCACGGAAATTCATCCTTCACCAGCTCAAAGGCTACCTGGACCTAGTCAAGAGCGGCCATTATGAAAAAGACTATAAGACCCTCTTCCAGGAATACGTCCAGCAAGAAGGCCCGCAGCACATCGAATACGAACTGTGCCGCAGCGAAGGACCGGATCATGACAAGACCTTCTACATGGAAGTCAAGGTCAACGGCAAAGTCCTGGGCGAAGGATCGGGAAAAACAAAAAAAGACGCCGAACAACATGCAGCGCACACAGCACTCATGAAATTGAAAGGCGAAGAGTTTTGAGTGGCTAGTGATTCGTGGCTAGTGGCTAGTATTACGAACCACAAACCACGAACAACGAACCACTAAAAAAGGCGCTGTCTTCATGCGACAGCGCCTTTTTTTTACAGGAGGCCTCATGCAAACGTCTATTATCCCTATTTTCATTCCTCATATCGGCTGTCCTCATCGCTGTGTCTTTTGTAATCAGTGGCAGATTACCGGGCATAGAGGGGTTCCGTCGCCTGATGAGGTGCGCCGCCTCATTGCCTCTTATACGGCTTCGGCCCGGACGCCGCGCCGATGGGAAGTTGCCTTCTATGGCGGCAGTTTCACGGCTATTCCCGTAGAGATCCAGGAAGGCCTGCTGCAGCCGGCGCATGAAGCCCTTATGGCCGGTACCATTGACGGAATCCGCTGTTCGACCCGGCCGGACTGCATTACGCCGGCTATCTTGGAGCGCCTGCAAGGCTATGGCCTGACCTGTGTCGAACTGGGCGTCCAGTCCATGGATGATGATGTCCTCACAAAGGCCCGGCGGGGCCACACAGCAGGGGACGTCGTGGCGGCGACGGAACTCTTGCGGCAGTACGGCTTCACTGTCGGTCATCAGCTCATGCCCGGCCTGCCTGGGGAAGACTGGGACAGCCTGGTCCGGACGACAGACGCCATCTGCCGCCTCCAGCCGGATTTGGCCCGCATCTATCCCGTTGCCGTCCTCACCGGGACGGACCTGGCCGACAGCTGGCGGGCCGGCTGCTACCATGCCCTGACCATCCATGAAGGCGTCGTCCGGGCCGCCTATATGAAGCAACGCTTCCTGGAACAGGGCATAAATTGCATCCGGACGGGCCTGCAAGCCACGGAAGACCTGGATGACGACACGCAGGTCCTGGCCGGGGCCTATACGCCGGCTATGGGCGAATTAGTCGATACCCGCCGCTATGGCCGGCAGCTCCTGTCCTTCCTCCGCAGCCTGCCTGCTGGACCGGGCATCACCATTTGTTACAACCGGCGCGACACGTCCCGCGTCCGGGGCTATCGCAACGTCACCGTCAAGACGGCCCGCTGGAGCCTGCCTCATCGCCTGACCTGGCGCCAGGATGAGGTGCCCGTCGGTCATATCCGCGTCTGCCAGGGGCGGACAAGCTATGACCTCGATGTGAATAGCAAAACCGGTCCTACTATGATATAATAAAATAGTACGCATGATTTTCGCATCCAACCTTTGAAGATAAATACAATATTGGAGGAAATAGAATGGCAAGAGTAAAAATCACAGAAACGGTCCTTCGCGACGGCCACCAGTCCATTGCGGCCACGCGTATGCGCCTGCGCCAGATGCTGCCGGTCCTGGAAGCGATGGATGAAGTCGGCTATAATGCCCTGGAATGTTGGGGCGGCGCTACCTTTGATTCGTGTATGCGCTTCCTCGACGAAGACCCTTGGGAACGCCTGCGGACCATCAAGAAGCACGTCAAGAAGACGCCGCTGCAGATGCTGTTCCGCGGCCAGAATATCTTAGGCTACCGCCATTATGCCGACGACGTCGTCTACGAATTTGTCAACCGTGCCGTCGATAACGGCATTGACATCATCCGCGTCTTCGACGCTCTCAACGACCCGCGCAACCTGGAAGCATCCATCAAAGCGGCGAAAGATACGAAATCTGTCCATGTCCAGGGTGCCCTGGTCTACACCATCAGCCCTATCCATACGATGGAATCGTTCACCAAAGTCGCTAAAGAATTGCAGGATATGGGCGTCGACTCGATCTGCATCAAAGATATGTCCGGCCTGTTGTCGCCGTATGATGCCTACAACCTGATCCGCATGCTCAAGAAGCACTTGTCCGTCCCCATCGAACTGCACACGCACTGCACGTGCGGCCTCGGCGAAATGACCTACATGAAGGCCATCGAAGCCGGTGTCGATATCATTGATACGGCCTTGTCGCCGTTCGGTGAAATCACCAGCCAGCCGGCGACGGAATCAATGGTCATGTCCCTGCAACACAGCATTTACGATACGGACATCGACGTCGACCGCCTGTGGCCCATCGTCGACCACTTCAAGAACGTCCGCAAGGAACTGGAAGATGAATTTAAACTGACCATGCCCAGCCAAATCAACCCGGCTGTCCGCAAATACCAGATTCCCGGCGGCATGCTGACCAATCTCTACAATCAGCTCAAGGCCCAGGGCGCCGAAGACCGCTTCGACGAAGTCCTGGCCGAAATGCCCAACGTCCGCCGCGACCTCGGTTATCCGCCGCTGGTCACGCCGACCAGCCAGATTACCGGCTCGGCAGCGGCCCTGAACGTCCTCTACGGCCGCTATAAGATCGTCACCAACGAAGTCCGCGACATCGTCCGCGGCAAATACGGCCGCGTTCCCGGCAAGATTGACGAAAAATTCCGCAAGATGTGCATCGGCGACGAACCGGTCATCACCCATCGACCGGCTGACGACTTGGAACCGGAACTGGAAAAATCGAAGAAGGCCCTGGCTGATGAAGGCTTCCCCAATGCCAGCCCGGAAGACGTCCTGAGCTATACCTTGTTCCCGGAAGTCGCCCTGCCGTTTTTCCGCAAAAGAGATAACAAATAGACTATTGACAAGTCCCGTCGAATCAGTTAAAATAGAAAAGTCGACGGGACGTGGCGCAGCTTGGTAGCGCGCTTCCTTGGGGTGGAAGAGGTCGCGAGTTCAAATCTCGCCGTTCCGACCAAGACAAAAAAGAGAGGCTGTTATTAATATAACGGCCTCTCTTTTTTTGTTGTAGGGACTCGCACGTGGCGGGCCCGTTCCGGAATTTGGATAATTCTTCTGACAGACTAGTTGGGAAAAATCATACATATCCTGAAGCGGGCCGCACTTTGGGACGGCCCCTACGAACGGCTTGCTAGCCACTAACAGTTGCTTTTTTGGCCATTTCTGATAGAATGAAAATAAATAGTATAGTATATCCGCATTTGTCATCCGCTTATTTTCTGTCAGAGGAGGTTTTCATCATGGGTTATATTTTGAAGAAAGATCAGCAGGATCTGGTTAACTTGGCAAAGGATTTTGCTGAAAAGAAAGTGGCTCCCTTTGTTCATGAACTGGATCAGGCCAAGGAACCGGGCCAGAAATTGCTGGACATCTATCAGGAAGCCGTTGACATGGGCTTCTGCGGCCTGGAAATCCCGGAAGAATACGGCGGCCTGGGCCAGGATTACTACACCGTCGCAGCGGTCTATGAAGAACTGGCCAAAGTCGACGCCGGCGTCGCTACGGCTATCGCCGCTTCCGGCCTGGGCCTGAAACCGGTGCTTCAGCACGGCACGGACGCCCAGAAGAAGCTCTATGCCGAATACCTGACCGGCGAAAAGGGCAGCGGCTTCTGCGCTTTCTGCCTGACCGAAGCCAACGCTGGTTCCGATGCGGCAGCCGGGACGACCGTCGCTGTCAAACAGGGCGATGAATACGTATTGAACGGCACGAAATGCTTCATCACCAACGGCGGCGTCGCTTCGGTCTACACGGTCTTCGCCATCACCGACAAGACGAAAGGCGTCAAAGGCATTTCGGCCTTCATCGTCGAACGCGACCGCCCAGGCGTTTCCGTCGGCAAAGAAGAAGATAAGATGGGTATCCGCCTGTCCAATACGACGGAAGTCATCTTCCAGGACGTCCACATCCCGGCAGACCACCTCATCGGCCAGGAAGGGAAGGGCTTCATCTATGCCATGCAGACTTTGGACCTGGCCCGTCCTATGGTTGCCTCGTTGGCCGTCGGCATTGCTCAGCGGGCTATCGACGAATCGGTCAAATATGCTAAACAGCGCGTCACCTTCGGCAAACCGATCATTAAGCACGAAGTCATCGCCTTTAAACTGGCCGATATGGATATGAAGACCGAAGTCGCCCGTGCGTCGATCATCAACTTCCTCAACACGTACTATGCCGTACCGAAACGGAACTACACCCGCGAAGCCGCCATTGCCAAATGCTTTGCCGGTGACATAGCCGTCCAGGTCGCATTGGAAGCTGTCCAGATCCTTGGTGGCTTCGGTTACAGCCGGGAATATCCGGTAGAAAAACTCGTCCGCGATGCTAAGATCATGCAGATTTACGAAGGCACCAATGAAGTACAGCGCATGGTCATCGCCGGCTTCGTGGCAAATCAATAGCGTTCATCTATAAAGGGGGAATCAATTCATGAGGGATTTGAATATCATACGTTCTAAAAAGGGTTTCATCAGTGATATGGACGGTGTCATCTACCAAGGCAGCACCTTGATTCCAGGGGTAAAGGAATTTGTAAACTGGCTCCAGAAAGAAAAGAAGCAGTTCCTGTTCCTTACCAATTCTAGCGAACGGACTCCGCTGGAACTTCGAAAAAAGCTCCAGTCTATGGGACTGGATGTCGAGGAAAGTCATTTTTACACGAGTGCCCTGGCGACGGCTCATTTCCTGAAGACCCAGGCTCCAGGCTGCTCGGCTTACATCATCGGGGCCCACGGCTTGATCAATGCCCTTTATGAAGTCGGTATCCCCTTCAATGATGTCAATCCGGAATACGTAGTCGTCGGCGAAACGACAGGCTATAATTATGAAATGATCATCAAGGCGACCGAGCTGATCAACAAAGGGGCCAAGCTGATTGGCACCAACGGCGATATGACCAGCCCTAGCGACCGCGGCGTCATCCCGGCATGCCGGGCCTTGATTGCACCGATTGAACTGGCTACGGGGAAACAAGCCTACTTCATCGGCAAGCCCAATCCGTTGATGATGCGCACAGGCTTGAAAAAACTGGGCGTCCATTCTGAAGAAGCCGTCATGATTGGCGACCGGATGGATACGGATATCATCGGCGGGGTAGAATCGGGTATGGAAACCGTCTTGGTCATGAGCGGTGTCTCGAACCGGGAAAATATCCAACAGTTCTCCTACCAGCCCCATTATATCCTGGACCGGATCGGCGATTTAGTACCGAAAAAAGCAAAAGCTTAATTAAAAACTACAAACTTAATACTCAAAAATAGGCTGTCCTTAATAGGACAGCCTATTTTTGGCATACCCGCACATCTTCCAGGCGATATTCCCGATGAGGATGCCCAGGACCGCGCCGGTGAAGACGTCGCTGGGGAAGTGCATGAACAGATACATGCGGGAAATGGCGACGACACAGGCCAAGCCGTAGGCTGCCATGCCCAGGCGCCGGCGGAAACGGAACAAGACCGTTGCGCCAGCAAAGAAAAAGAAAGAATGGCCCGACGGGAAGGAATAGCTGATCGGGTATTTCAGCGTAGCCAGCGTCGGCGCATCGGGAATGACCAGATACGGCCGGATGCGCATGACGACGTGCTTGATGGCCACATCACCGACGAGGATGGCCAGGAAGACAGCGACGATGATGGAAATCGTGACCCACCGGCTCTGCCGTTTCCAAAGACCGCCAGCAGCCAGGATAGCCCAGAGCCAGATTGTATTGATCATCGTCGTGAACCAAGTCATGAACATATCCATGTGCGGCCCGGCCAGGTGGTGCAGCCCAAAGAGAATGTGAATATCCGTCGTCGTAATCCATTCCATAATAAGACTCCTTTCGTAGAAACAAAGGTCAGTATATCATGAATTGTACGATTAGGAAAATATATATATCGTTATCTTCCCATATGGAAAACATATTCTATGAGGTGTTGTAAATACAACAGCCTCCCGTCTTTTTCCATGGTATAGTACAGACATAGAAAGTGATGTCCATCCATAGGAAAGGAGCGTGGAAACTATGAAAGCCTTAGTACTGTATTCCTCCCAGACAGGGAGAGTTAAAAAATTAGCCGAAGCTATCCGTTCGGTCTTGCCTGCCAATACAGATTTCCTGCCCATGGAACAGGCCCCAGAAAACTTTGACGATTACGACATCGTCTTCGCCGGCGTCTGGTTCCTGAACCTGAAATTAGATAGTATCTCCCAAGCCGTCCTGCCGCGGCTCAAAGCCGGGAAAGTGGCCCTCTTTGCCATCATGCATCGCGACCTCTTCTCCGACGATATCTCCAAGAACCTGCGCAGCGCCGTAGAACTCCTGCCAGCCGGTGTCTGGGTCGCAGGGACCCATGTCGACTACGTAGCTGAATCCATGGCCAAGACGCCTTTGGGAGACAATGAATTATTTAACGTAGAATCGGTCAAAGACTTTGCCGAAAATACCTATTACCGTACCCAAACTGATAAGGTTGCCTGATTCGTTTACCAGAATCCCACTCCGGTAAAATAGTCAGATGCAAAGGGACCATCGCATAGCACTTTTGCTACTATGCGCGGTCCCTTTTCCTTAAAGCACGAATAAAAAAAACGACAGTTCCTGTTGCTGGTTACTGTCGTTTTTTTTATTGCTAACCCTAGTGCTAACCTTCTTCAGTTTTTCATGTAATAAAAAATAACCACGCGGCTCATGAACCGCGTGGTTATCGTATTCTTTATGGTGGAGATAAGGAGGATCGAACTCCTGACCTCTTGCATGCCATGCAAGCGCTCTCCCAGCTGAGCTATACCCCCATGTGTTTGGTACGAAAAATATTATAGCATGAACTATGGATTATTGTCAAGTTTCAAAGACTTTTTTCTTATTCAAGAAATTCCCATAATATGTTGACACCGTCGACGGTATTGTTTACCTTGAATTTGCAAATTGCATATATTATACTAAAAGAGGTCTGAATATGAATCTTGGGGGAGCTCCCTGGATTTGTTATATAGTAATATTAACGACCAACATGCGAGGGAGTTCGTGTGCCGGACTGAGAGGGTGCCAGAGACGCCGACCGTTATGTGGGAATCATAGTCCCTTTTTGTCGCATGGACTGGTTGTACGGAGAGGGACGCAGGGACCTCTCTTTTTTTGTATGGCTGTAATGTGTATTATTATATTGTTGTGAGGAGTCGATGATGATGAAAAAATGGCAAGTCTTGATATCTGCACTGCTTATGAGTTGTGTATTCCTGTCTGGTTGTGGCAGCAGCGATACGCAGAAGAGCGGGTCGAAAGAGGTAGAAGAATTAAAAATTGCCGTATCTCCTTATCAGGATGCTGATACCATCCAGACGAAAACGGAACCGCTGGGGAAGATGATTCAGGAAAAAATGAAGGAAAAAGGATACAATATCAAGAAAGTAACTATCAATGTCGGTACCTCTTATAATGCTGTCGGAGAAGCGCTGAGTTCGGGCAGTGCCGATATGGGTTTCATTTCCGGCGCTACGTATGTCATGTATGACAACGATGTTGATGTACTGTTGACGGCTCTACGCCAGGGCATTGACAAGGATACGACAGATTTGTCTGTTTGGAATAACGGCATACCGGAAGTGTTCAAGAAGGATTTGGTAAAGTATTATCGATCGGCAATCGTTGTCGGGCCCAGTGCCAAAGGGCAGGCGCTTCTTGCCAAGGTAAAACGGGGGGAAAAGCCAACATGGGATGAATTGAATGACTTGACCTGGGGCGTCATGAGTCCGGCATCTGCTTCGGGGTATCTGTATCCGTCATTGTGGTTGAAGGATAATTATGGCAAGAAGATTTCTGATCTGTCCCATGTTGTACAGTCTGATTCATATACGACTTTGACAGCGCGCCTGGCATCGGGACAGGTAGATGTCATCGTGGCTTATTCACATATCCGCGCCCATATGGCCAAAAACTGGCAGGAAAAATTTGGCGGTACGGCGGATATCTGGTCTCAGACCGGTGTCATTGGCGTAACGGATAAGATTTATAATGATACGGTCAGTGTCAGCAAGACCAGCAAGGTCATGCAGGATGAAAATTTCCGCAAGGCTCTGGGCGAATCGCTCATTGAAATCGGAAAGACCGATGAAGGCTTGAAGGTATTACAGACACTGGGTCATAAAGGATATGACTGGGCACAGAGTTCGGATTATGATGGCGAACGAAAAGTTCAAAAAGAATTGAAATAATGATGTGAAAAGGGGAAGAATCATGGCTATGCTGGAATTAAAACACATCTGCCAGTCATATAAGAAAGGAAAGCCTGTCCTGCGTGATATATCTTTTACGATTCCGGCCGGACAGTTCGTATCGGTCATTGGTCCCAGCGGTGCCGGTAAGACAACGCTACTTCGCCTGTTCAATCATATGGTATGTCCTGATTCAGGAGAAGTCTGGATTGACGAAGTTCGATTCGATACGCTGAAAAGCCGGAAGCGACGGACTATTCAACAGCGGGTCGGCATGATTTTCCAAGATTTCTGTCTGGTCGATACGTGTACGTGTTTGCAGAATGTGCTCAATGGCTGCTTGGCCCGGATTCCGCTCTGGCGGGCCCTGTCAGGTTTCTTCCCTCGGGTGGAAAGAGAAAAAGCGCTGGCGGCATTGGAAGCTGTGGGAATGGAAGAATACCGCCAGACGCTGGCTCATGCCCTGAGTGGAGGACAGAAACAGCGTGTAGCTATTGCCCGGACGCTGATGCAGGATGCTACGATTCTCCTGGCCGATGAACCGGTCGCCTCGCTGGACCCGCTAACAGCCCGGCAGGTATTAGAGCTCATGTGCAGGCTGCAAAAAGAACAGGGCCTTACCGTCGTCATGAACAGCCATAACGTGGAACAGGCACGGACCTGGTCGGACCGAATTATCGGGTTGAAAGATGGACGGATATTTTTTGACGGGGCCCCGGCAGACTGGACAGAAGACCGGCTGCAGGCCTTGTATGGGAGGCAGACGTCATGAGGTATTCCTTGCGCCGTACGGTCATGGTGCTGCTGTTTCTGGCATTAACTATCCTCTGCGGGGAAAGTGCCGGCGTGTCTTTATCACTCTTATTGCGGCGAGGTGTGCGTTTCTTCGATATTGCCGGAGCCATGATACCTCCGGATATGTCCTATGGCCGGATCGTACTGGCACCACTTTGGGCCACGGTGCAGATGTCCCTGGCCGGTACAGGCATCGGAGCTGTGCTGGGATTGGTGGGGGGCTCCTTTGCCAGTGCCTATCTCAATCCTCATGCCTGGCTGCGTGTTCCGTTCAAGGCAGTCATCCATCTCATCCGTACTATCCCGGCTCTGATCCTGGCACTTTTGTGCACCTTTCTCGTCGGTTTGGGAACGCTGGCAGGGACACTGGCCCTGAGCATATATACGACAGCGGTCATGGCCCGTATGGGTTATGAAGATATGGAAAATGCTGACCAGAAAGCAGCCAAAGCGCTGGAAGCGGCGGGATGCGGCCGTCTGCGGGCGTTCATTCGCACTATCCTTCCGGTGGTGCTGGCAGGATATCTGATTAATGTATTGTATATGCTGGAAGCCAATGTGCGTCATGCGGCTATCCTTGGCTACGTCGGGGCCGGTGGTATCGGCCTGTTGCTGAATGAAAGGCTGGCCTGGCGCGAATACAGTGAAGTTGGCATGATTCTATTACTGTTATATGGGGTTGTCATATTGACCGAAGGAGTCAGTGAATGGCTGCGCCAGGTCCTTTCTGGTAAAAGACATTTATCCCGGACAGAAAAGACGGTATTGGGACTAGTATTGGCCGGGTTATTTCTTTCCTCTTTTCAGACGCTGGTTCTGCCAGATACAGATGGGAAGGGAATGGCAGCCGCTGCGGCTATGGTACAGGGAATCATTCATCCCGACTGGTCTATGATATGTTCTTTAGCTCATGATGGCGTTCCCTGGTTATTATATGAAACATTTTGCATTGCTTTTCTGGGTACACTAGGGGGAACGGTCATTGCTGCCTGGTTTTCCTTTACCGCTAGTTTCCGGCTCTTTTCTGCACCAGCAGCACTGGCTTCCCGGCTGATATTGTTGCTCATCCGCACTGTTCCCGTCTTTGTATATGGCTTGATGTGGATTCGCGTTACCGGTCCTGGGCCTTTTGCCGGTGTGCTGACACTGACTCTGTGCAGTGTGGGCCTCCTGGCCAAGCGGTTCCTCATCGCTATCGACGATATTCATCTGGAGCCGTACCGCGCATGCCGGGGCATGGGGGTTTCTGCCGTGCGATCTGTCCGTTGGGCTGTCCTGCCCCAATTGGGACCTCGTTACGGAGCGGCTATCCTGTACCGGTTAGATATCAATCTGCGTGATGCTGCCATCCTGGGTCTGGTCGGTGCCGGTGGCATCGGTACCCCGCTGATTTTGGCGATGATGCATTATGAATGGGCCGCTGCCGGAGCCTTGTTATGGGGGATGGTAGGAATGGTGACGGTCGTTGAAATATTTTCGGAATGGCTGCGTAAAAAACAGCGGATCAACAACATGTCATAATGAATCCATCTTGTCATCATAAAGAATACGATAACCACGCGGTTCATGAGCCGCATGGTTATTTTTTTACGGCCTGCGTTCATTTTCATCGCCTCTATGCGATACCGTAGGGGACGCCCAAAGGGCGTACCGCTGTGAATCCTGTACATAGCCGGAATTTATGACAGATGGCACATGGTCGTAATACAATCATGAAATTGACGCGGCGAAGCCGCATCGGAATCCGGGAAAAATAAAGGAAATCTGACAGCTGTTGGCGAAAATATTTAAGGTAGGAATGTATCTTTCACGGCCAATGGGGAGATGTCCGTCTCTAGGCCGGTACGAATGAGGAAGCCTTCTGTGACAGCTGTCAGAGCTATATTGACAAATATCACAAATCTAGATGCGCGCAAGGAGAACTGAAGGAGAAATAAAATGGATTTTAAAGATATAATATATTGTGTTGGCATAAGTATACTTTTATTCGAAATATTAAAATCATTTATTTTTAGAGTAAAACAAACAGATAAAGAAAAAATATTATTGAGATATGTGCCTAAAAAACAATTTTTTATTATTAGCATTATATTTTCCGCAGCGTTGTTTAATTTTATATGTGTAATCATTATGAAGCCAGATGAAGTGTACTATTTTTTTTCGGCAATTTTTACACTTATTTTTTTCTTCATTTGGTATGGCGTAATGATTTATGGAAGAAGGAATTATTTGCGAGCTCAACATAAGTCCATGAAAGAAATTTATGTTAATTTAATAATATGGATTATAGCTGCACTTTATTTCGGCATACTAATCATTTTATACCTATCGTAAACGCTACATAATGCCAAGAGTGTTATGTGATAGATTGATATGATTTTAAAGTTAATGATATTAATGAATGGACTGGAAATACCACCACCAAAGCTAAAGGAATTGGTAATGTCCTCGTGTTACTGTTTTATCAAGCTAATGTTCCTAGTCCTGCCTTCAAAATTTCTAAATTACCTTACCGTAGTGAACTTCCTATTGAATCCTTCCGCGGCGCCGTCCGCACGGCCCAGTCGCGGGACAATAAGACCTTGCAGGGCTTGGAACTGGTAGAAGCCGGCCGGAACCTCCGGAAGGATCTGAAAGGAAAATCGCCTGCCGATGTGACGTCAGTTGGCCTGCACGTCGGGATTGGCTCCAGCTCCTTCAAACAGGAATCAGAAGTGAATCATCAGACCTATGCCGGCGGCCGGATGATGAGTGCCGGCGACGTGACGGTCCGGGCTGAAAGTTCACCGAAAAATAAAGGAAATCTGACGGCGGTTGGCGAATCTATTCAAGGGAAGAATGTATCCCTCACGGCCAGCGGAGCTGTCCGCCTCCAGGCCGGTACGAATGAAGAAACCATCCGCGACAGCTATCAGAGCCATGGCGCTTCAATCGGAGCGTCCTTCCATGGCGGCCTGACCAGTATCGACGCATCGTATGGCAAGATGAAAGACCAAGGGACGACGACGCGCGTCACCCATACGGGCAGCCACGTCACGGCACAAGACCGCCTGATGATGAGTTCTGGAAAGGATACAACCCTCGTCGGTTCCCAGCTCCAGGGACAGTCTGTGACCGTAAAGACGGGCGGAAATCTGCACATCGAAAGTGTACAGGATTCAGAGACCTACCGGGGTAATCGTTCGTCGACTGGAATTAGCGTAGCTTATTCCCCCTCTGTTGACGTCCAGGAAAATTTCTTGCCACAAGGGACCCATGCTACGCATTTCACCTATACTGGGACGGGGGCGAAAAGTGGAAACGCTTCGTACAGCCGTGGGAAGACGACCAGTGATTACGCCAGCGTGACCGAACAGGCCGGTATCTATGCCGGTGACCAGGGGTATGATGTGGATGTGAACAAGGATACCCAACTCAAAGGGGCTGTCATCGCCAGCACGGCCGATGCCAACCGTAATCACCTGACGACCGGCACCCTGCACCTGGAAGACATCCAGAATAAGGCCGCTTATGACGTAAAAAATACCGGTGTGGCTTATAACCACTATGCGTCAGACCAGGAACGCAACCAGCATTTCAACGAAACCGGCCTCACACCGGATATTTTGCCAGGTGCTGCTAAAGATGCACATTCAGTCACCCGGTCAGCCATTTCCCAGGGGACGATTCAAGTCACCCAAGGAGTCACGGATGTGACGAAAATCAACCGTGATACAGCCCATGCCCTACAGACGCTGAATCACATCTTTGATAAGCAGAAAGTAGAAGAACGGCAGGAACTGGCCCGACTCTTTGCGAAAAATGCAGATGAACTGCTTCATTACTATGACCGCGACGGCAAATTCGATAAAGCCCTGGCTCATGGCCTTGTAGCCGAAATCACGAGCCAGCTTGCCGGAAATAAGGCCGGCAGTGGCTTTGCCGCGGGCATGACGAATGAACTGCTCATGAATAAGATTAAAGAATGGGCGGGAAATGACCCGGCCAAAGCCCAATGGATTAGCGCAGCTTTGGGTGCTACTGTCAATGCGGCTACCGGCAAGAATATCCAGACAGGCGGAGCTACAGCACAGTATGGTATCAAATGGAATGGATTAGATCATTTTCAACAAAGTTTTGATGGGGATGGATCATATCCGTCGATTGCTCAATACTTACACGAAAACTTAGAACAAGGCAATTTCAATGGAGTTATCATGGTTTTAGAAAGTGCGTACATCATTAGCAGAGATAATCCTGATGTACCTGAAGTTGGTGAGAATGATTTTATATATACATTTAATAGAGCTGCTCAATATTTGGGTATAACTTATAAGTATTGTTCGGATTTTACAATGACAGAAAATTTGCGTGAGTTATTGCGCTTATATGCAGAAACACTTCCTAAACGAACTAGAGCTAGCGTAGAAGGGCATCTAGGAATAGGATTAGGAGGGAAGATTGGTTTTATTTCCATTGGGGGAAATGTTTATTTGAATATATCTACAAATTCACCTTTAACAATTAATAATAATGGAGAGATTGGTCTTTTTGATGGCCTTTTAGGAAGTAGTTATGAACGTTCATATAATCCACAAACTGGTTCTTATACTGAAGACTTTTCCATATTATCAAATTTGAAGCCAATAGGCACTACATATACAGGAAAAGACGTGTATTTAAGTATTGGTGGAGAAATTTATGTTGGGGGCGGAGGAGGATTATTATTAAAAATTAATACTATTAAATTAGCTGAAGATATGGGCTTGATTCCTCGGACTGTGGATAAAGTAGGACGGGAATACATTGAAATGCTTATAAAGGATGAAATATAAATGGAGGTATAAGTATGCTCCCCAAAAAATATAAAGAGATATGGAAAAAGTATTTTTCTTTTCAAGGAAACATCAATTTATTAGAATATCGGAGACGTTTTTTGCATATTAATATTGTTTACTTTTTGGGTGTAGTTATTTTAAGTGCCATTCTATTGTCGTTACATTTTGCCAACCTTTTGGATGATTTGTTTATTTCGATTTTTATATCTTTATTTTTAATTTTATATCAATTTCTCTTTTCTTGGTTGGTAATAGTTATTAGTGTAAAAAGATTGCATGATGTAAACAAAAGTGGTTATTGGATGTTTGCAATATTTATGCCTGTATTGGGAATATTATTGATTATTTATTGGATTACTAGACCGAGTGTAGATAACAAGACATAATCTTGCACTAGCGGCGACGGCCTATACCGAGGTCAAGTTGTCCGGCGTTCTCGGTGCCGGATTGGGCGTCCTCATCGGGACCCAGCAGACAAAGGATAATTATGAAGGAGAATGGAAAACCCAGGTCGGCAGTACCCTGGCATCGACAGGCGGCAGCCTGACCCTGGCTGCGGGCGATACGGCCCATTTGACGACAGCCGATGTCTTCGGCCAGCAGGGCGTGACCTTGACGGGACAGGAAGTGCTCGTCGATGGGGCGACGAATGAAGCCCACGAAAAACGGACCCATGAAGAATCCCGGTCGGGCCTGAGCCTCAGTCTGAGTAATTCGGCCATTTCGGCGGGTGAAACCTTCCGCGGTGCCGTCCGCACGGCCCAGTCGCGGGACAATAAGACCTTGCAGGGCTTGGAACTGGTAGAAGCCGGCCGGAACCTCCGGAAGGACCTGAAAGGCAAATCGCCTGCCGATGTGACGTCAGTTGGCCTGCATGTCGGGATTGGCTCCAGTTCCTTTAAACAGGAATCAGAAGTGAATCAGCAGACCTATGTCGGCGGCCGGATGATGAGTGCCGGCGACGTGACGGTCCGGGCTGAAAGTTCACCGAAAAATAAAGGAAATCTGACGGCGGTTGGCGAATCTATTCAAGGGAAGAATGTATCCCTCACGGCCAGCGGAGCCGTCCGCCTCCAGGCCGGTACGAATGAAGAAACCATCCGTGACAGTTATCAGAGTCATGGCGCTTCCATCGGAGCGTCCTTCCATGGCGGCCTGACCAGTATCGACGCATCGTATGGCAAGATGAAAGACCAAGGGACGACGACGCGCGTCACCCATACGGGCAGCCACGTCACGGCACAAGACCGCCTGATGACGAGTTCTGGAAAGGATACAACCCTCGTCGGTTCCCAGCTCCAGGGACAGTCTGTGACCGTAAAGACGGGCGGAAATCTGCACATCGAAAGTGTACAGGATTCAGAGACCTACCGGGGTAATCGTTCGTCGACTGGAATTAGCGTAGCTTATTCCCCCTCTATTGACGTCCAGGAAAATTTCTTGCCACAAGGGACCCATGCTACGCATTTCACCTATACTGGGACGGGGGCGAAAAGTGGAAACGCTTCGTACAGCCGTGGGAAGACGACCAGTGATTACGCCAGCGTGACCGAACAGGCCGGTATCTATGCCGGTGACCAGGGGTATGATGTGGATGTGAACAAGGATACCCAACTCAAAGGGGCTGTCATCGCCAGCACGGCCGATGCCAACCGTAATCACCTGACGACCGGCACCCTGCACCTGGAAGATATCCAGAATAAGGCCGCTTATGACGTAAAAAATACCGGTGTGGCTTATAACCACTATGCGTCAGACCAGGAACGCAACCAGCATTTCAATGAAACCGGCCTCACACCGGATATTTTGCCAGGCACCACTAAAGATGCTCATTCAGTCACCCGGTCAGCCATTTCCCAGGGGACGATTCAAGTCACCCAAGGAGTCACGGATGTGACGAAGATCAACCGTGATACAGCCCATGCCCTACAGACGCTGGACCACATCTTTGATAAGCAGAAAGTAGAAGAACGGCAGGAACTGGCCCGGCTCTTTGCGAAAAATGCAGATGAACTGCTCCATTACTATGACCGCGATGGCAAATTCGATAAAGCCCTGGCTCATGGCCTTGTAGCCGAAATCACGAGCCGGATTGCTGGAAATAAGGCCGGCAGTGGCTTTGCCGCGGGCATGACGAATGAACTGCTCATTAATAAGATTAAAGAATGGGCAGGAAATGACCCGGCTAAAGCCCAATGGATCAGCGCAACTTTGGGTGCTACTGTCAATGCGGCTGCCGGCAAGAATATCCAGACAGGCGGAGCTACAGCACAGTATGGAACGAAATGGAATGATGAACTTGCTGCTGAGGTTTATGCTGCCGCGCTTCTTTTAGAGGATGGCGCAGGAGAAATCGCAGGAGCAACGGTAGGCAGCATAGGTGTAGCAGGTGCCCTCATCCTGGGTGGTACACAAGAAGCTGGCGGCGACGTTTCTTATAATACGGATGCAAATGATTGGAACTATGAAAGTGTGTTAAATGTAGAAAATAATTATCCCAATAGTGGCTCATCATCAGACGATAATATTGATAATTATGATGACAGCGATACATCGGAATCAGTTTCCACTTCACCAGAATCAGTCCCTATTGATCCTCCGGTAACATACCAAGAGGTAGTGGCTGAAGATGGCTCTATTCATAAAATGGGTAGTGATGGGAGCAATATAGTTACAGGAAAATATCAAATTGACGGGCATCTATATTCTGATGATGGCGGATATGATCAACTACATCGCAGATTTTTAACTGGCATTGATACCGGTAATCTTTATAGCGGTTATTATCAGACTGCTGATGGAGAGGATGATTGGAAAGAATTGCCTTATGATAGAATCCATAATAAATTTGGAAATATTGAATTATCGAATCCACAAAACGAAACAGCACAGTTGTTAGATGTCACTTATGGCGAAGAATCGGTACTTGATGGAGCGGATATTGTTTATTCCGCACCCAGAAAAATGTATGTTGATACAAAAATGGAAGCTCCTATACCTGTGTCTTTTGTAAATGAACATAAAGACAAAATTATTCCTTCTTCGCTGCCGCCAGCAGCTATGCAAGTAAGCGATGATGGATTTACGGCAATACCTCCAGCCCCTAAAAAGCCCAATGATGCTGATTTAGCTTTGATTGGAAGTGGCATTGCTCTTTCACAACCAGTTCAACGAAAAGTACCGGTTCCGGACAATGCAATGACCCGATATTCCGCAGATGTCCTGAAAGAAAATGTGCTTAGTACCGGTGATGATACAGTCCTTAAAGCAGTTGGCAAAGATTTGAAGCCGTTGGGGACGCTAGATGATTTTTATACAGCACGAGAAGATGTGCAAAATTATATCGTTCCTTATGGACATATTTTTGCTGTATCAGATGTTTTTTTACCTACGGCAGGAGGAGCCTATATTGGATACTTTGCTGGTAGATTAGGATACGACCCATTAGTTAATACTATATTGGGAAAAGTAATGATTTCTAGAATTTTAGATAGCATTAAAAATGATAACTTAAAAAATCTAAAAAAGAGGAAGTGATGCTTATGCTGGCCAGTCATTCTTCGAATAATATTTTGATTTTTGGTTGCTTTTTGATTATATATGCTCAAAGCATTCATCTTTCTCGATTTAACATCTATCGACGAAGAACGATACCTTTTATATTATATTCATCGAGTTTTGGTATCACAGGGATTGCATTAATCAGCATGGTAATCTTCTTAAAGGCTGATAGTGCTTTTAATTATTCGATAGTCTTGTATATTTTAGGGCTATTAATCAAAGCGCTGGGAAAACTCATATATGCGAGACAACAAAATGATGAAAAAGTGTATAAAGAAACTTTATTTCCCTTTAAAGTTATGGGACATTTTGTTGTTATGTCTAGCATTGTGATGGTTTTAGCTTCAATAATTATATGGATTATATACAAAATGCTTTATTAGTTGAGAAGGTAGTAGAGATGAAAAAATCAATGCATTTGGTAGCTATTCTCGTTGCGGTTGGAGTTGTTGCTTTACTTTATCCGCATGTGAAAGCTTTGATTGCTGAATACCGGCAGCCTGCTGAAAAGACGAAGGTCGTTCAAACCATTAAGGGAAAGCCGAAAGAAGGCGTCGTCAGTGCTTATGTACCGAATCAGCCAGTAGAAGATGATGACGGGTATCATGCACTCGTTATTGATAATAGTAATAATGAAAACCCCGTGTACGCACGCCTTTGGACAACCGGCGAGGATGCTCATCCAATCCGTGCTTTCACGATTTGTGAACACGGAAGTTTTAAAATGGAAAATCTGCCATCCGGTACTTATGAACTCCGTTTCAAGATGCTTTATGAGGGCAACGATGCTGTCGATGGCTATAAGGTCGATGGGATTGTATTGGAGCCAAAACAAGTAGAAGGTGGCGTCAGCTATCCTACGTACACCCTGCAAATAGCCCTGCGCAATGGAAAAGGAGAAGCCTCGAAACATACGTTAGCTAGCGACGTGTAAATATTAGATGCTCCATTTCTTTAATTTCTAACCTACGATATTGTTGGCTATCGTAGGTTAGCTTTTGTATAGCAATTACTACCAGAAGTATTTTTCTCATTGGACATATGGGACTGTTTGTACTATTTAAATGATATATATAAGGCTGATTGAGCTTATTTTCCGGGAATTTGGAGATGGCATGCAAGAGGTCAGGAGTTCGATCCTCCTTATCTCCACCATAAAGAATACGATAACCACGCGGTTCATGAGCCGTGTGGTTATTTTTTTTTTCAATCGGCCGCCTGCGCTCTGCGAACGGCGTATGATTTGCGGCTAGCTTCCCGACCTTACTTGAAGCCCGATAACTTCGTATGATAAAATATAAAAAAAGCAACACAAAGGGATGGTAACATTGGCAAATTTTGAGAGTAAGGAGTATCCCAGTCTGGCAAAATTAGCGGATAGCGCAGAGCTTTTGATGTATTCGGATGTCAAGAGCAGCTTGACTATTTTTGGCTCCTTTGCTGAACAGTTAACCAAACTGATTTTTCGCTTAGATGGCCTGAAGGATTGGAATTTACAGCAGAATGAGCGCATTTTGCGGATGCAGGCTTCGGGCAATGATTATCCATACAGCGTGACCGTGGCTTTGGACAAAATTCGCCGCTTGCGTAATAAGGCGGCTCATGAAGCTGATTTCCATCCCTCTCTTGAGGAGGCGCTCACTGTCGATCAGCGGGCCTTCTTTGTGTGGTGCTGGTTCCTGGAAACGTTCACCCAAGATGAAATAAAGCCTTATCAGAAGCCTCTAAATCAGCAGGCTGTCGTTGACAATCAGCAAAAGAAAATTGAAGAGTTGACGGCTGAGATTGAACAACTCCAGCATACGCAGTCCGTAAAGGTACCCGAAAGTGTGCGTGCTGAACGCCGACGTAAAAATAAAAAATTTGCAGCCCAAAACAGGTTAACAGAAGCACAGACACGGGAAATCATTGATCAGCAGCTTCGGGATGCGGGATGGGAAGCCGATACGCCAACCCTTAATAACTGGACGAAAGGGACGCTTCCGCAAAAGGGACACAATATGGCGATTGCCGAGTGGAAGCTGCCCCATAGAAGGGAACGGGCTGATTATGTCCTCTTTATCGGTGAACGCGCCGTAGGTATTGTCGAAGCCAAAAGGTATGGAGAAACGGTAGCCACCAGTGCGTTGGGACAAGCCTATGATTATTATAAGTACCTAAAGAACTCGGAAAAATATCAGATGGAGAACGTCGCATTTTTATTCGGCGCCAATGGACGGCCTTATTTATCTCAGATGAAAAGCCAGTCAGGTATCTGGTTTCGGGATATGCGCAATCAAAATCACCCCGATGGCCCTCTCGAAAGCTGGCTGACGCCGGATGATATCAAGATGAAGGAAATGGCCCGTCCCGAAGAGGATGCTGATTCGGCGTTGCAAAAGGACGATTACTATCCTGATTTTGCTGGACGCTATTATCAAAAGTTAGCTATCCAGAAAATTGAAGAGGCCATCGGCAAGCATAAGAACCGTATCCTGCTGGCTATGGCAACGGGGACCGGGAAGACGCGTACAGCTATTGCCCTGATGTACCGGCTGATTAAGCATAAACGGGCCCGCCGCATCTTATATCTTGTAGACCGGCAGTCACTGGCACAGCAGACGGCAGATGCCCTCAAAGATAACAAGGTAGAAGGCCAGTCCATCAGCAGTATTTATGGTGTCAAAGAATATGGTGATAAAAATCCGGAAGCCCATACCCGCATCCACATCGCCACCGTACAAGGGTTGGTACAGCGGCTGTTCCATAATGAAGAAGAGCTTCCCCAGCTTTCTCCGGGGACGTATGATTTTATCATCGTTGATGAAGCGCACCGCGGCTATTTAGAAGACCGCGAGATGAGCGATGAGGAAATGGAACATTACGACCCCAGTGAATATATCAGCCAATACCGCCGTGTCATCGACTACTTTGATGCCGTAGCCATTGGGATGACTGCGACGCCGGCTTTGAATACGGTCAATATTTTTGGCACCCCTGTCTATAGTTATACCTACCGGCAGGCCGTCCTTGATGGCTATTTGATGGACCATAATGCTCCTTATGTCATCACGACGGAACTTTCAAAAGAAGGCATTCATTTTCATAAAGATGAAGAAGTCGAAGTCTTTCATGAGTCCGATGCGTCTATCAAAAAATATCAGCTGCCCGATGATATGGATTTCGATGTCGATGCGTTCAATACGAAAGTCGTGACCGAATCCTTCAACCGTGTCGTTTGTCAGGCGTTGGCAGAACGGCTGGACCCGCTGGACCGCGAACTCGGCAAGACGCTTATCTTTGCCGCCCGTGATTCTCATGCCGACATGATAGTATACTTGCTGCAGGAAGCCTTTGCCAAAGCCGATAAGCCTTTACCGGCGAATGCCATCATGAAAATTACGGGCCATGATCGTCACAAAGAACAGCATATCCGGGAATTTAAAAATGAGGAATTCCCGAATATCGTCGTTACCGTAGACCTTTTGACGACGGGCATTGACGTGCCGTCCATTATGAACCTCGTGTTCATGCGTCGTGTGAAGTCCCGTATCTTATTTGAACAAATGCTGGGCCGTGCTACGCGCCTGTTCCCAGGCATGGACTATTTCAATATCTATGACGCCGTCGGACAATTCGCCAGTATGGAAAAAGTAACTGACATGAATTCCGTCATTCACGAAAAGAACGTCCATCGTTCTATGGAAGACCTCTTTCAGCTAGTTACGGAAGCTGAAAAGGAAGGGGACTTTGAAGAGTATCGGGATCAGCTGATTGCCAAAGTGCAGCGCAAGTTGCATCGCCTGAATGAGAAAGAACGAAAATCACTGGAAACGGCGACAGGTATCAAGGACCTCTTTCAATGGACCCGGTTATTGGAAAAAAGCGACCAGCAGGCCATGGTAAAAGAAGGACAGGCCATCTGGCTCATTGATGCTTTCCACAGGGATTCCCGGAAGGTCCTTATTTCCCATCAGGATGATATGCTGGTCGACGTGCGTCAGAGCTATGGCAAAACCGGGGAAGGCCCTGGCGATTATCTGGAAGAATTTAACGCCTTCATCAAGCATAACGTCAATGCCATTGCGGGCATCGGCGTCATCGTGAACCGTCCGAGAGATTTGACCTTGAAAGAGTTACAGCAAATTGATGCCATCCTTCAAACACAGGGGTTCCGGGAACGCGATTTGCAGTCTGCATGGCGGCAAGTGAATAAAGAAGCGACAGCGGCTAATATTATCAGCTTTATCCGCCAAGCCGCACTGGGGACACCGCTGGAGTCTGAAGACGCTCTGGTAGAACGCGCCATGAACAAGGTCTATGGCTTGGCAGAATGGACACCCACGCAGATGAAATGGTTGGAACGAATTAAAAAACAACTGCTCCTGAACAATGTCTTAGGGCCTAATGCCCAAGTCGCCTTCGATTCTAACGACGCCTTCCGCAGCCGGGGAGGCTATAAAGGGATGCAGCGGATTTTTAAAGATAAAACAGATGAAATTGTCGATGTCATTAATGATATCATATTTGCGTAATAGAAAGAGAAGATTATGACCAATCAGGAAATTGTACAACGTTTGTGGAATGAATGTAATGTCCTTCGGGATGATGGCATTACTTATCAGGATTATGTGACGGAACTTACGTATATTTTGTTCCTCAAGATGAGCAAGGAACAGGGCCAGGAAGAAGGAATCCCGGAACGATATCGTTGGGATGAGCTCAAAGCGAAAGAAGGGCTGGAACTCAAGACTTTCTACAAACAGATGCTCCTGGACCTGGGCAATGCCCAAAAGACGCCTAACCCTAAAGTCAATGCCATCTATAAGGATGCGTCGACCAGTATTGATGAGCCGGCCAACTTGGAAAAAATCATCAAGGATATTGATGAGCTCGACTGGTTTTCTGCCAGAGAAGAAGGGCTGGGCAACCTGTATGAAGGGCTGCTGGAGAAAAATGCTAATGAAACCAAGTCTGGCGCCGGCCAGTATTTTACACCGCGTCCCCTCATAAATATGATGGTGCGAATGGTACATCCTAAACCGGGAGAGCGCCTCTGTGATCCAGCAGCCGGGACTTTCGGCTTTATGGTAGCTGCCAATGACTATCTGAAAAAGCAGACTGATGATTATTTTGACTTGTCTGATGAGGAGCAGCAATTCCAGCGGCATGAAGCTTTTTCCGGCATGGAGCTGGTCCCGACTACTCATCGTCTGGCTCTTATGAATGAATATTTGCATGATATGGACGGACGCTTGGAACAGGGCGACAGCCTTTCGGCGGCAGGGAAATGGATGAAGGACTTCGACGTCATTTTGACCAATCCGCCCTTTGGTACGAAAAAGGGCGGTGAACGGGCTACCCGTGACGACCTTACTTATGCCACATCGAATAAGCAGCTCAATTTTTTGGAAATCATTTACAATGCCCTCAATCGAAAAGGGACAGCTCGTGCCGCTGTCGTAGTGCCGGATAATGTCCTCTTTGCCGATGGCGCAGGCGAACAGATTCGCCGTGACTTGATGAATAAATGCAATCTCCACACCATTCTGCGCCTTCCGTCCGGCATTTTCTACGCCCAGGGCGTGCAGACCAACGTCCTGTTCTTTGACCGTGGGACTACAGACCAAAATAATACAGCGGAAATCTGGATCTATGATATGCGCCATAAAATGCGCACTTTTGGCAAGCGCTCTCCTCTGAATGAAAGGGACTTCGCTGAATTCGAGAAACTGTACTGCCCTGACAATCGTACAGAACGTAAAGAAACGTATGATGCAAAAAACAACACTGAAGGACGGTGGCGCAAATTTACGAAAGCGGACATCGAGGCCCGGCCCAATACCAGTCTCGATATTTCCTGGATGACCGATGAAGAAGAAGCGGATACCCGCAGCCTTTCTGAAATCCTGACGGCCATGCAGGAAAAATCCGAAGAGATTGCCCAGGCCGTAGCCTTACTTAACCAGGAATTGGCGGGGGTGGATCAGGATGACTAAGAATCTCCACATCGACACCCAAGCCATGCGGGCCAAAATCCTCGACTTGGCCATACAGGGAAAACTTACGGACCAGCGGGAAGAAGACGGCAACGCACGGGACCTCCTGAGAGAGATACAGGCAGAAAAAGAAAAACTCATCAAAGAAAAGAAAATCAAGAAAGGAAAGCCACTGCCAGAGATAACAGAAGAAGAAAAGCCCTTTGAAATTCCTGAGAACTGGGAGTGGGTAAGACTGGGGGATATTGCTCAAGCAGTTAATGGAGATAGAGGGAAAAATTATCCCAAACGTGAAGAATATGTAGCTTCAGGAATAGCTTGGATTAATGCAGGACATATCACCGACGATGGATATTTAAATGCGGACAAGATGAATTATATAACCCCAAATAAGTATGATTCATTACGCAATGGAAAAATTCAAAGAAATGATTTACTGTTTTGTTTAAGAGGCTCATTTGGCAAAGTTGCTCGTATAGAACCCTTTTGTGAAGGGGCTATTGCCTCATCGCTGGCTATTATTCGACTATTTAACACTGCTCTGAGGGCATATCTTTTCATCTATTTAAAATCCCCACAAGCTGCCAATGAATTAAATAAATATGCAAATGGTACTGCGCAACCTAATTTAGCTGCCAAAGATGTTTTAAAATACCTTATTCCACTTCCACCACTGGCCGAACAACACCGCATTGCCGACAAGGTATCCGCTCTCTTTGCCCAGCTGGATGCCATCAATAAGGCCTATGAAGAATACCGGGAACTGCAACAAGCTATGAAAGCCAAACTGCTGGACCTGGCTATGCAAGGGAAACTCACGGACCAGCGAAAAGAAGACGGCGACGCACGGGACCTCTTTAATGACATTCAGAAAGAAAAACAGCGGCTCATAGCTGAAAAGAAAATCAAAAAAGAAAAGCCCCTGCCGGAAATCGAAGCGGATGAAATTCCCTTTGAAATTCCGACAAACTGGATGTGGGCGAGATTAGGAGATATTGTTAGTAAGACCATAAAGCGAGGCAAATCTCCTAAATATAGTATAACTGGAGATGTGTTAGTTTTTGCGCAAAAATGCAATACTAAGCCAGGTCGCATTAATTTAGAGCTTGCTAAGAAGCTGGATTTAAGTACATTAAAAAAATATCCTGAAGAAGAATTTATGCTATCTGGTGATATAGTTATTAATTCAACGGGAAATGGGACTATGGGACGTGTTGGATTCTTTCGGGATAAAGATAATCCGTATAATCTTAAAATTGTTCCAGATTCGCATGTTACTACGATTCGAGTTCTCCATGATTTGATTGATAGCCAATACATATTTTATTTCTTAAAGAAGTTACAACCCAAATTAGAGTCATCAGGTGATGGTTCGACAAATCAAAAAGAATTAAAAGCGACAATAATAGCTTCAATATGTATTCCCCTTCCTCCTCTGGACGAACAAAAACGCATCGTCGCCAAACTGGATGAACTGTTGCCGCTTTGTAATGTGCCTGGAGTGTACTCAAAGGGAAAATAACGATAGGCGGCTATTTTTGCGTTTGTCTTATCATTTTCTTCGCTTCCATGCGATATCGTAGGGGACGTCCTGTTAAGGCGTCCCGCTACGCGCAGAGGGTTTCCCGAAGCGTCGTTGTTAGTTTGAGTTTATAGCGGCGAAGCCGCATCTGAATCCGAGGAAAAGCCGTGGCTCGTTGTTCGTGGTTCGTAGCTCGTAAAAAAAGCCATTATACTCGGCTAGGCTGTGGTGAAATCTGGTCCTATGTCAAGATTTCGGACAAATTAAATTGAGGTTTTTCGTTTCTTAGATTCCCAGACGCATATTATGTTTCTGGAAATCAGCATACAGCTTTTCATAGTCATCCGGTGACATGTAGTTGCAATGGCTATGAATGCGTACGGTGTTGTAAAAGGTATTGATGTATTCAAACACCAACAAGTACGCTTGCTGATAATTTTGAATCTTGAAGCGATTGAGCCATTCCCGTTTAATCAGGGAGTGGAAGGATTCGATGCAGGCATTGTCCCATGGATAGCCTTTCTTCGAATAGCTGCGGCGCATTTGGGATGTCTCCCGAATATATGCCTGCGAAACATACTGGCAGCCACGGTCCGAATGGATAACCAACAGCTGTCCGGGTTTCCGGCATTGTTTGGCTTCCTGCAGCATCTTGACGATGCCGGCGACGTCCAGATTACGGGCCAGATTCCAGGCGATGATTTTCCTGGAGAACAAATCCATAATGCTTTCCAAATAGACGAAACCTTCAGCTGTCCAGATATAGGTGATGTCGCTGCACCATACTTGATCCGGTTCTTCAGGATTGAAGCATTCCTGAAGGATATTCACCAGCGCCACGTCAAAGTCACTGTTACGGGTCGTTACGGTGTAATGCTTTACCCAGCAGGCCTGAATGCCCATTTGCCGCATGTATACGCCAACTGTGCGTTCAGAGATACTGTCCCCGTTCTGCTGCATAACTTGGGCAATCTTCGGGGCTCCGTAAATCTGCTTGGAATCGTCGTAGATAGTTTGAATCTTTTTCTTCATCTCCTTGCGGTGCTGGGCCTGTTTCGATGGTTTGCGCGCCGCCCAGTCATAATATCCTGAAGAAGAAACGTCGAGTTCAGAAAGCACTCCGGACACCGAAAAACGACGTTCTGCCTGATGGGCATTTTCGGCTTCTTCCTGGACACTGCGATAGATGGCAATGGTCATTTGTCCAGAATGCTGATAGCTTTTTTTAGGACATTCAACGCATCCTTCGCATCCCGCAGTTCACGCTGCAGACGGGCGATTTCCTTAGCTTCATCCGAAGCATAGTTGCCGGAACCACGATAAGGCATTTCGCCATTGTCCTTCAGCTGCTTTTGCCAACGGGACAAGGTTTGTGGAGCAATACCTAGATTCGTAGCACAGCCAACCAAGCCGAGTTCCCGATGTTCATGATAATATTTAACTGCGTTGATTTTGAATTCTTTGTTGAATTTTGCCATACTGAGGCCTCCTTAGTTAATCCTATTGTACCACCATTAGGAACCTCAGTTTGACTTGTCCTATTTATATGCTAACACCAATCTCTCTAGCGGGCTTCCCACGTGGAAACCCCTACGAAACGGCCGCAGGCCGTGTATTTTTTTACGGCCTGCCATCTGCGAATGCGACCTGCGTTCATTTTCATCGCCTCTATGCGATACCGTAGGGGACGCCCAAAGGGCGTACCGCTGTGAATCCTGTACATAGCCGGAATTTATGACAGATGGCACATGGTCGTAATACAATCATGAAATTGACGCGGCGAAGCCGCATCTGAGTCCGAGGCTTGACGATGATTGAGGGTTGACGGTATAATAGATATGTGAAAAGGGGTCTTGCCGCGGGACGGTTGGCCTTCATGAATTGCTACAGGAGTAGCCGCTCAAGATAGGAGTCGCGGGCGGCTCTTTTTTTGTTTTGTCGTCAGTATGCCAGGAAGGGCAGGATTGTATAGATGGGTAGTATTAAAGTACAGAAATTGAGTAAGTCTTTTGGAGTGCATACGGTATTCCATGATGTGAGTTTTGAAATCCGCCGGGGCGAACGGATCGGCCTCATCGGGGCCAATGGGGCCGGGAAGTCGACGCTGCTCAAGTGCCTCATGGGCGAAGAGGACTACGACAACGGGGCCTTTGTCGTTTCGGAAGGTGAATCCATCGGCTATTTGCAGCAGGATATCACCTACGCCGACGATGTGACCTTGCGCCAGACGATTACCGAGGCCTGGCAGGATGTCATGAAGCTGGAAAAGGATTTGAAGGCTGTTGAAAAGGCCATGCAGGCCCATCCCGATGATGAAGGCTTGATGAACCGCTATGCCCGCATGCAGGAACGGTTCGAGTGGCTCGGCGGCTATGAATACGAATCAATGTCGCGGAAAATCGTCCAAGGCCTGGGTTTTTCGGAAGCCGATATGGACCGGCCGGTACAGAGCTTTTCCGGCGGCCAGAAGACGCGTATCAACCTGGCTAAGGCCCTCGTCCGCCGGCCGGATTATTTGTTCCTTGATGAACCGACGAACCATCTCGACGTGGACATGCTGGAATGGCTGGAAAGTTATCTCTTGTCCTATGGCGGCGGCATCCTCATCGTCTCTCATGACCGCTATTTTCTGGACCGCGTGGCGACGGGAATCTTGGAATTGTCCCACGGTAAGATAACGAAATATAAGGGTAATTATTCGCGCTACGTCGAGCAGCATGCCCAGCAGCAGAAGGCCCTGGAAAAGGCCTATAAGAAGCAGCAGGAACACATCCACGAAACGGAAGAATATATCCGCAAATACAAAGCCGGCATCAAGGCCAAGCAGGCCCGCGGGCGCCAGTCCCAGCTGGACCGGTTGGAACGCATCGAATGGCAGCCCGAAGATGAGTCGCTGCACTTCAATTTCAAGCCCGTCGAAGAGTGCGGCCAGAAAGTCCTGGTCCTGGACAAGGTCAGCGGCGGCTTTGCCGACCGCCAGTTGTTCGACCATTTATCGCTCCTCCTGCGCCGCGGCGAAGCGGCTTCCCTCATCGGCCCCAATGGGACGGGGAAGACGACGCTCATCCGCATGATCATGGGCGAAAAGGAACCGACAGACGGCCATATTACCTTGGGCAGCCGCGTCCATATCGGCTATTTTGCCCAGGAACACACGGATTTGCACGGGGCCTGGACGGTCCTCGATGAAATCATGAACGATTTCAGTTATGGCGAAGAAGAAGCCCGGTCCGTCCTGGGGCGCTTCATGTTCCGCGGCGACGATGTCTTCAAGGTCATCGACAGCCTCAGCGGCGGCGAACAGGCCCGGCTGGCCCTATTGAAGCTTTTCCTGCAGGGGCCGAATTTCCTTATCCTCGACGAACCGACGAACCATCTCGACATCCCGACGAGGGAAGTGCTGGAACAGGCTTTGCTGGATTTCGGCGGGACGTACCTCGTCGTATCCCATGACCGTTATTTCCTCGATAAGATTACCCAGCGGACGCTGGTCCTGGAACATAAGCAGCTCACGGAATACGTCGGCAATTACAGTTATTACCGGGAAAAGGTCCGTGAAGCCCAGGAAGCGGCAGAAAAGGCGGCAGCCGAAGGGCAGAGCTCCTCGCCGGCTCATGAAAAAGAGGCCGCTCCGGCAGCCAGGAAGGCGGAACCGGCACCGGCCGTGAAAGCGCCGGCCAAGGCCCCGGCTTATGGCCAGGCGGCCAAGCTGGAAAAAATCGAGATGAAGATTGCTGAACTGGAAGCGACCATCAAGATGTATGAAGTGCAGATGAATATGCCCCAGAACCAGACCGATGCCGACGCCATGATGGAATTGACCCGGGAATATGAAGCGGCCCAGGCCCAGCTCGATGAGGCTTATGAAAAGTGGGAAGCCCTTTCGGAGTCTTAAAACTGTCCGTGCATGGAAGATATGAAAAATAAATATAAACTTTAGGATTGGAAATAGCGTAAAACGTAAAACTTTACGTATCCATCCCGATGTGTGGTTTCAAAAAGCCCGTTTTCTTGATGCATTTTTTAAAAATGTCAAGAAAACGGGCTTTACAAGTTTCTGCTACGTGGTATACTATGCTCAACTCCCATTCGGAGGATAAACTTATTATATCTTTAAAGCATACGGAAAGATTCCGATAGAAAGGAAGCGTTTATATATGGCAGCACAGTTTAACCCGGTTACGCCGGAATTATTAGCAGAATTACGTCAGGTCGTCGGTGATAAATACGTCAAGACGGACGAAGATTATTTGGAAAGATACCAGACAGACGAAGAAGGGAACTCCCATTATTTCCATAAACCGGAAGTCGTCGTCTTCCCGGGCTCGACGGAAGAAGTGGCCGCTATCGTCAAATTGGCCAATAAGTACCTCGTTCCGATTACGCCGCGCTCGGCTGGTTCCGGTGTTGCCTGTGGTGCTATTCCTGTTTATCACGGCATGGTCGTCGAATTGGAACGGATGAATCAGATCCTCAAATTCGATGCCGACAATATGTATGCCGTCTGCCAGACTGGCGTCATCACTGGGGACTTGCAGCGTGAAGCTGCCAAACACGGCCTCCTCTATGCCGGGGACCCGTCCAGTGCCGACAGCAGCATGATCGGCGGCAACGTCGCCAACAATGCCGGCGGCAATAAAGCCGTTAAATACGGCACGACGCGCCATCAGATCTACAGCCTGAAAGTCGTTACGCCGACAGGGGACATCCTCGACGCCGGTGCCCGCCTCAAGAAGAGTTCTACCGGCCTCTGCCTGGAACAGCTCTTTGCCGGTTCCGAAGGCACGCTGGGCATCATTACGGAAGTCACGGTCAAACTCCGTCCCATGCCGCCGTATGCCTTCAATATGGTCTGCGTTTTCAAGACCGATGAAGAAGCCTTTGCCCTGCCCAATAAGATCCTCAAAGCCGGCATCGACCCGACGAGCATCGAATTTATGGACAATGAAGCCCTGCGCATGACCTGCAAATTCCTGGACATGAAAATGCCTCATGTCGACGAAGGCTGTGATTACGTCATCGTCACGGTCGAATCGTTCAGCGAAGACGACTCGGACCGCAAGATGGAACAGCTCTGCGACTTGGCGGAAGCCAACGGCTCGATCGACGAATTTGAAGCGGATAAACGGATTTGGACTCTGCGCAAGCAGTTCGCCGAAGCCGCCCGCGACGTTGACAAGATGTTCCAGACGGAAGACTTCGTCGTCCCCTTGGACAAGATTCCGGAAATCACCAAACAGATTCCGGAACTGCGCGAAAAATACGACCTCTACTGCGTCACGGTTGCTCACATCGGCGATGGTAACATCCACGTCCTGCCTCTGAATGCCAAAGGCTTGTCGCCGGAAGAATGGTTCCAGAAGATCAAAGCCTTCCATCGCGACCTCTTCCCGCGCGTCTATGCCCTGGGCGGCAAGATGTCCGGTGAACACGGCATTGGCTATAAAAAATTAGAAGAATTTGCCCTTTGCACACCGCAGGCGGAACTTAACGTCATTAAAGCCATCAAGAAGGCTTTGGACCCGAATAACATCATGAATCCTGGAAAATTAGTAGAAATCGGCTAATTATTTCATAGAGGGGAAGTCAAATTGCAAAGACGGCAACGATTATATTCATAATAATCGTTGCCGTCTTTTTATATATTTACTATAATAGAATCAAGGAATTTACTAATGTACTTATTATAGTCCTAGATCTATGAAAACAGGTGATGACATGAAATACTACAGCCGCTTAAAGACGCTTCGGTTGGAAGCAAGGCTTTCTCAGGCCGACGTGGCAAAAATCTTGAAGTGTTCACAAGTTGGATACGGCATGTATGAATTGGGGAAACGGAAGATCCCCGTAGAAAAGTTGATCCAGCTGGCAAGGCTGTACCACACCTCACTCGATTACATTGCCGGATTGACAGATGAACGGGAACCACGCCCAAAACATCGGGAGGACGATACTAGTTTGTAGTACGGAGTTTGTAGTTTGTAGCAGATGGTTTTTAAATTTAAAACCCATCCGCTAACCCCTAACTGCTAGCCACTAACCACTTAAAAAGGGGCTGTAACAAAATGAGCTTTTTAGCTCATTTTGTTGCAGTCTTCTTTCTTTCCCATAACTAACACAATAGCTGGCATTTTTCATTTTCGTGAAAAATGCCAGCTATCTGTTTTTAGGCGTACTTTAATAAGCCTTGCTGTTTTTTCTTTTTTTAGCAGGCTACTGTATGTGTTTCTTCTTTTTCTAAATAGTGTTGTTGTAATCGGTCCGTATCCCGGCGACTTCGGTATTTTCTCAGATTAAAGCCGAATGCCATGAACAACAGTTCCTTTTCTACACTTTCTTTTCCCTTATGTCTCACTCGGCGGTATTCGTAGTTTCCCTTTACTGTTCCAAACGCCCCTTCTATCTGTATGGAGCGGTTAATCCGCAACTGGATTCCTTTTTCACTATGAATGAAGTCGTAGTCCCTGTCCAATAAGGATTGGTAGTAAGGATTGTACTGTACCATTTTATTCTGTGTTGGTTTCTTTCCTGTACGGGTCGGCTGGCATTGATTCCGTTTTCCACAATACTGACAGTTTTCACATTGGTAAATTCGTACGGTCCGTTCATATCCGCTGGCCCTATCGCGCTGCTTTTTTTCCGTTATGAAATGCAGCTTCCTTCCTTTGGCACAGGTATAGGTATCGCTGTCTGCGTCATAGGCCATATTGCTTCGGTGCCCGATTTTTTTCTTGAAGGCAGACGTCTTCCGGTATTCATACTCCCGTGGCTTGATGCATACCGTGCTTCCTTTCTTTTCTATCCAGTCCATATTCTCTTCACTGTCATATCCGGCATCCGCCACGATATGATCTGCCAGTCTTCCATACTCTGATTCCAATGCCGTCAAAAACGGGATCAAGGTCCGGGTATCTGTTGGATTCGGGAATAGACCCAGTCCGATAATATATTCAGACTGTACGGCTAACTGAAGATTGTAGGCCGGCTTCAGCTGCCCGTTTTTCATGTGGTCTTCTTTCATGCGCATAAATGTAGCATCGGGATCGGTCTTGGAATAACTGTTCCGTGTGCCCAGTATGGTCAGGTGGGCATCATATTCTTGCTGTTTCTCCCGGATGGCTGCCACTTCTTCAAATAGTTTTTGTTCGACTGTTTTTCGGTGGCCAGACCCTTGCACGAATGTGATGCCGTTTCCTTGGCATACGTCTGCGGCAGACCGGAGTAATTCATCGTCATCCAGTGTACAGGTATCCATGCCCGTGAAAGCTAGCATCTGTTCCTGGATTTGCCGCCGTTTTTCCTTTAGCTTAGCGATCCCTTTTTCCACTCGCTTGCGCCAGACAAACGTATAGCGGTTCGCGTTGGCTTCCATCTTGGTCCCATCAATATACCATTCTGTAAAATCTACGGAATCCAGCAAAGACAGTTGATGCACAAACTGGGCAAACAAATGGCGGAGCACTTCTATGGGAATCCGGTGAAAGAAACGGCCAAACGTCATGTGGCTGGGAGCCGGATACCCTTCCAGCAACCACATATATTCTATATTGACACGGCATTGTTCGCTGATACTGCGCAGGGAATATACGCCCTGGGCTGCAGCAAAGACCCTCACTTTGAACAAGATCTTGGGCGGTACCTTAGGATTTCTGCCTTTAACAGAGTAGAGATGCTGTAATGCTGAATAATCCAACCTTTCTAATAATGCATCTACGATACAAACCAACCGATCTTGTTCTAGTGAAATGCCATAATCCAATGGCAAAACGAGTTGCCTCGGAGTGTAAGTTTTGGTATACTTTACGTGGTTGATTTTGTTTGGCATACAATAATTATACCAGCAAAGAGGCCCTTTGGGGCCTCTTTTGCTTAAAAAAAATGGGCTCAGATAACTGAGTCCATTTTTTAGATGAGGCTATTCTGTTACAGCCCCTTTTTTTCCTATACATTAAAGCGGAAGTATGTGACGTCTCCGTCTTGCATGACGTAATCTTTCCCTTCCAGACGGACAAGGCCTTTTTCTTTGGCAGTTTGTTCGCTGCCGCAGGCGATGAGGTCGTCGTAGGAAACGATTTCGGCGCGGATGAAGCCGCGTTCGATGTCGGTGTGGATCTTACCGGCTGCTTTCTGGGCTTTCGTGCCGTTGACGATGGTCCAGGCGCGGACTTCGTCAGATCCGGCCGTGAAGAAGTTGATCAGACCCAACAGGGAATAGCTGGCTTTGATCAGCTTGTCCAGGCCCGATTCGGGCAGGCCCAGTTCTTCCAGGAAGACTTCGGCTTCGTCGTCCGGCAGTTCGGCGATTTCGGCTTCAATCTTGGCCGAGACGGCGACGACCTGAGCGCCTTCCTTGGCGGCGTATTCTTCGACGCGTTTGACGTTGGGGTTGGCGTCGGGATTGCCTGCTTCGTCTTCTGCGACGTTGGCGATGTAGATGATCGGCTTCAAGGTCAGGAGGTTGAGTTCTTTGACCTGCGGCAGTTCATCTTTTGTCAGGCCGGCTTTGCGGGCCGGGTCGCCGTTTTCCAGGCAGGCCAGGACTTTTTTCAGGACGGCGTATTCGACTTTGGCGTCCTTGTCGCCACACTGAGCGACTTTGGCGATGCGGTCCGCCCGTTTCTGGGCCGATTCCAGGTCGGCCAGGCACAGTTCCGTATTGATTGTTTCGATGTCGCGGATCGGGTCGATGGAGCCGTCGACGTGGGTGATGTTCGAGTCTTCGAAGCAGCGGACGACTTCAGCGATGGCATCGGTTTCACGGATGTGGCTGAGGAACTTGTTGCCCAGGCCTTCGCCCTTGGAGGCACCGGCGACGAGGCCGGCGATATCGACGAAGCGCATGACAGCGGGAATTGTTTTTTTCGGTTTGTACATGTCGGTCAGGACCTGGATGCGTTTATCCGGGACTTCTACGACACCGACATTCGGTTCAATCGTGCAGAAGGGATAGTTTGCCGCTTCTGCGCCGGCCTTGGTAATCGCGTTGAACAGCGTGCTCTTACCGACATTCGGCAGGCCGACGATGCCTACTTCCAGATTGGTACTCAATGGTTAAACCACCTTTATTTGAATAATTTTAAATCAGCAATGCGTTTGACAGCTTCGACGGTGTTTTCTTTGGTGCCGAAAGCGGTCAGGCGGAGATAGCCTTCGCCGTGGGGGCCAAAGCCCGAACCCGGTGTCGTGACGACGTGGGCTTTTTCCAGGAGCAGGTCGAAGAAATCCCAGCTCTTCATGCCGTTCGGCGTCTGTACCCAGGCGTACGGCGAGTTGGTAGCGCCGTAGACGGTGAAGCCGGCTTCGGTCAGGCCGTCGCGGATGATGTGGGCGTTTTCCATGTAGTATTCGACGTCAGCCAGGCACTGTTTCTGGCCTTCCGGGCTGTAGTAAGCTTCAGCTGCGCGCTGGACGATGTACGGCGTGCCGTTGAAGAAGGTGCACTGACGGCGGTTCCACAAGGGATTGAGTTCGACAGCCGTGCCGTCTTTCTTGTAAGCGACGCAGGCATGGGGGACGACGACATAGGAGCAGCGCGTACCCGTGAAGCCGGCGCACTTGGAGTAGGAGCGGAGTTCGATGGCTACTTCTTTAGCGCCTTCGATTTCAAAGATGCTGTGGGGAACGTCCGGTTCGGTGATGTACGTTTCATAAGCCGAATCGTAGATGATGATGAAGTTGTTTTCTTTGGCGGCTTTGACCCAGTTGGTCAATTCTTCCTTGCTCATGGCCGTGCCGGTCGGGTTGGACGGGTTGCAGAGGTAGACGATGTCGACTTTTTCCTTCGGCGGTTCGGCTTTGAAGCCGTTTTCCGGAGTGCATGGGAGATAGACGACGCCGTCGTAGATGCCTTTTTCAGCGTTCCATTCGCCGGTATGGCCGAACATGACGTTGGAGTCGAGGTAAACCGGGTATACCGGGTCGGCTACGGCGAATTTCAGGTCGTCGCCGAAGATTTCCTGGATGCAGGCGACATCGGTCTTGGCGCCATCGCCGACGAAGACTTCGTCCAGATCGAGGTCGATGCCGCGCGTCTTGTAGTCGCCGTCGATGATAGCCTGACGGAGGAAGTCATAGCCCTGTTCCGGACCGTAGCCGCGGAAGGTTTCGGCTTTGCCCATTTCGTCGACGGCCTTGTGCATGGCGTCGATGATAGCCGGGGCCAGGGGACGGGTGACGTCGCCGATGCCGAGGCGGATGATATTCGCTTCCGGATGTGCTTTGGAATAAGCTTCAACTTTTTTTGCAATGGTTGCAAAAAGATAGTTGCCGGGGAGTTTTAAGTAGTTTTCATTTACATGAGCCATAAAGGGACCTCCTTGTATTGCTTAGCATAGTAATCTATTGACAAACTCTATTTTACTACATTATATGGGCCTTGGAAAGATACTGGGCGCCGGGCAGGCATGATAAAATAAAATGGCCGTCATTCATGATAGTGATTGAATGGCAACGATTTTTGCCGTATAATGAAAACTGTATCGGGAATTTTTAAGTCAAACATATCAGGGAGGTTTGATTGACTGATGGATTATCAAGGTAAGAAATGCCTCATTGCATATTTTTCACACGCCGGCATGAACTATGTCAGCGGTAAGATCGTCGACCTGCCCGTGGGCAATACGGAACGGGCGGCACAGATGCTGCGCCTGTTCACGGGCGGCGACCTCTTCCACATCCGCACGGCTTCGGTCTATCCCAATGACTATCAGGAAGTCGTCAAGATCGCCAAGAAAGAAAAGGCCGACAACGCCCGGCCGGTCCTGGAAAGGGATATCGACAGCATCGATGATTACGACGTCATCTTCCTGGGCTATCCCAACTGGTGCGGCACCATGCCCATGGCTTTGTGGACGTTCCTGGAAAACCACGACTTCACGGATAAGACGATTTATCCTTTCTGCACCCATGAAGGCAGCGGCGTCGGCCACAGTCTGGAAGACATCCATGCCCTCTGCCCGACGGCCAAACTCGGCAAGAGCCTGGCCCTCCTGGGTACGACCATCGAAGATGCCGAAGACGACATCCGCCGCTGGCTGAGAGATTAGTGGCTCGTGGCTCGTGGCTAGTGGCTAGTGGTTCGTGGCTCGTAGGGGCGGCCCGCCGATTGCAGAGCGCCAAGCCTCCCCTGATAGGGGAGGTGGCCCAATGGGCCGGAGAGGTTGAATTTCCAGATTCAACCTCTCAGTCAGCTGCGCTGACAGCTCTCCTAGCAGGAGAGCCGGGACGCCCGCTACAGCTTTAAAGCCATCCGCTAACAACTAACTGCTAGCCACTAACAACTTTAAAGGGCTTGTCGTCATGTGACAAGCCCTTTTTTTATTCATACCGCAAGGCTTCGATGGGGTCGAGCTTGGCTGCTTTCCGGGCTGGGTAGATGCCGAAGAAGAGGCCGATGCCTACGGAGAAACTGAAAGAGATGATGATCGGCGCCGCCGTGATGACCGTCTGGAACAGGCCGGACTTGGCGATAGCCAGGGCGATGCCGACGCCGCAGGCGATGCCCAGGAGGCCGCCGATGACGCCGATGACGACAGATTCGATGAGAAACTGCATCATAATGTTCTGAAAAGTTGCGCCCAGGGCTTTCCGGATGCCGATTTCCCGCGTCCGTTCAGTGACGGAGACCATCATGATGTTCATGATGCCGATGCCGCCGACGATGAGCGAAATGGCGGCGATACTGCCCAGGAAGAGGGTCAGCATGGTCGTCGTGCTGGTCATGGTTTCCATGAGGCTCGTCAGGTTACGGACGGTGAAGTCATCTTCGCTGCCGCTGCGGATATGGTGGCGCTGGCGCAGGAGCGTTTCGACTTCGGCCTGGACCTGTTCGATTTTATCGGCGCTGGAGACCTGGATGTTGATGGAGCGGACGTAGGTGATGCCCATGAGGCGTTCCTGGGCCGTCGTCAAGGGGACGATGACGATGTCGTCCTGGTCCTGGCCCATGGAGGACTGGCCTTTGCTTTCCAGGACGCCGATGATCTTATAGGGCTGGTTGTTGATGCGGATGTTCTTGCCAACGGGATTGACTTCGTCGAAGAGGTTGGCGGCGACCGTCGGGCCGATGACGGCGACGCGGTTGCGCGAGTTGAGGTCGCTCTGGGTGATGAAGGATCCCGACTGGACGACGAGGGACCGGATGTGCAGGTATTCTGGCGTGACGCCGTAGACCGACGTATTCCAGTTCTGGTTGCCGTTGACAATCTGGTAGGAACTGTTGACTGTCGGCGATACGTAGTCGATGTTCTTTATTTTATTCTTGATGGCTACGGCGTCGTCGTATTTCAATTTCTGGCTCGAACCGGCTGCCGAACGGACGCCGCCGTGATTGGTCGAGCCTGGCGAAACGATGAGCATATTGCTGCCCAGGCTGGCGATGGAGTTGGTGACGTTCTGCTTGACGCCCATGCCGATGGAAATCATGGCGATGACGGCGCCGACGCCGATGATGATGCCCAGCATGGTCAGGATGGAGCGCAGTTTATTGGACAGCAGGGCCGTAATGGCAATCTGCACGCTTTCACTAAATAACATCCATGACGACCCCCTTTCCGGCGTCTTTTGTGATCCTGCCGTCTGAGAGCAGGAGCTGGCGGTTGGCACAGGCGGCGATTTCCGGTTCATGCGTGACCAGGATGATCGTCTTGTGCTCTTCGTGGAGCGCTTCGAAAAGGCGCATGATGTCTTTCGTCGATTTCGTATCCAAGTTGCCCGTCGGTTCGTCGGCCATGATGATATGCGGGTTATTGACCAGGGCCCGGGCGATGGCGACGCGCTGGCGCTGGCCGCCGGACAGTTCGTTGGGCTTGTGGTGGGCCCACGTTTCCAGGCCGACGGATTTCAGCTTTTCCATGGCCCGTTCCGTCCGTTCCCTGCGGCCGACACCGGCGTAGACCAGGGGCAGGGCGACATTGTCCAGGGCGGAGATGCGGGACAAGAGGTTGAAGTTCTGGAAGACGAAGCCAATGTGCTGGTTGCGGACGACGGCCAGTTCATCGTCGCCGAGGTGGGCGACTTCCTTGCCGCCGAGCTTATACGAACCCGACGTCGGCCGGTCCAGGCAGCCCAGGATGTTCATGAGCGTCGATTTTCCTGAGCCCGATGGCCCCATGAGAGCGGCAAATTCGCCTTCTTCGATGTTTAAGGTAATGCCGGCCAGAGCGGCGAAGTCTTCACCGCCGATGTGGTAGATTTTTTTGATATCTTTCAATTCGATGACATGCTTCATGGCGAGGCCCCCTTACATGGGCGGCGGGCCCTGGCGTCTATTGCTGTTCGACGAGGACGACGACTTGCTGGAGGCCGTATAGGCGATGGAAACCTTGTCGCCCTGGGTCAGGCCCGAAAGGATTTCCACGTATTCATCGCTGTAGATGCCCGTCGTGACCGGTACTTGTTCCGTCTGGCCATTGGCATCGACGCGGATGACGTAAGAGCCGGAGTCGTTGGTCTTCAAGGCGGCGATGGGTACGACGAGGGCGTCATCTTTTTGCGAGGTCGTAATGTCGACGCGGGCCGTCATGCCCAGTTTCAGGACGTCATCCGGGTCGTCGACGTCGAGGGTGACGTAGTAGTAGATGACGCTGGCCGACGAACTCGACGAGCTGGACGTCGAACTGGAGCCGTTCGTATCCCACGTATTGCCCGTATCGGTTTTGGCGATTTTCGAGACGTGGGCCGTGAAAGTCCGGTCTGTAAAGGCGTCAACAGTGAAGGTCGCATCTTGGCCGACTTGGATCTTGCCGATATCCGTTTCATCGACTTTGGCCAGAATCTGCTTCGTCGACGTGTCGGCAATGCGCATGATGACCGTCGGGTTGCTGTTACCCTGGACGGCCATGGTGCCGACAGTCTTCGGTTCGCCGACGACGACGCCGTCCATGGGCGCCGTGATGACCGTTTCGGCAACGTCCGATTCGGCTTCCGTCAAAGTACTGACGGCAGTGTCATAGTTGAATTTCGCCGTATCCAGGGCCTGTTTGGTGCCGGCACCGAGGTCATAGAGCTGCTGGGCCCGGTCGTATTCGACTTTGGTGTTTGTGACCTTATACTGGGCCTGGTCGCGTTTGGCTTCATAATCTTTGCCGTCGAGGACTGCTACGGTCTGGCCGGCTGTGACCCGGTCATTTTCTTTGACCAGGACCTGGCTGATGCGGGCCGTGATCTTCGGCGAGACTTCGACGGAATCGACAGGGCTGATGGTCCCTGTGGCGGAAACGGTCGAACGCAGGTCTTTGCGGACGACATCGGCTGTTTCGATGGCCTTGGATTGTTTTGCGGCTTGCTGGGATTCATAGTATTTATAGCCGCCAAAGGCACAGGCCGCCACGATGACAGCGGCAATGACGATTTTCAGGCGCTTGTCAATTTGCATGGTATCACTCCAGTCATGATGTTAAATAAGTAGGTATAGTTATCATTGATTCATTAAGTATAGCATGTCATTTTATAGCAATAAAGGTAAAGCCATTTTTTCTTAGTAAAGTGAGTTGGAATTGTAACAAAGATGTTGTGTACGTAGGGTTTTCCCGGAGAATGTGTTATACTGATGTAGCATTATAAAAGAAAGGTTGGTATTTTATTATGAATGAACGTAAGACGTCTGTCTTTTCCAACGGCCTGTTATGGTTCGGCGCCGGCATTTCCATCGCCGAAATCCTGACGGGTATGCTCCTGGCGCCGCTGGGCTTTGCCAAAGCCTTTGCGGCTATCATCCTGGGCCATCTCATCGGCGGTGTCGTCATGTACCTGGCCGGCCTCATCGGAGGCCGGACGGGCGGCAGTGCCATGGAAACGGTCCGCATTTCCTTCGGGACCCAGGGGGCCAAGCTCTTTGCCGGCCTGAATGTCATCCAGCTCGTCGGCTGGACGGCGGTCATGGTCGCCAGTGCCGCTTTGGCTGCCAATACCATCGCCGCCATCGGCGTGTCCTGGTGGAGCCTCATCATCGGCGCCTTCATCGCCGTGTGGATCGTCATGGGACTGAAGAACCTCAGCAAGATCAACGTCGTCGTCATGGCGGCCCTGTTCATCTTGACGATTGTCCTCAGCCTGGTCGTCTTCAAAGGCGGGGCGCCGCAGGTACCGGCTGGCGACCTCACCTTTGGCGGCGCCGTCGAACTGGCTGTCGCCATGCCGCTGTCATGGCTGCCCATTATTTCGGACTATACGCGGACGGCTGAAAAGCCGGGCCTGGCTACGGCGGCCAGCTGCAGTGCCTATTTCATCGCCAGCTCGTGGATGTTCCTCATCGGCATGGGCGCGGCCCTGTTCACCGGCCAGGATGACATTGCGGCCATCATGGTCCAGGCCGGCCTGGGCGTCGCCGGGATCCTCGTCGTCCTCTTGTCGACGGTCACGACGACCTTCCTCGATGCCTTTTCGGCCGGCGTCAGCTGCCAGAGCCTGGTCCCGAAGGTATCGGATAAGATTTTAGCGCTTATCGCGACGGTCCTGGGCGTCCTGCTGGCCATCTTCGCCGCACCGGACCAGTTCCAGGATTTCCTCTACCTCATCGGTTCCGTCTTTGCGCCGATGACGGCCATCCTCTTGTCGGACTTCTTCATCCTCAAGCAGGACCATACAGCAGACAGCGTCAACTGGCTCAACCTCGTCCTCTGGGTTTTGGGCGTCGCCCTGTACCGCTTCCTGCTCAATGTCGATACGCCCGTGGGCATCACCGTCCCTGTCGTCGTCATCCTGATGGCCGTCAGCGCTTTGGTCCATAAGGTATTGAATAAAGCGTAGAACGATTCTAATATTGAATGGATGAAATGCAAAAGTAATTCGTGATTAGCATTGACAAAAAGACATTGAAAAGCGTAAACTTATGCTCAAGCAAGATAATAAAAACTTGAGCATCTTCAGAGGAGGCTTTTCAAATGGATAAACACTTTACTTTTGATGATATGATCAACACCATGATGCCCCTGCCCATCAGCGGCGCTGCCAACGGCGAAGGCATCTACTGCCGCGGCCAGGAACTCGTCGCTTCCATGGGCCAGCCGAAAGAAACGGCCCGTCAGGAAAAAGAAAGCCGCCGCTTCGACCTCCGCGGCATCTTCTGTCAGTATTGCGTAGATTGATAAAAAAGCCAGTGGTTAGTGGTTAGTTGTTAGCGGATGGTTTTAAATTTGAGGGATTCGCTGCAAATTGCAAACTCGTTCTCTTATTAGGAAAAGTGGTCCAACTGGATCGGAGAGGTTTAACCTTGTAGGGAACACGAGCCACGAACTACGAACCACTAAAAAGGCGCTGTCGTAAGACAGCGCCTTTTTTATGCCTTTCTGGTATAGGCTTTTTTCTGGAACCTATGATATAATATGATTATAAAGAAAGGTATTCATTCGTTTTTGTTATAATAATGAGGAGGGATTCATATGAAACTCAACAAGTTACATTATACCGTTGAAGATGGCATCGCTGTCGTTCAGCTCGATTATCCGACGAACCTCAATGCCATCGATGAAGAAATGGCCGATGAACTCCTTTATGTCGTCCAAGCGGCTGAAGCGGATGAATCGGTAAAGGTCGTCGTCTTCAAAGGGCTGCCCCGTGCTTTTTCGGCCGGCGGCGATATCGGCTACTTCTACCAGCTCATCAAGGCCGGCGGCGATGTCAATATGGACGGCCTTATCGGCAAGGTCGGCAAGGTCACGGATGGCCTGAAGAAGATGAGCAAGATGGTCATCGCCTCGGTCAGCGGGGCTGCGGCCGGTGCCGGTGCCAGTTTGGCCCTGACAGCGGATTTCATCATTTGCAGTGAAAACGCCAAGTTCATCATGGCCTTCGTCAATCTGGGCCTGGTCCCCGATACGGGCGGTTCCTATCTCCTGGTCAAACAGCTGGGGCCGAAACGGGCCATGGACATCTGCGCTACCGGACGCCCTGTGAGCGCACAGGAAGCCAAGGATCTGGGCATTGTCTACCGCATTGTGCCCAACGATGCCCTCGATGAAGAAACGATGAAATTTGCCAAGAAACTGGCTGCCGGACCGATTATTTCCTATAAGAACATCAAGCGCCAGATTTATGCCGCTGCTTTTGCTGAATATCAGCACTACCTGGAAAACATCGAAGTCCCGTGCCAGCGTGAATGTGCCCGGACCCAGGACTTTGCCGAAGGCGTCTGCGCGTTCATGGAAAAACGGCGTCCCCATTTTACCGGCCAGTAAGGCTGTCCTCTGAAAGGGAGTGAGTACGGTGTTATCGAAGGTATTTTCTCTCCAAGATATCCTGGAGCATATCCATGACGGACAGACCATCATGTTCGGTGACTGGCATGGCCAATTCGCGGCTGATGAAATCATCGACGGCATGCTGGAAAAAGGCGTCAAGGATATCAAAGCCATCGCCGTATCGGCCGGCTATCCCGGCCAGGGCGTAGGCAAGCTGATCGTGGCTCATCGCGTGTCGTCCATCGTTACGACGCATATCGGCCTCAATCCGGAAGCGCTGAAACAGATGCTGGCCGGTGAACTGGCCGTCGAATTCGTCCCCCAGGGGACCTGGGCCGAACGCGTGCGCTGCGGCGGTGCCGGCCTGGGCGGCGTCCTGACGCCGACCGGTGTCGGTACGAGTGTCGAAGAAGGGAAACAGAAGCTGGTCATCGATGGGAAGGAATATCTCCTGGAATTACCGCTCCATGCCGACGTAGCCCTGGTCAAGGCGACCAAAGCCGATACGGCAGGGAACCTCTATTTCCGCATGAATTCGCGGGCGACGAACAGTACCATCGCTTATGCGGCTGATTTCGTCGCCGCCGAAGTCGAAGAAATCGTCCCCGTCGGCCAGCTCTTGCCGGAAGAAATCGCCATCCCGGCTCCTGTCGTCGACATGGTCTATGAACGGCAGGGCGAAAAACGGTTTATCTGCCCGATGTGGAAAAAGGCCAGGGCCCGTGCCGAAGCCAAGGCGCGGGAACGGCAGGAAAGGGGATGAGGTCATGGTTGAACGGAAAGGAAGAGCTTTGATTGCCTGGCGTTGTGCCCAATTCTTCAAAAATGGGGACTTCGTCAACTTAGGGATCGGCCTGCCCCTGATGTGCGTCAACTATCTGCCCGAAGGCGTATCCCTCTGGCTGGAAGCTGAAATCGGCACCGTTGGCAGCGGCCCGTCGCCGGACTGGAATCATGTCGATATCGACGTCATCGATGCTGGCGGCCAGCCGGCTTCGGTCATTACCGGCGGCAGTGTCTACGACCACGAAACGTCCTTCGCTTTCATCCGCGGTGGCCATATTGACGCGACTGTCTTGGGGACGCTGCAAGTCGACCAGGAAGGGAATATCGCCAACTGGACCATCCCCGGGAAATTCGTGCCCGGTATGGGCGGGGCCATGGACCTCTGTGCCGGTGTCAAGAAGATCATCGTCGCCACGGACCATTGCGAAAAGAGCGGCCATTCCAAGATACTGAAGAAATGCACGCTGCCCCTGACGGGAGCCCGTTGCGTGACCGACATCGTAACCGAACGCTGCTACTTTGAAGTCACGCCGCAAGGCCTGGTCCTGCGGGAACTGGCCCCGGGCTATACCGTAGAAGATATCCGGGCCTGCACCGAAGCGGACTTCATCGTCCCCGAAACCATCGCCGTCATGGGCGAGTGAGGGGAGGCCGCACGAAGGCTTCGTAAGCCTCTCCTGCTAGGAGAGGTGTCCCGAATGGGCCGGCCCCTACGAACCACGAGCTACGAGCCATTAACTACGAACCACTAAAAAGGCGCTGTCGTAAGACAGCGCCTTTTTCCTTATTCCTTATTATTGCGGTCGGCTTGTTGTTTGGCCGGCTGCTGGGTCTGTTGTTTGGATTTTTCTTTGGTCGTCGGTTTTTCTGACGTTGCCGATTTTTTCTTTGGTTCTTCCCGGTCATCGCTGCGGGACGAGCTCTTATTGGATGATGCCGTCTCTTTGCGGCGTTCCATGCCGGACGGAGCGGAGAAGTCGCCACCCGATTCATCGGACGTGGCCGACGACATGTAGTCGCGCCAGATTTCGGCCGGGACCGTGCCACCGTAGATGTCGCCTAAGCTGTGGGCTCCTGTATCGTCGCCGATCCAGACGGCCGTGACGATATCCGGCGTGTAGCCGACGAACCAGGCGTCTTTGTTGTCGTCCGTCGTCCCGGTCTTGCCGGCTGCCGGACGGCCGATGGCGGCAGCCCGCCCTGTGCCGTGGTCGATGACGCCTTCGAGCATGGTCGTCATTTCATAGGCTTCCCGTTCGGACATGACGCGGGTCTTCGTTTCTTCTTTTTCTAACGTCGACGAATCTTCCAGGACGTTGCCGTTGCGGTCGAGGATCTTGACGATGGCCGTCGGTTTGACGTGGACGCCTTTATTGGCGAAGGTGCCGTAGGCACTGGCCATTTCCAGAGGCGTGACGCCCCGGGTCAGGCCGCCCAGGGCCATGGCCAGGTTGTCGTCTTTGGCGTCGAGGGTGGTGATGCCCATCTTCTTGGCGTTGGCGATGATGTTCTTGGTGCCGACTTCGTCAGCCAGCTGGACGGCGATGGTGTTGACCGAGTGGGCCAGGGCATCGCTGAGGCTCATAGCGCCGCTGTAGGAGCCGCCGGCGTTCTTCGGACTCCAGCCGCCGTAGGTGACGGGCTGGTCTTTCATGGTCGTATCCGGCGTCATGTCGTGCTGCAGTGCCGTCAGGTAGACGAAGGGCTTGAAGGCCGAACCCGGCTGGCGGACGGCCATGCTGGCGCGGTTGAAGCTGTCCTGTCCGCGGCCGCCGACCATGGCCAGGATATGGCCCGTCTTGGGGTCGATGGAGACGAGAGCCGCCTGCGGCTGGGTCAGGCCGTTTTCGTCGGTATAGTTGTTGGGCAGGTTGCGCATGGCCCGGACGGCGGCGTGTTGTTTGTCGACGTCCATGGTCGTGTAGATCTTGAGGCCTTCTTTATAGAGGGCATCGTCGCCGTATTTCTTGGCGACCTGCTGGGAGACGTAGTCGATGAAGGAAGCGTATTCGTCGGCTTCTTTCGCCTGGTGGCTCTTGGAGAGGCCCAGGTCCTGGTTCTTGGCGTCTTCCGCTTCTGCTGCCGATACGTAGCCGTATTTGACCATCTGGTCGAGGACGACGTTCTTGCGCTTCTTGGCTTCGTTCAGGTTGTTGAACGGCGAGTAGTAGTTCGGGCTCTTGGGCAGGCCGGCCAGCATGGCACACTGCGTCAGGCTCAGTTCGTTGACGTCTTTATTGAAATACGTCTTAGCCGCTGTCTGGATGCCATAGGCGCCCTGGCCGAAGTAGATCTGGTTCATGTACATTTCCAGGATTTCTTTTTTACTGTATTTGTGTTCGATTTCCAGGGCCAGCATGGCTTCCTGTATCTTACGCTTCAATGTCTGTTCCTGGGACAAGAAGGCATTCTTGGCCAGCTGCTGGGTGATGGTACTGCCGCCCTGGGCGATGCCGCGGTTTGTCAGGTTGGCAAAGATGGCGCGGAAGATGCCGATGGGGTCGATGCCGATGTGTTCATAGAAGCGGTTGTCTTCGGCAGCGATGAAGGCGTTCTGCAGGTTCTGCGGCACTTTATTGATGTCGATGGGCAAGCGGTTCTGGTCGGAATGAAGGGTCGTAATCAGCCGGCCGTGGGAATCGAAGACCTGCGATGAAACGGCAGGCCGCATGTTATTGCCTACGGCAGGCAAACTTTGATAGGCTGCAAAAATATAGCCAAAGCCTAGGCCTGCGAAAACGACAAGGCATAAGGCGATGAAAAGGCGGATGCGGCGAAGGGGACCGGCTTTTTTGGCTTTTTTTGCTCTGCGTCTGGGTGTATACATATTTTCCTCCTACGTGACGACATAATCGTTCAAGATGAGCAGGTAATGAAACATTACTAGTTTCTTATTATATCACATCCGCCATTATTATCCTATATAGGCAGGGCAGGTTGAGAAAATTTAAAGCGTTTTTGGGACTTAAATCGTTTTACGCTATACGGATTCTGAAAATATTTCACATATAGTATACCATTAAAAGAGGTATCACATAGCTTTTTAAGAAAGGCCATTGACATTTACAAATAAATAGCGTACTATAAACGTAACAAGCAGACAATTTAGCGTACACGCTTGGGTATAGCAGCAGGAGGTAAGGATTATGGCAAAGGACAGAGAAAAAGCATATGTATTGTGGTTCGATGAACTGCGCAGGGCTGATGTTTCCCTCGTAGGCGGGAAATCGTCTTCCCTTGGTGAATTGACATCCCAGACGGATGTCCCCGTTCCCTATGGGTTTGCGACGACGGCAGAAGGCTATCGTCATTTCATGCATGAAACGGGCATGGACGTCACCATCCCGGAATTGCTGAAAGGCCTGACTGACGTCGAAGACGCTGTCCAGCTCCGCGATGTCACGGCTAAGATCCGCAAGGCAATCTGCGATGCTGAAATGCCGGCTGATTTGGCAGCAGACATCCGCAAGAGTTATGAAGAATTGGGCAAGAAAGTCGGCGAAGCCAATCCCTTCGTCGCCGTCCGTTCCAGTGCAACGGCAGAAGATTTGCCTGATGCCAGCTTTGCCGGCCAGCAGGACACGTACCTCAACGTCCAGGGCGCTGACATGGTCATCCAGAAGGTCAAGGAATGTTATGCATCGACCTTTACGGACCGCGCTACGTACTATCGTACGAAACAGGGCTTCGATCATCTCTCCGTCGCTTTGAGCGCCGCCATCCAGATGATGGTCTTCTCCAAAGCCGCCGGCGTCATGTTCACGGTCGACCTGGTCACGGGCGACGATTCGACGATTACCATCGAAGGCGCCTGGGGCCTCGGCGAATACGTCGTACAGGGCACGGTTACGCCGGATAACTTCAAAGTCCGCAAAGATGACTTGACCATCCTCTCCAAGATGATCAATACCAAACCGATTGAACTGGTCCGCAAACCGGGCGGTGACTGCGAAGAAAAACTCGTTCCGCCGGAACTGCAGAAACAGCAGGTCATTACGGACGAACAGGTCAAAGAACTGGCTACATATGCCAAAGCCATTGAAAAACATTACGGCTGCTACATGGATATGGAATGGGGCGTCGATGAACGGACCAATAAGGTATGGCTCCTCCAGGCCCGTCCGGAAACAGTCTGGTCCAAGAAGAATAAAGAAAAGAAAGAAGCTGCTGCCGCTAAGGCTGCTGTCACGACGGACCGCAAAGTCGTCGTCAAAGGCCTGCCGGCCAGCCCGGGCAGTGCCGCTGGCAAAGCTCATGTCATCCTCGACCCGGCTAAAATCGCTGAATTCAAAGACGGCGAAATCCTGGTAACGACCATGACGGCACCGGACTGGGTTCCGGCCATGAAGAAGGCCAAAGCTATCGTCACCGATGCCGGCGGCATGACCTGTCACGCTTCCATCGTCAGCCGTGAACTGGGCATCCCCTGCATCGTCGGCACGAAGAGCCGCAGCGTCGAAGCGACGACGACCATCCAAGATGGCGCAGAAATCACGGTCGATGCGACGAACGGCATCGTCTATGAAGGCATCGTCGCCGACATCGTCAAACCGGAAGCTGCCGAAGCTCCGGCCGGCCAGGCTGCAACGACAGTCGTCGCTGCCGAAGCCGCACCGATTACGGGCACGAAAATCTACATGAACCTGGGCAACCCGGATCTGGCTGAAAAATACGGCAAACTGCCTTGCGATGGCATCGGCCTCATGCGTGAAGAATTTATCTGGACGACGTTCATTCACGAACATCCTTTGTATCTCATCGAAACGGGCCGGGCTGACTACGTCGTCGATCAGCTGTCCGAAGGCATCCGCAAGGTCTGCCAGGCACTGGCTCCGCGTCCGGTCACGCTGCGCCTGAGCGACTTCAAATCGAGTGAATACCGCAACCTGACGGGCGGTGATAAATACGAACCCCAGGAAAGCAGCGCCCTCCTCGGCTGGCGCGGTGCTTCCCGTTACTATGACCCGAAATACGTCGAAGCGTTCAAACTGGAATTGAAAGCCGTCCGCAAAGTCCGTGAAGAATACGGTTTCAAGAACCTCAACGTCATGATTCCCTTCTGCCGCCGCGTCGATGAAATGCAGAAAGTCGTCGACCTCATGGCTCAGGAAGGCCTCCATCGCGGTCCGGACTTCAAAGTATGGCTCATGGCTGAAATCCCGGCCAACATCATCCTGGCTGACCAGTTCAATCAGTTCGTCGATGGCTATTCCATCGGCTCCAACGACCTGACCATGCTCGTCATGGGCTGCGACCGCGACAACGATACAGTCGCACCGCTCTTCGATGAACGCAACCTGGCTGTCAAACGGGCTATCCGCCATCTCATCACGGTTGCTCACAAAGACGGTAAGACCGTTTCCATCTGCGGCCAGGCGCCGAGCGTCTATCCGGACTTCGCCGAATTTCTGGTCAAGAGCGGCATCGATTCCATCTCGGTCAACCCCGACGCTGTCGTATCGACACGGAAACACGTAGCACAAGTCGAACAGCGTATCCTCCTCGATTCGCTGACAGGCAAGGGCCGTGCTGATACGGAAGACTATACGTGGTAATTGGTAATAGCATATCCGATTTATGAGTAATAGAAAGGCGGTCCCAAAAGAAAAGCAGACTTTTGGGCCGCCTTTTTCTCATACTACGGCCTTGTATTATACACTATTTGCATATTATACATCTTATATCGCGGGATGTTTTTATATATGTTATGATAATAAGTGAATAAGAGAACGCTTGCTATATAGGGGGTGAAAAGACGCTATGTTATCGGAACGTCAGGAAACGATTTTACAGATTGTAAAGGAAAACAGTCCGATTACGGGCCAGCATATTGCCAACCGGCTCCACGTGACGCGGGCAGCTTTGCGCTCGGACCTGGCCATCTTGACCATGTTAGGGCTCATCGATGCGCGGCCGAAATTAGGCTATTTTTTTACGGGCAACAAAGAGAAAGACCTGCTCTCACGGGCTATTACGGATATTACCATTGATTCCTGCCTGTCTCAGCCGGTGATCGTCGGCGAGCATACGAGTGCTTACGATGCCATCATCGCCATGTTTACGGAAGACGTGGGGACCGTATTTGTCGGGACGGACAATATCCTGGCCGGCGTCGTATCGCGAAAGGATTTATTGAAAACCGCTATGGGCAGCAATGACCTTCGGGCCCTGCCGGTACGCATGGTCATGACGCCTGTGAGCAAGGTGATTTACGCCCAGCCAGAAGAAAAGGCGATCGTCGCGGCTCAGCGCCTGATCGAATATGAAATCGACTGCCTGCCCGTCGTCGAGGTCAAAGGGACTGACGAAGATGACAAGAAGGAATTGAAGGTCCTGGGCAGAATATCAAAAACGAACATAACCCGTCTCTTTGTAGAATGTGGGTTAGGGAGGAGATAACCGTGGAAAAACCGATTATTTATGCTTGCTCTGACTCGCTCGGTGAAACAGCCGAACGCGTGGCCCGGGCAGCAGCCAGCCAGTATGACAAACAGGAATTTAACATCATCCGTGTGCCGTATATCCGGTCGGAACAGCAGATCGAAGAACTGGTCTGCAAAGCCGAAGCCAACAAGGCCATGATCTGCTATACGATCATTTCCCCATCCCTGCGCCGGAAGCTGCGGGAACTGACCAAGACGGCCAACGTTACCGTCGTCGACATCATCGGCCCCATGCTGGCCGGTGTCGGCACCTTGACCGATACGGAACCGACGTTGAAAGCCGGCATGATCCACCAGCTCGACGAAGAGTATTTCAAACGCGTCGAAGCCATTGAATTTGCCGTCAAATACGACGATGGCAAGAACCCCATGGGCTTCTTGAAGGCCGATATCGTCATCGTTGGCGTATCGCGTACGTCGAAGACGCCCCTTTCTATGTACTTGGCTCATAAGCGTATCAAAGCGGCCAACCTGCCGCTGGTACCGGAAGTCAGCCTGCCGCCGGAATTGTTCCAGATCCCGGCCCGCAAGATCGTCGGCCTCATCATCGACCCGTTCAAGCTGAACTTCATCCGGTCTGAACGCCTGCGCAGCATGGGCCTCGATGCCAATGCCAGCTATGCCAACATCGAACGGATCAATGAAGAACTGGAATATGCCCGCGGCGTCATGCGCCGTCTCCATTGTCCCATCATCGATGTGTCGTCCAAGGCCATCGAAGAAACGGCCAACTTGGTCATGGAAATCGTAAAACGGAACAAAGAACTGTATCCAGAATAAAGTTAGCCAATGGCGGCTAGCGGGAAAAAGGCTTGTCGCTCGGCGACGAGCCTTTTTTTATGACTATAAGGAAAGCGAGGTAGGTTATGAAAGATTCAACGACAGCCATTTTCACGTCCATGACGGCGGCCTTGGAGAGCCGGCATTTTTTAGCGACGCTGGGAATGGACAAAGAGGAAATGACGGCCTGGATCCGCCGCAGCCATCTGCGGGCCCTGGCCGATGAGCTGCAAGGATGCCGCGATGAAGATGGGCGTTTCCTGTCGCCACAGGTCCTGGCGGCAGCGCAGCTGTACTTGGATTGCCTTCGCCAGGAACCGCCCGGAGGTTGGCTGAAATGCTGCTACCGGCGGGTCCTGGTCCGGCTGTTCCCCGGGTCCTGTCAGGGGAACCGGGAATTGGAAGCGGCTGTAGGCCGCGGGGCCCAAGGGGATATCTATCGCCAGGGCTGCCTCATTTTTATGCAGCTCCTTCGCGGCCTCTATCACTATGAACGGAACGTATTGCCTTTTGATCCGAAAAAGGACATGCCACTCATTCCAGCGGAAGAAATCGCCCGTAAAGGCTACATCAAGGAATACCTCCGCCTGCGGATGCTGGCCACTGATGATTATATTTATGAATTTATGCGCATCGGCATCGATATTACGCCGTTCAATACGCTCGGTCATGTCGGCGGCGTCCATTACGTCGCCGTCTATGCGGCCCGCCAGCTGGCCCGGAACGGCATCCCCGTCGACGTGGCCCTCATTTCCGGCGCCGCCGCCTGCCACGATATCGGCAAATATGGCTGCAAGAAGAATGAAGAAAAGCGCGTCCCTTATTTACATTATTATTATACGGGCATGTGCTGCCGCCGCCTGGGCCTGCCGGCTATCGGTCACATCGCGGCGAACCATTCGGTATGGGACCTGGAGCTGGAAAACTTGTCCGTCGAATCGCTGCTCCTCATCTATGCCGACTTCCGCGTCAAGAGCAGCCGCAATGATAAGGGCAAGGAAATCGTCCATTTCTATTCCCTGGCCGAAGCCTTCGATGTCATCTTAGGCAAACTGGATAATGTCGATGAAGCCAAGCGCCAGCGTTACCAGAAAGTCTATGCCAAACTGGCGGATTTTGAAGCCTTTATGGAAGAACACGGCGTCGTCACGGAACTGCCGGCGGACTTTGCCTGGCAGCCGGCCGACCCGCCGCAGCCCGTCCATCGGGAAAAGGTCCTCCTCGAAGGCAACGACGTCATTGACCAGCTCAAATATGCCGCCATCGACCACAATATCCGCCTCATGAGCATCTTCCGCGATGAAAGCGATTTCGGCAACCTCATCGAAGCGGCCCGAAGCGAACGGCTGTGGAAGAATGTCCGCACGTATATCGGCATTTTCGAGGAATATTCGACGTACATGACGGAACATCAGAAACTCATGACCTTGAAGTTCCTCTACGAGCTCTTGTCCCACCGCGAAGGGGATATCCGCCTGCAGGCAGCCGCTCTCATGGGGCGCATCATTGCCAACTTCAACGATACGTATACGAAGGAACTGCCCGAAGGCGTCTCCCTGCCGGCGAAATCCGTGACCAACCTGTCCTTGTTTACGACCTACCTGGACCGCATCATCTGTCCGGACATCCGCTTCACAGAACAGCATAAATTGTGGATCGGCTATTGCCTGAGTACATTCATCTCAGCCGTTCTGCAGCGCTGCGCCCCGTCCCAGTGCTGCCGCTATACGGCCATCATGGGGCCGTACTACGAGCGGCGCAACTACAGTGAAGAAGAGTATATCATCCTCTTGAAGGTCCTGGCCGATATGGACCGGATTTATCTGGATGACGGATTCATGGCGGCAGCGGCACCTTTCGTCGAAACGGCGAGGAAAAGCGATTCCTTCAACCTGCGCGTCGCTGCCCTCAACTGTGCCCGCCACGTCTTCGCCGACTATTCCGACGATTTGTATTATAAAGACCTGCTGACGGTCATGGACCTGCCCGAAGGGCGGGATGCCTTTTTTGAACGGGAAGGCAATCTCTTCCTGGTCGACCTCAAGATGGGGACCCATTGGGTCGTCAAGGTGGCCAACCTGGAACTCATGCTGCGCTATATCGACGGCCAGAGCGACGCCGGCAGCGTCATGCACCTGGGGACGCATCTGACCAACCTCCTCAAGGTCAGCGAATCCATTTTCGTCCGCCGCGCCGCCGGCGACAGCCTGCTCAAGATCGCTTCCACCATGACCTATGCCCAGCGGAATGAATTGACGGTGGAACTGTTCAACGGCCTGGAAATCGGCGACCCGCAGATATCCAAGTACGTGCCGGAGTTTCTGGGCAAGATGATCCTCAAGCTGCCGCCGCGGGAATTTGACGAATTTGTCAAGACCATCGAAGGGCAGATACTCAATGTCAATATCCCCCTGGCTTCGTCCATGGTCCAGACGGTCGGCATCATTTTGGAACATTTCGATGAATTTGCCAAGGAATTTTCCCAGGACCCGGCAGTCAACGACAAACGTCAGCGCCAGCTGTTGTACATCATGATCAAGGCCTACGCCCATTACAATAAGGAGCTGAGCCGCGACGCCTTCCGCGATTTGGGGAAATTCATCTTCCACAGCCCGATCATGCCGGAAGAGCGGAAGGATTTCTTGTTCAGCCATTGCTATAAGAAGCTCCTGGTCCTCCTCGATGAAAATAGTGAAGAGAACCTGGATTTCTACAGCAATTCGGCCGTGCTCAACCACATCTACCGCTATATCAGCCAGCATGAATTTGCCTGCGGTTCCTTTGCCTTCGAAAAGGGCCGCAAGCCCTGCTTCTATCCGGGGACCTTCGACCCCTTCAGCCTGGGCCATAAGGCCGTGGCCTGCAAGATACGCGACCTGGGCTTCGATATTTACCTGGCCCTCGATGAATTTTCCTGGTCCAAGCATACCCAGCCGCGGCTCATGCGCCGCAAGATCATGAATATGTCCGTCGCCGATGAAGAGAATATGTATCCTTTCCCCGATGATATCCCCATCAACATCGCCAATCCGGCGGACATCAAGAAGCTCAAGGAAATCTTTGCCGGCCGGGACCTGTACATCGCCGTCGGGACGGACGTCATCGAGAATGCCTCGGCCTACCGGGCCGTGCCGACTCCCGATTCGATCCATACGGTGAACCACATCGCCTTTGCCCGGGAGACCCGGGAAAACCCGGAAACGGACCAGCCGGAAAAGACTTACGGCATCCAGGGCAAGGTCATCCGCCTGACTCTGGACAAATTCTACGAAGACATCAGTTCGACGAAGATACGCGAGAACATCGACCTCAACCGGGATATTTCCAACCTCATCGACGCCGTGGCCCAGAATTTCATTTACGACAATAACCTTTATCTGCGCGAACCGGCCTATAAGCACGTCCTGGAAGCCCGGGAAATCGGCATCGGTTCCTTCAAGCCGCGCGGCGCCGAAAGCTTGTGGCCCATTTGCAGTGCCCTCTGGGACAAGGGCTACCATACGGAAACCGTCGACAGCTATGTCGAAAAGGATTACGTCTGGACCTTGTACATCGACGACGCCAGTCAGGAACGGAAGATGATCGCCTATGCCGCCGTCCATCGCGTCGGCTCCCGCGATTTGCTGCGCGAATTTCACGACTCGGCCATTGCCTCCCACATCCGCGACGCGGCCGACGGCGGCATTGCCTGCATCGGCTTCCTCTATGCCGATGATATGGCCGGCATTGCCAACGTCAGCCAGATCATCATTACGGAAATCCTGACGGAACTCATTGCCCGCGACTTCGCTTATGCCGTCTACCATCCCGTCGATCCGGCCGGCTATGAAGCGACCGTCATCGACGCTTTGCGCCGCCAGGGCTTCGTCAACATTGCTCCGTCTGGGGAACAGCCGATTTATGCTGTCAATATGAAGTCGCCTATCGTCATTTTCCGCGACGTCGAGACGACCATCAAGAACCCCTTCAATAAGAATCCCCGCGTCCGCCGGGCTATCTATGAGGCTCACAACAACTTACTGTCGGTCATGAACCACATTTATCCGGGCCAGCTCATCTTGTCGTTCAACATGAGTGCCTTTTACAACAAGATCATCAAGAAGGTGGCTGAAATCAACGGTGTCTCCATCGTCGAAGATAAGAAGAAGCGCCGCGGGCCGTACATGTCGGTCCCCTTCGGCAAGGCCCTGAGCGATGTCCTCGTGCCCAATACGGTCACTAAGGGCCTCCATATCGACAAGTATTTCAACCGCACCGTCAAGGGCTTTACCATTGCAGAGTGTCAGCATTATTCGTCCGTCGACAACCAGGTCAAGACCATCAAGTCCTTCAACCGGCCGGTCATCCTCATTGACGACCTCCTGCACAAGGGCCATCGCATGCGCATGCTGACGCCTTATCTGGAACAGAACGACGTAGAGATCAAAGAAGTCCTGGTCGGCGTCATGACCGGTCAGGCCATGGATATGATGGAAGAAAAGAACATCCGTGCCGAAAGCGCTTATTTCCTGCCCAGCCTGGAAGTCTGGCTCAATGAAAGGGACTGCTATCCTTTCATCGGCGGCGACAGCCTGGACAATGCCCATAACTACAGCGGTTACGGCCGCAACCCGTCGATCAACCTGGTCCTTCCCTATGTCAAGCCGGCCTTCATCGGCAAGGGGAAGAGCGAAGCCGATTACCTCTATTCCCTGACGTGCCTGCAGAACGCCGCGTCCATCATGGAAACCTTGCAGGACGTCTATCAGGAAACGTTTGAAAAGCGCCTGACCCTGAAGCGGCTCGGCGAAGTTATTACGTACCCGCGCATCCCCGATATCGACGTCGGCGTTAAGTTCGATGAGAACATGGACCCGACGCGGTTCATCAAGAACGATATCGAACGGCTCATCCGCCTGCGCTGGGGAGAAGGAGATGAAGACTTTGAATAAATGGATCCACGATTTACCCGCTGACATCGGGGCGTCTGCCATGCCTCTCGACAGGGCGCCGCAGCTGGCCCGGAAAGCCCGCGTCCACATCGTCGCCTTAGGCGATGTGGGGACGACCATGCTCATCGGACTGCTCCTGGCCGGGCAGGACGTCATCGCTTCCGTCGGCATGTGCGACATCAATGAGAAGAACCTGGCCCGTCTGGAAATGGAAATGAACCAGATTCGCTATCCCTTTGCCGGCCAGGAAGGCTGTCCGGACCCGGTCCTGCCAGCCGTGACGGTCGTCGGGGAAGAAGACGTCTTCGACTGCGACGTCTTTATCTTCTGTGCCAGCAAGGGCGTGCCGCCTGTCGGAGCCGGCGGCGATGTACGCATGGCCCAGCTCGAAGCCAACCGCAGCCTCATCGCCCACTATGCCGGCCTGGCCCGCCAGGCGGGCTTCGGCGGCCAGGTCTGTATCGTATCGGATCCGGTCGACCCCTTGTGCCGGGCCTTCTTGACGGAATCGGGCCTCCATCCGGCCCAGATCCAGGGCTATGGCCTGGGCGTCATGCATGCCCGGGCCTGCTATTACGCCAAGAAAAATCCGCGTTTTGCCCACTACCTGACGGAAGGCCGGGCCTTTGGCCCCCATGGGGCGGACCTGGTCATCGCCGACAGCATGGAAGACTACGACGACGCCTTGTCGCGGGAGCTGACGGACCTCGTCGTCCATGCCAACATCGCCGTCCGCGACCTGGGCTATAAGCCCTATATCGCGCCGGCCCTGTCGTCAGCGGCCCTGTCGATCATCCTGACCCTTCGGGGCCAGTGGCATTATGGCTCAGTCTATCTCGGCGATGCATCGAAGGGAGCCTTTTTCGGCGTCAAGAACCGCGTCGCCGGCGGCCAGGTGACTTATGAAGACGTCTGTGCCTGCCCGGCCCTGTACGAACGCTGGAAGCGGGCCTATACGGCGTTGAGCCGTCTCGTCTAGGAAGGGGGCTGTTCTATGCTGTTAGTCGTGAAGGTCGGCTGGGACGAAGCCGGTCATACGGAGCGCATCGGCCGCGTTCTCAGCCGGGCCCTGGAAGGGCGGACGTATCAGGTCATCGAACGGGAAAAGGCCTTCTTGCGCTGGTGCGTCCGGACGCGGGCCGAAAAAGAGGGGACAGCTGTCCTCTTCGCCGTCGCCCTGCCCAAGGCCGGCGTCAGCCTGTCCTATGTCCACCTCGTATCCTGTCTGGTCCGCCACCGCCATTGTCTGGCCGGCTGCCGCGGTGCCGTCCTCGTCGACGGGCAGGGGGAGTTTTTTACAAAAAAAATAGGCCGGGAGCTGATTTTCTTTGCCAATCAGGCCGGCTGTGTCTTTCCCGGCAAGCCCCTTGTCGAGGCTACGGGATCCCTTTATAATTTTAATACCCAGGCTCAGATCCAGGGCCTTTCCAATGAGGAAGCCTACGCCGTCAGTGCCGGCCGCCTGGTCAGTAAACTGCTGGCTTTCACCCGGCCCGACGGGACCGGGAAGACTAAGGACGTCGTCGTCCTCCACGCCAGCAGCCGCCGCACGTCGAACACGCTCCTCCTCTGGGAAATGGTGCAGCGCCATTTACAGGGGAAGGCCAGGGTCACGGAAATTTCCCTGCGCAATGGGACTGTCGTCGACTGCCGGGGCTGCAGCTATGAAACGTGCCTCCATTTCGGTGAAAAAGGGGACTGTTTCTACGGCGGCGTCATGGTGGAAAAAGTCTATCCCGCTGTCCGCAAAGGGGATGTCATCGTCCTTGTCTGTCCGAATTATAACGACGCCGTCAGCGCCAACATTATGGCTTTCTTCAACAGGCTGACGGCCTTGTTCCGCAAGGAAGAAGCGGCCTTTGCCAGAAAGGAAGTCTATGCCCTGGTCGTTTCCGGCTACAGCGGCGGCGACATCGTAGCCGAACAGGTCATCGACGCCATGAACTGCAACAAGAACTTCATCCTGCCGCCGTACTTCGCCCTCATCGAAACGGCCAATGCCCCCAAGAGCATCCTCCAGAACGAAGGAATCGAAGACCGGGCGGCCCGCCTGGCAAGATACATATGCATGTAGGGGACGCCCAAAGGGCGTCCCGCCGTTCGCCGTTCGCCGTTTGCGGGCCGCATGTAGGGGCGCCACGAGCCACTAAAAAAAGCGTTGTCTTCACAGACAACGCTTTTTTTATCATCCTTAAACATCACGCTGGACTTTACCGGAACGAAGGCAACGAGTGCAAACATTAACTCGTTTTACTTCGCCGTCGACGACAGCGCGGACACGCTGGATATTCGGTTTCCAGGTTTTTTTCGTTTTCAAGTGGGAATGGCTGACATTCATGCCGCTCATTGTTCCTTTACCACAGATTTCGCAAAAGTTTGCCATTGGTTACACCTCCCTGCACCATCACAGTACAACATATAAATCTTATCACAGATTATTAGGTAAAGCAAGTTTTATTTTTTATAAAAAGCCTACGAAATATGATACAATAAAAACGAATATTTGACAAGGAGTTTTTGGTATGAATTTTTCTATTCGCGATTTAAAAGGCATCGGACCGCGCAAAGAAGCCCTGTTTGCCCGGCTTCATCTGGCGACGGTGTCCGACTTGCTGCAATATTTTCCCCGCGACTACGAAGACCGCAGCCATATCTGGCCCATCGGCCAGGCCCCGTGCGGGACGGGGAAGTCCCTGGTCCTCTGCGGGACCGTCGCGTCAGTCCAGGAAATGCGGCCCCGCCGGGGCCTGTCGCTGTTGAAAGTCAGGGTCAGCGACGGGACGGGGGCGGTCGAGCTGGTCTGGTTCAACCAGGCTTTCAAGAAACGCCAGTTACGCGTGGGCATGACTTTGACGGCTTTTGGCAAGCTGGAATGGGCTTATGGCCGCCGTCAGATGAATGGGCCTGACACGGAAGAAGGGCGGGCCGAAGGCGAGGGCTTCGTCCCCCTGTACGGCCTGACCGATGGCCTGCGCCAGCAGGATATCCGCAAAGCCGTGCGCCAGGCCCTGGACCTGGCCAGGGAGCATCTGGACATCCTGCCGGGCTGGGACGGCTGCCGCCAGTCGCCCTTTGCCACCATGCCGACGCTCGAAGCCTATGAGCAGATACACTTTCCCGATTCTATGGAGAAACGGGAACAGGCCCGGCGCCAGCTGGCCTTTGAAGAGCTCTTCGACATGCAGCTCGGCCTGCTCCTGCGTCGGCGCCATGAAGGCAAGCGCCAAGGCCTCAAATGCAGTCCCAATGGCAAGCTGCTCAAGACCTTTTATGAGCACCTGCCCTTTACCCTGACGAAAGGCCAGACCCAGGCCTTCCTCGATATCCAGGCCGACATGGAAAGCGAAGTCCCCATGCAGCGCCTGGTCCAGGGCGATGTCGGCTCGGGCAAGACCGTCGTCGCCGCCCTGGCCCTGGCGAAAATCGTCGAGAATGGCTACCAAGGGGCCCTCATGGCGCCGACGGGTATCCTGGCGGCCCAGCATTACGACGAATTTTGCCGCCTCTTCCAGGGCCTGGACGTGCGCATCGCCTTATTGACCGGCCGGACGACGGCAAAAGAACGGAAACAGCTGCTGGCAGACCTGGCTGACGGCCGGATCGACATCCTCATCGGGACCCATGCTCTCATCCAGGACGACGTGGCCTTCCGCTGCCTGGGACTGGTCGTCACGGACGAACAGCACCGCTTCGGCGTCCGCCAGCGGTCAGCCCTGGAACAGAAGGGAAAAGAGCCGCACGCCCTGTTCATGACGGCCACGCCCATTCCCCGGACGCTGACCCTGTCCCTCTATGGTGACCTGGACGTGTCGTCCATCCGCGAGATGCCGCCGGGCCGGAAACGGGTCAAGACCTATGCCGTCGGCGAAGCTCTGCGCCGGCGGGTCTATGTTTTCATGGACAAGCTCATGGCCCAGGGCCAGCAGTGTTACGTCGTCTGTCCCCTCGTCGAAGCGTCGGAGACAGTCGACTTGCAGGCGGCGACGGAACTCTATGAACAGCTGCGGACCCAGGTCTTTACCAAGCGGCCATGCGGCCTCGTCCACGGCCGCATGGCCGGCAAAGAAAAAGAAGCCGTCATGGAAGCCTTCCAGAAAGGGGATATACAGCTCCTGGTCGCGACGAGTGTCATCGAAGTTGGCGTCAACGTCCCTAACGCGACGGTCATGTTCATCGACGGCGCCGAACGCTTCGGCCTGGCCCAGCTCCATCAGCTGCGGGGCCGCGTCGGCCGCGGCGACCAGCAGGCCTATTGCATCCTCATGGCCAAGGGCGGCAGCGACGAGACGCGGCAGCGCCTGAAATGGATGGAACAGATACATGACGGCTTCACGCTAGCCGAAAAAGATCTGCTCCTGCGCGGTTCGGGCCAGCTCTTCGGCTACATGCAGCACGGACTGCCCGATTTGAAGGCCGCCGACATCCTGAGCGATGTGCCCATCCTGGCGGCAGCCCGCGATGCAGCCCGGCAGTGGTGGCTGGACCACGAGGATACGGCCCAGGCCGAGGCGCCCTTGAAGCGGCGTTTTGGCCAGACTTTTGCCGGACTTTTAAATAACTGACAGAAATTTTTCTGTAATATATGTACATACGAGTTGATTTCAGTTATAATAAGGGATAAGCTATTTAGGGGTATTTCCCCTTAGTTTCTTATATTTTTCAAAACAGAGGTGCAAATATGAGATCTGATAAATTTGGTATGAGAGGTTTGACATTTGATGACGTTCTCCTGGTTCCGGCAAAATCCGACGTGCTTCCGAAGGAAGTCGACGTTTCGACGAACCTGACGCGCGATATCAAACTGAATATTCCTATTATGAGCTCTGGTATGGATACCGTTACAGAAGCTCCTATGGCTATTGCCGTTGCCCGCGAAGGTGGTATCGGCGTTATTCATAAGAACATGTCCATCGCCGCCCAGGCGCGGGAAGTCGACAAAGTAAAACGGTCGGAACACGGCATCATCATCGACCCGATTTTCCTTCATCCCGATAATCTCCTGGCTGATGCCAATGAATTGATGGGCAAGTACCGCATCTCCGGCGTCCCCATCACGGTCGATGGCAAACTCGTCGGCATCATCACCAACCGTGATATGCGCTTTGAAGAAGACATGAGCCGCCGCATCGGTGACATCATGACCAAAGAAAACCTGATTACCGCTCCTGTCGGCACATCCCTGGCAGAAGCTAAAGAAATTCTCCGCAAGCACCGCATTGAAAAATTACCCCTTGTCGATAAAGAAGGTAACCTGCAAGGCCTCATTACCATCAAGGATATCGAAAAAGCTACGAAATACCCGAACTCGGCCAAAGACGGTAATGGCCGCCTCCTGGTCGCCGCTGCTGTCGGCGTAACCCATGACATGACGGACCGCCTCGATGCCCTCGTCGCAGCCAAAGTCGACGTCGTCGTCATCGATACGGCTCACGGCCATTCCCTGGGCGTCCTCAATACGCTGAAAGAAATCAAGAAGATGTATCCGCACCTCCCGGTCATCGCCGGCAACGTCGCTACGGGCGCCGCTACGGAAGCCCTCATCGAATGTGGCGTCGACGCTGTCAAAGTCGGCATCGGCCCTGGCTCCATCTGCACGACCCGTATCGTCGCTGGTATCGGCGTACCGCAGATCACAGCCGTCTATGAATGTGCTAAAGTCGCTCAGCGCTATGGTATCCCCATCATCGCCGACGGCGGCATCAAATATTCCGGTGATATGGCCAAAGCCATCGCTGCCGGCGGCAACGTCGTCATGATGGGCAACCTCCTGGCCGGCACGGAAGAAAGCCCGGGCGAAACGGTCATCTACCAGGGCCGCAGCTACAAAGAATACCGCGGCATGGGCTCCCTGGCTGCGATGGAATGTGGCAGTAAGGACCGTTACTTCCAGGAAGACGCTAAGAAGCTCGTCCCCGAAGGCATCGAAGGCCGTGTACCGTACAAAGGACCGGCAGCTGACACGATTTACCAGATGGTCGGCGGTCTCCGCGCATCCATGGGTTACTGTGGCTGCCACAACATTAAAGAAATGATTGAAAATACGCAGTTCATCCAGATTACCGCAGCTGGTCTTCGTGAAAGCCATCCGCATGATGTCAATATCACGAAAGAAGCTCCGAACTACAGCGTAAACTAAGCAGGGCGGAGGGATACGTTGATTAGTACCATCGATATCTTGTCCATCCCTATATGGAACGTCACTATGGAAGAAGCTCGTAACCTGGCCTTTAAGTGCATCGACGAAGGCCGGGCCGCTTCCATTGCGACGGCCAATGCAGAAATGGTCATGCGGGCCCAGACGGACCGCGAACTGGCCCATATCCTCCAGCATGCCGACCTGGTAGTTCCCGACGGGGCCGGCGTCCTGTGGGCTGCAGAACAGCAGGGCAAGAAATTTAAAGAACGCGTGACAGGTGTCGATTTGGCGTGCAGTCTGCTCCAAGAAGCAGCCGCACGCCAAACTCCTGTCTACCTCTTTGGCGGTGCTCCGGGCATCGCTGAACAGGCTGCGGCCAATGTGCAGCAGCAAATCGGGTCCCTTCATATCGCCGGGACTCATTCGGGATTCTTTTCGGCCGATGAAGAAAAGGATATCATCGAAGATATCCGCAGCCAGGGGACGCGCATCCTCTTGGTCGCCTTAGGCGTGCCGAAACAGGAAAAATGGATATCCGAGCATCTTTATGAACTCGGCCCCTGCGTCTGCATGGGTGTCGGCGGAACTTTCGACGTCCTGGCTGGCAAAGCCGGCCGGGCTCCGAAGTGGATGCAGGATAACCGCCTGGAATGGCTCTATCGCCTGTTGAAAGAGCCGACCCGGTTCAAGCGCATGCTGGCGCTGCCGAAATTCGTCGCGGCTGTCAAGCTGGGCGGCCGGGCTAAGTGATGAGGTGATGAGTTGAAAAGTGATGTCTTGAACAAACCTTATATCGTAGAAGACGGATACCCCTTCATTATCGTGCCCCTGTTGCTGGCTGTCGCCGCCGGATATTTCCTCAATGCCTATGTAGCGGTCCTGCCGTTGCTGCTGGCCGGGTATTTTACCTATTTCTTCCGAAATCCCAGCCGGACCATACCGGCTGATGAACGGCTCCTGGTGTCGCCGGCAGATGGGACTGTCGTCGGCGTCGAAGACGTAGAAGAAGATTCGTACCTCAACCAGAAGTGCCGGAAAATCATCATTTTCCTGTCCATCTTCGATGCCCATGTCAACCGGGCACCGCTGGCCGGGACCATCGATTTCCAGCAATATACCTGCGGCCGCTTCCGTCCGGCCTATAAAGAAGGCGTCGGCTATGAAAATGAACGCTATTCCATCGGCATCCATTCAGCCCATACGGATATCCTGGTCACCATCATTGCCGGCATCCTGGCGCGGCGCATCGTCTCCTGGGTCACCTTGGGCGACGAACTGCAGCACGGCCAGCTGTACGGTATGATCAAATTCGGTTCCTGTGCGGAAATCTATGTCCGCGACAATGTGGAAATCACGGTCAAGAAGGGCGATAAAGTCCGCGGCGGTGAATCAGTCATAGGGAGGATTGTCCAATGAAAAATGTAATACCGTGTCTGTTTACCTCAGGGAACCTCAGTTTCGGGGTCCTGAGTATGATCATGACCCTCCACGGGCTCTATACCTGGGCCGGTGTCTGCATCCTGCTGGCCATGGTCTGCGACGCCTGCGACGGCCGTTCGGCCCGCGCTCTGGGCGTCGCCGGTGATTTTGGCAAGGAACTCGATTCCTTGTCCGATGTCGTATCCTTCGGGGCGGCTTCGGCCTTTTTGATTTATTCCTATTCGCTGCAGTCCCTGGGCTGGATCGGCGCCATCCCGGCCATCATCTATGCCGCCCTCGGCGGTATCCGTCTGGCCCGGTTCAACTTGAATACCGGCGTCATCCATGGCTATTTCCAGGGCATGCCTATCCCGAACGGCGGCTGCCTCATCGCGACGTATGTCATTTCCGGAGCCGTCCTGCCGGCCTGGCTGCTGGCCATTTTCGTCGTCCTCTTGGGCTATCATCTGGTCAGCAAGGTCCACAACCCCGATTTCAAAGGGGCCAGCCCGGACGTACTCCACAAATCGGCCCTGGCTATCGCCCTGGTCTTCGGTGCCCTGGTCCTGGCCTTTGTCGACTGGCATCTGGTCATCACCATGCCCTTCTTACTGTACATCGTCTTCGGGTTAGTCAATACGGCCATGAACGTCGCAGCTGCTCGCTAAGTCTTTAGGGAGAGTCGCATATGGAACACATCTTGGATATCATCATGATACCCATACAGGTCATCATCGTTTTTTATTCCCTGTATTATTTCATCCTGGCCTGCTTCGGCCTCATGAAGCGGCGGGAACGCATTACGGTAGCGCCTAAGAATACCTTCGCTGCCGTTATTTGCGCGCATAACGAAGAAAAAGTCGTCTGGCAGCTCATCGACAACCTGAAGCAGCTCAACTATCCTAAGGATATGTATGACATCTACGTCGTCGCCGATAACTGCACGGACCATACGGCCGACATCTGCCGTGAACACGGGGCCATCGTCAAAGTGCGGACCAATAAGGAACAAGTCGGCAAGGGCTATGCCCTGGACTGGATGTTCTCGCAGATGCTGGCCCAGGAAAAGCAGTACGACGCCTTCGTCGTCTTCGATGCGGATAATCTGGTCCATCCGGAATTTCTGCGGGAAATGAACAACCACCTCTGCAAGGGGGAAAAGGTCATCCAGGGCTATATGGATTCTAAGAATCCGACGGACTCGTGGATTGCCGGCACCTTTTCCATCGCCTTCTGGCTCATCAACCACATGTGGCATTTGGCCAAGTACAACATCGGCTTGTCGACGGCCCTGGGCGGCACGGGCATGTGCATCGCCACGGAAATCGTCCGCAAGTACGGCTGGGGCTGTGACTGCCTGACGGAAGATATGGAATTTTCCATGAAAGTCCTCCTGGAAGGCGTCCGCACCTGCTGGGCCCACGACGCCATCATTTATGACGAAAAGGTCGTCGGCTTCATGCAGTCCTGCCGCCAGCGCAAGCGCTGGGCCCAGGGCCAGTGTGACTGTGGCGAACGCTTCATTCCCAAGCTCTTCGCCCGGGGCATCAAGACCGGCAACATCCGCATGCTCGACGGCATCATTACCTTGTCCCAGCCGTTCTTCATGATGGCTTCGACGATTTATGCCGTCCTGGCTTCAATCAATTCCTACCTGCCTTTTTACACCAATATCCTCAATGCCATCGTGCCCGTCCAGATTTGGACGATCATCGGCGTCGGACAGTACCTCATCCCGGTCATCGTCCTCTTGCAGATCAAAGTGCCGCCGAAATCATGGGCTTATCTCATTATTTATCCGATTTTCATGTACAGCTGGATTCCCGTCAACTTCCTCGGTTTCAAAGACCGGCATAAGATGAAATGGAGTCACACGCTGCATACGCGGGCCCTGTCTTATGAAAGCGCGGCCTTATTGCGGAAAGAAAACAAGAAGTAAGGAGTTCGACTATGCATATTTTGTTGACCAATGATGACGGTTTGAAGGCCCCGGGCCTTCAGACGCTGAAACGGGAGCTGGCATCCCACGACTGCCGCCTGACTGTCGTTGCGCCCAATGGCCAGCGCAGTGCGGCGTCTCATTCCATGACGATCAATAAGGCCCTCTACTGCCGTGACGAATCGACGGTACCGGGAATCCGGGAAATCGCCGTGTCCGGTACACCTGTCGACTGCGTCAAGATGGCCATGGAATACTTCCTCAAAGACGACAAGCCGGACCTCATCATTTCCGGCATCAACGACGGCTACAACCTGGGCAGCGACGTCCTCTATTCCGGTACCGTCTCGGCCGCCATGGAAGGGCCTTACTACGGTCTGCCGGCCTTTGCCGTATCTATGCTGGGCATGACGGACGAACGCTGTGTCCAGACGGCTCACCTCGTCTGGGACCTGGTCCAGAAGCTCATCGTGAAAGGCCGCTTCCCGGGCATCGTCAACGTCAACGTGCCGCCTGAAGGCGATATCAGCCTGGACAATGTCCGCGTCGTGCCCCAGACGGTTCAGATCTATCACAACGTCATCGCTGAGAAACGCGACCTCGACGGCAGTGTCTGCTATCACATCGTCGGCGATATCGACATGACGACGGCTCCTGAGGACAGCGACGTCGCCTGCATCCGCCAGGGCCATATCGCTTTGACGCCGCTCAAATGGCAGCAGACGGCTGACCGGGTCATAGATCACTTGAAAGGATGTCTGTCCGTATGACCGATGAAGCCCTCATTGAAATTGCGAAACAATATCGCGCTCATTCGTACAGCCCGTATTCTCATTTTCCCGTCGGCGCCGCCGTCCTGACGGCGTCGGGGAAAGTCTATGGCGGCTGCAACATCGAAAATTCCAGTTATCCCCTGGGCAACTGCGCCGAACGGACGGCTATTTTCAAGGCCGTATCCGAAGGGGAGCGGGACCTGGCGGCCATCGCCATCGTCGCCGATACGCCCGGCCCTTGTTCACCCTGTGGCGCCTGCCGGCAGGTTATGGCCGAATTTCACATCCCCAAGGTCATCATGGCCAACCTGAAAGGGGAATGGTGCGTCGTCACTTTGGACCAGCTCCTGCCCTATGCCTTTTCGGATACTGATTTATAAAAAAAAGTGCGCTGAATACGGACAAATTTCCGTAAAGGGCTTGCAATTTTTAAGAAGCCGGTTTATAATAACAATCACATCATACATATTGCGTGAACGAAACACACGGGAGAAGGCCTGGCCTACCGACGGAGTCAAACTCTCAGGTGCCCCTCAGGGGGTGGGACCGTGTGTGGACACGACTCTGGAGAGTCCCGTTTGGGCGCCGAAGGTGCAAGGAAGTGATTCCTAATCTCTCAGGCAAAAGGACAGAGCTGGCAGAATGACCTTTCTTTTTTTCTGCGACCCTTAGGACCTATCTTCAGAGTGATGATGATAGGTCTTTTTTTCATGTCATTATAATTACCATAACAAAAGGGGAGTATGAAAAGATGTTAGAAACGTTGAATGCCATTGATAGTTTTGTCTGGGGGCCGCCGTTGCTGGTCCTGCTCATCGGAACCGGCCTGATGCTGACTGTCCGTCTCCATTTGCTGCAAGTCTTCCGTCTGCCGAGAGCGCTGAAGCTCATCTTCACGGCTAAGAACCAGGGTGAAGGCGACGTAGACAGCTTCAAGGCTTTGTGCACGGCTTTGGCTGCTACGGTCGGCACGGGCAACATCGTCGGCGTCGCTACGGCTGTCCATGCTGGTGGTCCTGGGGCTATCTTCTGGATGTGGATGGCTGCTTTTGTCGGCATGGCCACGAAATACGCCGAAGGCTGTCTGGCTGTCAAATACCGTACGGTCGATAAGAACGGCGACATCGCCGGCGGCCCGATGTACTACATCGAAAACGGCTTGGGCAAGAAATACAAGCCCTTGGCTTTCTTGTTCGCCTTCTTCGGCGTCCTCGTCGCCTTCTTCGGCATCGGGACGTTCGCTCAGGTCAACTCCATCGTTGAAATCACGCGCCTGACGACGAGCATCCCCGTCGAATACACGGCTATCGTCTTGACCATCCTCGTCGCTGCCATCACCATCGGCGGCCTCCAGTCCATCGCCCGCGTCGCTTCCAAGATCGTCCCGGCCATGGCTGTCATCTATGTCGTTTCTACCGTCGCTTTCCTGGTCATCTTTGCCGATCAGATCCCGGCCGCTGTCGAACAGATCATCGTCAGCGCCTTCACGCCGACTGCCGCAGCTGGCGGCTTCCTCGGCGCTACGGTCTTAGTCGCTATGCGTAACGGCGTCGCCCGCGGCGTCTTCTCCAATGAATCGGGCTTGGGTAGTGCGCCTATCGTAGCCGCTGCTGCCAAGACGAAATGGCCGGCTGAACAGGGCCTCATTTCCATGACCGGTACTTTCATCGATACCATCATCATCTGCACCTTGACGGGCCTGGTCCTCGTCGTCAGCGGTGCCTGGATGGGCGACGTCAATGGCGCAGCCCTGACTAATGCTGCTTTCAACATGGCGTTCCCGGCTTACGGCAGCATTATCCTCTGCGTCGGCCTGACCTTGTTCGCTTTTACGACCATCCTCGGCTGGAACTATTACGGTGAACGCTGTGTCCAATACCTCGTCGGCGTCAAAGGCATCCTGCCGTACCGCATCATCTTCATCGCCCTCGTCGCCTGCGGCGCTTTCATCAAACTCGACGTCATCTGGGTCCTGGCTGATATCGTAAACGGCCTCATGGCTATCCCGAACCTCATCGCCCTCATCGGCCTCTCGGGCGTCGTCGTAGCCGAAACGAAGAAATACTTCGCTCATCTGAAGGAAGAAGAAATGGTCGTAGCCGAAGATTCGGAAGAAAAAGTCCCGGCTGGCCACTAAGTTAAAAAAGTTCAAAAAAATACTTGACGATTCTGCTAGTTATGGTATAATTCTTCTTGTGCCAAGCACTGAAACACAAAGTGCCCGGCACAAGAGATATGCCGGGGTGGCGGAATGGCAGACGCACCTGACTCAAAATCAGGCGGGTAACACCGTGAGGGTTCAAGTCCCTCCCTCGGCACCAAGCAAAGAGGCTTGTCGCATACGCGACAAGCTTTTTTTTATCATTCGTGATGGAAGCCTATCCAACTTCTTTTTCTTTCTATCTATATATGTTATAATAGAATAGACATATGATTATAGGAGGGAGTCGATTCACATGAATGAAATCTTTGCCAGACGGAGTATCCGTAAATTTTTACCGACCATGGTAGAAGATGAAAAGATAGAACAGTTACTGCGCGCCGGTATGGCCGCTCCTTCGGCTGGGAATCAGCAGCCTTGGGAATTTTACGTTGTCCGCGACAAACGGGTCATCCAGGACTTATCCCACTGCAGTCCCTATGCTGGCTGTGCTGCCGGTGCTTCCTTGGCCATCGTCGTCTGTTCCCGCGATGAAAACATGCGTTTCCCGGCTTTCGTCAATCTCGACCTCAGCGCAGCAGTTGAAAACATCCTGCTCGAAGCCGTCCACCTCGACCTTGGTGCCGTATGGCTCGGCGTCGCCCCGTATAAGGCCCGTGAAGTCCTCGTCCGCCGGTCCCTCGGCGTTCCCAAAGGCCTGACGCCTTTCGCCATCGTAGCCATGGGGTATCCCCAGGCCACAGCCGAAGACAAACCACGCGAAGACCGCTACGATCCGTCCCGCGTACATTATGTATAATTAGTTTGTAGTACAGCGTTTGTAGTTTGTAGCAGATGGGGCTGTCGCACGAAGGTTTTTGCCATCATGCGAGGCCCCGTTTACTTTATAGTTTGTAGCACAGAGTTTGTAGTTTGCAGAGAAAAACTTCAAATTTAAAGCCACCCTCTAACAACTAACTGCTAGCCACTAACAACTTTAAAGGGCTTGTCGTCGTGCGACAAGCCCTTTTATGCACCTGAAAGGAAATCCCATGTCTGAAGAACGAGCTCCTATTACTTTTCACCTGGAGGAATTGCGGCGGCGCCTCATCGTTTGCTTCGCAGCCTGGCTCCTGGGCAGTATTATTTCCTATATATACGCCGAAGATATCATCGCCGTCCTTTCGGCTCCGGCCGGGAAATTGTATTTCCTCAATCCGGCAGAAGTCTTTTTTTCTTATTTAGAAGTCGCTGCCTTTACGGGTTTTCTCGGCACCCTGCCCATCCATTGTTATGAATTCTGGCGCTTCCTGCGGCCGGCTCTGCGCGGTGGGGAAGTGACGACGGCCTTATGGTTCATCCCGTCGGCCCTGCTCTTATTTTACGGCGGTTCGGCCTTTGCCTTTTTCTGGGTCCTGCCGGCGGCAATCCAGTTCTTCATGGGTTTTGCCACGGTGTCGTTGCAGCCCATGTTCTCTCTCTCGGCGTATCTATCGTTTTTCATCGCCTTTCTCCTGCCTTTCGCCCTGGGCTTCGAACTGCCCCTGGTCCTCCTGGTCCTGTCCCGCCTGGGGCTGGTGACGGCGGCCATGCTGAAAGCCAAGCGCCGCGTCTTCATCCTCCTGGCCTTCATCTTTGCCGGCGTCGTATCGCCGACGACGGACATGTTCACCCAGACGTGCATTGCCATCCCAATGATTGTACTGTACGAAGGAACAATTATCGTCATCGGGATGACAGAAAGGAAAAGCAGCGGGAAGGACTGAAAAGGCCAGAAAAACATGACGTGTATACAGTATTTTTATAAATCCGCAGGGTGCGTCCCTTGTAATGTTTTCCTATTTTGTTATAATGAAGAAAGCGGTGAATGTATGGGAGTGGACATCTGTGCGTTTACCGGTCTTGACTTAATTTTTCTAAGCAGGAGGGTATTTTCATGAAAAAAATTCGTTCGGTTTTAGTTGCCAACCGCGGAGAAATCGCTATTCGTGTTTTCCGGGCTTGTAATGAACTGGGAATCCGTACCGTAGCTATTTATTCCAAAGAAGATTCGCTGTCCCTGCACCGTTTCCGTGCAGATGAATCGTATCTCGTCGGTGAAGGCAAAAAACCGGTAGATGCATATTTAGATATTGAAGATATTATCCGCATTGCTCATGAACATGACGTCGATGCCATCCATCCGGGCTACGGCTTCTTGTCTGAAAATGCGGACCTGGCCAAACGCTGTGAAGAAGAAGGCATTATCTTCATCGGTCCTAAAGTCGAACACCTCATCATGTTCGGCGATAAGATCAATGCCCGCATCCAGGCGAAGAAGGCCGGTATCCAGTACATCCCCGGCAGCGACGGCCCGGTCATGAACTATGCAGAAGTCGAAAAATTTGCCAAACAGGTCGGCTTCCCGATCATGCTGAAAGCTGTCAACGGCGGCGGTGGCCGCGGTATGCGTATGGTCGACCGCATGGCTGATCTCCGCGATGCCTACGACCGTGCTAAATCGGAAGCCAAACTGGCTTTTGGCAGCGATGAAATTTATTTGGAAAAATGCATCGTCAATCCGAAACACGTCGAAGTCCAGATCATGGGCGACGAACACGGCAATGTCATCCACCTCTTTGAACGCGACTGCTCCATCCAGCGCCGTCACCAGAAAGTCGTCGAAACGGCTCCGGCTTCGGCCCTGCCTGTCGAATTGCGCCAGAAGATCTGCAACGCAGCCTTGAAATTGATGAAGAACGTCCATTACGTCAATGCCGGTACTGTCGAATTTCTGGTCACGCCGGACGGTGAATTTTACTTCATCGAAGTCAACCCGCGCGTACAGGTCGAACATACCGTCACGGAAATGATTACGGGCATCGACATCGTACAGACCCAGATCAAAGTCGCTGAAGGCTATGCCCTGGACAGCGATGAAATCGGCATCAAATCCCAGGACGACGTCCGCTGCCTGGGCGATGCCATCCAGTGCCGTATCACGACAGAAGACCCGATGAACAACTTCATGCCTGATTCGGGCAAGATCATGGTATACCGCAGCGGCGGCGGCTTCGGCGTCCGCCTCGACAGCGGCAATGCCTATACCGGCGCCATCATCACGCCGTACTACGATTCGCTGCTGGTCAAGACGACGACTTATGGCCTGACCCATAAAGAAGCAGCCCAAAAGATGCTCCGCGTCCTCAAGGAATTCCGTATCCGCGGCGTCAAGACCAACATCGGCTTCTTGATCAACGTCCTCAAGAGTCCGGAATTTATCGCTGGTACGTACAACGTCAACTTCATCGATGACCATCCGGAACTGTTCAACCTGCCCGTCGTCCAGGACCGTGGCACGAAGCTCCTCAAATATATCGGCGATACGACCATCAATGGCTATGCCGACGCCGGCCATCAGGATAAACCGGCTTTTGAAGCCTTGGAACTGCCGACACCTGTCGAAGGCGCTTATCCGGACGGGACGAAACAGAAATTCGATGCCATGGGACCGGAAAAATTCTCCCAGTGGATCAAGGAACAGCCGAAGGTCTTCTTCACCGATACGACCATGCGCGACGCCCATCAGTCCCTGTTCGCTACGCGCGTCCGTTCCATCGATATGCTCCGCGTCCTGGAAACGGCTTCCAAGAAACTTCCGAATCTCTTCTCCTATGAATGTTGGGGCGGCGCTACCTTCGACGTAGCTTATCGCTTCCTCTATGAAGACCCTTGGGTCCGCCTGCGCCAGATGCGCAAGAAAGCGCCGAACATCCTCTTGCAGATGCTCGTCCGCGGCGCCAATGCCGTCGGCTATACGAGCTATCCCGACAACGTCGTCAAGAACTTCATCGACTTGTCGGCTAAGAACGGCATCGACGTCTTCCGCGTCTTCGACAGCCTCAACAGCTTGGACAACATGTACGGCACCATCCAGGCCGTCCGGGAAAACAACAAACTGGCCGAAGTCGCCCTGTGCTACACGGGTGATATCCTCGACCCGTCCCGGGATAAATACGATTTGAAATACTACGTCAACATGGCGAAAGAATTGCAGAACGCCGGCGCCAACATCATCGCCATCAAGGATATGGCCGGCCTCTTGAAACCGGAAGCGGCATACCGCTTGGTATCGGCCTTGAAAGATGCCGTCGACCTGCCAATCCATCTCCATACCCATGACGGTTCGGGCAATGCCATCTACACGTATAACCGCGCTATCGACGCCGGTGTCGACATCGTCGACGTCGCTTATTCCGCTTTTGCCGGCGGCACGAGCCAGCCGAGCATGAGCACCTTGTACTACGCCTTGAGCGGCAAGGACCGCCAGCCGGACCTCGACGTCGATGCCATGGAAGAACTATCCCGTTACTGGGCTACGGTCCGTCCGTACTACAAAGGCGTCGACAAAGCCGATGCTTATCCGAATACGGAAGTCTACCAGCATGAAATGCCGGGCGGCCAGTTCTCCAACCTGCGCCAGCAGGCGAAAGCCGTCGGCCTCGGTGACCGCTGGAATGAAATCAAGAAGATGTACCACACGGTCAGCATGATGTTCGGCGACATCATCAAAGTTACGCCGTCGTCGAAAGTCGTCGGCGACATGGCCTTGTTCATGGTTCAGAACAACCTGACCGAACAGGACGTTTACGATAAAGGCGACGTCCTCGACTTCCCGCAGTCCGTCGTCGAATTTTTCGAAGGCCGCATCGGTATTCCTTACCAGGGCTTCCCGGAAAAACTCCAGAAGATCGTCCTGAAAGGCAAGAAACCCTTGACGGAACGCCCGGGCAAGAGCCTGCCTCCTGTCGATTTCGAAGCGATCCGCCAGAAACTGACCGATGCCGGCTATAAGCACGAAGATGAAGACATCAACGCCTACTGCCAGTATCCGAAAGTCTTCAAGGACTTCAACGAAACGGTCAAGAAATACGGCGATGTCAGCGTTCTCGATACGCCGACGTTCTTCTTCGGCATGAAGAAAAACGAAGAAGTCCACGTTGAAATCGAAGAAGGGAAGGACCTCATCATCACCCTCATCAACATCAGTGATCCTGATGACAGCGGCGTCCGCACCATTACCTTCATGTTCAACGGCGCCGAACGTGAAATCCAGGTCCAGGACAAGAGCGTCGACATGAAGACCGTCACCCGCCGCAAGGCCGATCCGGACAAAGCCGGCGATATCGGGGCTACCTTGTCCGGCTCTGTCGTCAAAGTCCTGGTCACCAAGGGCCAGAAAGTCAAGAAAGGCGAACCGTTAGTCGTTACGGAAGCCATGAAGATGGAAACGACCATTACGTCTCCTATCGACGGTACAGTCGGCGAAATCTATGCTACCAAAGGCCAGGCCATCATCAGTGGCGACTGCCTGTTGGAAGTACTGGAATAATGTTTGAAGTATGATGTTTGATGTTTGAAGTGATGGTTTTAAATTAGCCCCTTCTACATCAAACATCATACTTTCAACGTCAAACTTAAAAAGGGCTTGTCGTGTACGACAAGCCCTTTTGCCATTCATTCACAAAGGAGTTTTCTCATCATGAAAATGGTAACGGTCTATTTATTAGGCAAGAAATTTTCGGTCCCTGAAGATCTGACGATCATGCGGGCCATGGAATATTCCGGCTTCCGCCTCGTCCGGGGCTGCGGCTGCCGCAGCGGGTTCTGCGGGGCCTGTGCCGTCGTCTACCGCCTGCAGGGCCAGACGGAGACCCATTCGGCCCTGGCCTGTCAGACGAAAGTCGAAGACGGCATGTGCGTCGGCCGCCTGGAATCGTTCCCCATCAAGAAGCGGGATTACGATATGGAAGACCTGCCCGTTGCCGGCAACGTCGTCGGCCAGCTCTATCCGGAAATCTACAACTGCATCCATTGCAATGCCTGTACGCGGAACTGCCCTCAAGGCATCCAGGTCATGAAATACATCGCCCTGGCCCAGCGCGGTGACTATGCCGGCTGTGCCAAGGAATCCTTCCGCTGTGTCTGCTGCAATATCTGTGCGGCCAGCTGTCCGGCCAAGATCAGTCACGGTGCCGTCGGCCTCCTGGCGCGGCGCCTCATGGGCAAGTACATCGCCAAGAAGAGCAAGCATCTGGAACAGCGCGTCCAGGCCATCGAGGAAGGCCAGTTCGCAGCCGACGTCCGGCATCTGATGGAAGCCGATGACGCCGAATTGCACCGCTTGTATGAATCGCGGGATATCGAGAAATAGGGGGACACTATGATCTATACAGAAGAAATGCGGGCTTCCCAGGCGCGGGTCGAAGCTACGCGGAATATCCGTTTGTCTGAAGAATTGCCGCGCTTCACGGCTGAAGAAAAGGGGGAACTCCTGCGCCAGTACCACCCGGATTACCATGAAGAAGGTTTTGCCGTCCTCACGGCGGGCCCGAACAAAGGCGATAAAGTGCCGAAAGAACTGGCAGCCCTCCTGCAGGGCAAGAGCCGCATGGATACGGCCGATGTCGACCTGGACCACATCCAGTTCGAGACGGACGTCCTGGTCATCGGCGGCGGCGGTGCCGGTGCCGCGGCGGCTATCGAAGCGGCCCGCCACGGCGCCCGGGTCCTCATGGCGACGAAACTGCGCCTGGGCGATGCCAATACGGGCATGGCTGAAGGCGGCATCCAGGCGGCGGACAAAGAAAACGATTCGCCGGCGGCCCATTATCTCGATGCCATTGGCGGAGGTCATTATAAGAATAAACCGGAACTCTTGGCCGAACTCGTCCTCCACGGGCCGGAAGCCATCCACTGGCTCAGTTCGCTGGGTGTCCTCTTTGACAAGGACAGCGACGGCTCCATGGTCACGACCCACGGCGGCGGCACGTCGCGCAAGCGCATGCATGCCTGCGGCGACTATACCGGTGCCGAAATCATGCGCGTCCTCCGCGATGAAGTGCGCAATGCTGGTGTCGACGTCGTCGAATATTCGCCGGCTGTCGAACTCCTCCTCGATGGGGAAGGGCAGGCGGCCGGTGCCGTCCTCTACGACTTCGATACGCACGAATACCACGTCGTCCGGGCCAAGAGCGTCATCATAGCCACGGGCGGTGCCGGGCGCCTCCATTATCAGGGCTTCCCCACGTCCAACCACTACGGCTCGACGGCAGACGGCCTGGTCATGGCCTATCGCGCCGGCGTGCCCCTCATCTATGCCGATGCCATCCAGTATCATCCGACCGGGGCGGCTTACCCGCCGCAGATCTACGGGGCCTTGGTGACGGAAAAGGTCCGCTCCCTGGGAGCCATGCTGGTCAATAAGAACGGCGAAGCCTTCCTCCATCCCTTGGAAACGCGTGATGTCGTAGCGGCAGCCATCATCCGCGAATGTCAGGAACGGGACAAGGGCATCTACGCCCTCCACGGTCCGGCTGTCTGGCTCGATACGCCCATGGTCGACCTCATCAATGGCGAAGGGACCATGGAAAAACGCCTGCCGGCCATGATCCACATGTACGAAAAATTCGGCATCGATATCCGCAAGCAGCCTATCCTGGTCTATCCGACCCTGCACTACCAGAACGGCGGTATCTGCATCGGTGCCAAGAGTGAAACGAAGATCCCCGGCCTCTATGCAGCTGGCGAGGATGTCGGCGGCATCCACGGGACGAACCGCCTCATGGGCAACAGCCTCCTGGACATCATCGTCTTCGGCCGCATTGCCGGCATGGAAGCGGCTTCTTACAGCCAGACGGCCCAGCCCGGCAAGGGGACCCTCGACCACGTCCGCCGTTTTGACCAGGAACGGGAAGCAGCTGGGATACACGACGATATCTTGTCGCCGAAGCTACTGCCCAATTACACCCATAACCGCGGCACGCGGGGCTGAGCCCGTCCTAGGCTTCGTGGAGCTGGCGGGCTTTGCGCTGGACGGCGAGGCTGATGAAGAGCAGCAGGGCGCCGGCGGCCAAGAAGACGTATTTCATGCCCAGGAAGGTGGCGATGACGCCGCCCAGGATGGGACCGCCCATGGCGCCGATCTGCTGGGCTGAGAACATGAGGCCGAAGACGCGGCCTTTGATGCTGGCACTGGTCTTTTCGGCTAAAATGGCGTTGATCGACGGATAGATACCGGAGAAGAAGAGGCCGATGGCGAACTGGCTGGCGGCAAAGGTGTACAGCGTGTCCGGGAGGGCCTGGACGAAGAAGAAAATCCCCGCCAGGACCAGGGACAATCGCAGGGCCTTGACGAAGCCGTGATGCTGGCCGAAGCGGCCCCACAGCGGCGCCGTGATGGCGCTGGAAAAACCGCTCATCGAGAAGATGAGGCCGGAAATGAAGACCAGGTTGTCCAAGTCGCCGGCCAGGTGGGAAATGTACGTCGTCAAGATGGGCTGGACGATGAGGATGACGACCTGGACCAGGGCGGCACTGACCAGCATCAGGCGGATGACGGGAATCTTCCAGAGACTGACCTTATCCCCTTCGCTGTCGGCGGCGCTGTCTGCGCCGGCTGTATCCGTCGGCGGTTCCTTGATGAAGAAGACCAGGACGATGAAGTTCAGGAACAGGGCGGCTGCGGCCAGGAAGAAGGACATGCGCATGCCGAAGACTTCGGCCAGGATACCGCCGAAGAGGGGGCCGATGATGCCGCCTGCCGTCAGGGCGCCCTGCATGATGCCCAGGCAGATGCCCAGTTTCTTCGGCGGCGCATAAATGGTCATGATGGCCAGTTCCATCGGCCACAGGCCCGAGGCGAAGCCCTGGAACATGCGCATGAAGGTCAGCTGCAGCGGCGACGTGACGATGCCGCCGAGGAAGTAGCTGATCGATAAGAGCAGGCTGGCCCGGATGGCCATGAGCCGCTTGCCCCGCCGGTCGGCCATGCGCCCCCAGATAGGTGCCATGACGGCGCTGACCAGGAAGGTCGATGAAAAGACGACGCCTGACCAGATATTGACGGAAGCGGCATCGACGCCTAATTCCCGGGTCAGATACATGGGCAGGAAGGGGATGAGCATGGTATAGCTCGAAGACATGAAGATGACATTGCAGGTTAGAATGGCTAAACAGAATTTCCAGTTCACATCGATCACCTTTCTCGTGTTCATTGTTAACGTGCTAACTTCTTATTATACGCCGCCTTTTTAGGGATTACAACTTGTCATGACAGAAGGGGAGCCTTATAATGAATAGTATCTATGTTGGAAAGGAAGGAACCTGAATTGGCCATTTACCTTGCAAAGCGCCTCCTCGGCGCCTGTGTCGTCTTATGGGCGATCATTACCATTACCTTTGGCCTCATGCACGCCATCCCGGGCGGTCCCTTTACCCAGGAAAAAAAGCTGCCGCCGGCCGTCATGGCGACCGTCGAAGCCCGATATCACCTCGACGAACCCTTGTGGTCCCAGTATGTCGACTACGTCCGCCATGCGGCCGTCCTCGATTTGGGCCCGTCTTATAAGTATCCCGGCAAGACCGTCAACGATATCATTGCCGAAACCTTCCCCGTGTCGGCTCAGCTGGGGATTATCAGCCTGCTCCTGGCCATCGGCGCCGGCGTCCTGGCCGGCATGGCGGCGGCCTGGTACAAGAATACCTGGATAGACTATGCCATGATGATCGGCGCCACGCTGGGCGTCTCCGTACCCAGTTTCATCCTGGCGGCCGTCCTCATCCAGCTCTTCGCCTTTACCTGGCCCATCCTGCCGGCGGCGTTGTGGAAGGGGCCGGCTTACGTCATCCTGCCGGCCCTGGCCCTGGCAGCCCAGCCGACGGCCTTCATCATGCGCCTGACCCGGTCGAGCCTGCTCGATGCCCTGGGACAGGACTATATCCGCACGGCCCGGTCGCGGGGCATCGGCACGCGGTCCCTCATCTGCCGCCATGCTTTGCGCAACGCCCTGCTGCCCGTCGTCAGCTACATCGGCCCTTTGGCGGCGGCTCTCTTGACGGGGAGCTTCATCGTCGAGACGATCTTTGCCATTCCCGGCCTGGGGCGCCACTTCGTCACCAGTATCTATAACCGCGACTATACGGTCATTTTGGGCATTACGATTTTTTACAGTTTCCTCATTATGATGATGAATCTGCTCATCGATGTCATTTATCCGCTCTTGGACCCGCGGATTACCATAGATGGAAAGAAGGAGGGATGATGATGGATTTTACACCGCTTACGGCTGCGGACCGGACGGAACCGTATGTACCGCCGCAGACCCTGCGCGACCGGGGCTGGCGGCAGATGAAGAAGAACCGCCTGGCTTTATGGGGCCTGGCCATCGTCGTCATCATGAGCATCCTGGCCATTGCCGGTCCCTGGCTGGCACCGTATACCTATGCCGACCAGGATTTGACGGCTGCCAATGCCTGGCCGTCGGCTGCCCATTGGTTCGGCACCGATTCGTTGGGCCGGGATCTCCTGGTCCGCGTCCTCTATGGCGCCCGCATTTCCTTGTCCATCGGCCTCGTGGCCAGCTTGATCAACGTCTTCATCGGCGTCATCTACGGCGGCATTGCCGGCCTGGCTGGCGGTCGGACGGACCAGATCATGATGCACATTGTCGATATCCTCTATTCCATTCCCATGCTGCTCTATGTCATCTTGCTCATGGTCGTCTTTAAACCGGGCCTGCTCAATATCTACCTGGCCTTGGGCATTGCCTACTGGCTCAACATGGCCCGCATCGTCCGCGGCCAGATTCTCAGCCTGAAGCAGCAGGAATACGTCATGGCCGCCCGGTCCTGCGGGACGTCGACGTGGCACATCCTCTGCCGCCACATGATCCCCAACTGCGTCGGGCCGATCATCGTCACCCTGACCTTGTCCATTCCCGATGCCATTTTTACGGAAGCCTTTTTGAGCTTCATCGGCCTCGGCGTCTCGGCGCCCATGGCCAGCTGGGGTGTCCTGGCGTCTGAAGGTATCAACAGTATGCGTTCCTTCCCGTTCCAGCTCGTCTTTCCGGCCCTGGCCCTGTGCATTACCATGCTGGGCTTCATGTTCCTCGGCGACGGCCTGCGCGACGCCTTGGATCCGCAGAATCAGAAGGAGGGACGCTGATGCAAGCACTCTTAGAGGTTCGCCATTTAACCATTTTTTTCCATACCTACCGGGGCCTGCTGGAAGCCATCCATGACGTGTCGCTCACAGTCAATCCCGGCGAAACCGTCGGCATCGTCGGCGAGTCGGGCTGCGGCAAATCCGTCACATCCCAGGCGGCCATGAAATTGCTGCCGGCAGAAGCGACGGAATATACGAGCGGCCAGATTCTCTGGGATGGCCGCGACGTCATCCCCTTGTCGGAACAGAAGATGAACCACCTGCGCGGCCGCGACATGGCCATGATCTTCCAGGACCCCATGACGTCGCTCAATCCCGTCCTGACCATCGGGACCCAGCTCTGCGAGGGCATTGCCCTGCACCAGCACCTGGGGCGCAAAGCCTGCCAGGCCAAGGCCCTGGAACTGCTCAAAGCCGTCGGCCTGACGTCGCCGGAAAAGCGGCTCCACCAGTATCCCCATGAATTATCGGGCGGCATGCGCCAGCGCTGTCTCATCGCCATGGCTCTGTCCTGTTCGCCGCGGCTCCTCTTTGCTGACGAACCGACGACGGCCCTCGACGTGACGACCGAAGCCCAGGTCCTGGATGTCCTCAAGCGCCTCCAGGCCGAATTGGGCATGGCCGTCGTCCTCATCTCCCATAATCTCGGCGTCATCGCCCAGATGTGCCGCCGCATTTACGTCATGTATGCCGGCGTCGTCGTCGAAGAGGGGACGGCAGACGATATCTTTTATCGTCCGGCCCATCCCTATACGAAGGGCCTCTTGGCGTCTCTGCCGGATCCATCCCAGAAAGACAAGGCCCTGACCGGGATTCCCGGCCAGGCACCGGACTTATTCCACATGCCCCAGGGCTGCCGCTTCTATCCGCGCTGCCCCCGGGCCATGAAAGCCTGCATGGAAGCGGCCCCGCCGCGGGAAGAAGCCGGGCCGGGCCATTACTACCGGTGCTGGCTGGCCCAGGCCGCAGCGGCAAAGGAGGCATTGCCATGACCCTCATTGAAGCAAAACATATTAGCAAGGATTTCGTCGTCCAGCGGGACTGGCTGGGCCGGCCGAAAAAGGTCCTGACCGCCGTCCACGATTTGTCCCTGACCATCGGCGAAGGGGAGACGGTCGGCCTCGTCGGCGAATCGGGCTGCGGCAAGTCGACCTTCGCCCGGACTTTGCTGGGCTTATACGCCAAGACGGGCGGCACTATTTCTTATAAGGGGAAAGATGTCTCTGACGCCGCCGTCGGCCGCGATTATCGCCGCCATGTCCAGATGATTTTCCAGGACCCCTATGCTTCGCTGGACCCGCGCATGACCGTCGAAGATATCATCAGCGAGCCTTTGCGCAACTATCACCTCTGTGCCGATGACGGCCAGCGGCGCCAGCGCGTGGCGTCCTTACTGAAACAAGTCGACATGCGGCCTGAAGCGGCTCAGCGTTATCCCCATGAGTTCAGCGGCGGCCAGCGCCAGCGCATCGGCATTGCCCGGGCTCTGGCCGTCGATCCGGAATGTGTCTTTTGTGATGAACCCATTTCGGCCCTCGACGTATCCGTCCAGGTCCAGATCGTCAACATGATGCAGCGCTTGCAGCAGGAACGGGGCCTGTCCTATTTGTTCATCGCCCACGACCTGGCCATGGTCCATCACATGAGCCGCCGCATGGGCGTCATGTATTTAGGGCGCCTCGTCGAACTGGGGCCGGGCGACGCTGTCTTTCACGACCCGCTCCATCCCTATACGCAGATGCTCATCGCCTCTGTACCCCGGCCGGACCCGCATTACCAGCGCCGGACCATTGTCTGCGGCGAAGTACCGAGCCCCCTTGATTTGCCGAAAGGCTGCGTCTTCCATCCGCGCTGTCCCTATGCCGATGAAGTCTGCCGCCTTGATGTGCCTCATTTCCGTCAGGTCACAGACGACCGCTTCGTCGCCTGTCACCATGCGAGAGGAGGCAGACGATGAAAAAGTTATGCTTGCTCCTGACCTGTCTGCTGGTGGTCGTCCTGTTCAGTGGCTGCGGCATCCAGCATCCCGATACGGTCAGCTATGTCCTGGAAGCGGAACCGTCGCGGCTGGACCCGGCCATGACGACGGCTCTCGTCGAAAGCAATACGGAATTGCAGATTTTTGAAGGCCTGACCCGCCTCGATGATGACGATGTCCCTCAGCCGGCCCTGGCCGAAAGCTGGGACATTTCACCCGATGGCAAGACCTATACCTTCCACCTGCGTCCAGGCATCGAATGGAGCGATGGCACGCCGATTACGGCAGGCGACCTGGAATATTCCTGGAAGCGCGTCGTCGATCCTGACGTGGCTTCGGAAAATGCCTATATGCTCTTTTGCATCGACAAGGCCGAAGACTATTTCAACAAGAAAGCCTCAGCCGATGAAGTCGGCGTCAAAGCCGTCGATGACCAGACCCTGGTCGTCCATCTGAAAGAACCGACGCCATATTTTCTCAACCTGACGGCTTTCCACTGTTATTATCCCGTGCCGCGCCAGCTCGTCGAAGCCAAGCCCAATACGTGGGCTGCCGATGCCGACGGCATGATCTGCAATGGCCCTTATAAAATCGTATCCTGGAACCATTCCAGCGAAATCAAGCTGGTCAAGAACGACCGCTATTGGGATGCCGATTCGGTCATCCTGGACCACATCGACTTCCCCATCAGTGACTCCCAGGCGACACGCCTGACCCTGGTCGAAAGCAATCAGGCCAATATGACTGTCGAACCGCCGCCGGCTGACCAGGAACGGCTGGAAAAGCTGGGCCTCTATAAGATCGCCCCTTATCTCGGTGCCTATTATTACGTCTTCAATGTCCAGAAAAAGCCCTTTGACGACGTCCGCGTCCGCAAAGCCTTTGCCCTGGCCGTCCAGCGGGAAAGCCTGATGAAGTACATCGTCCGCGGCGAAAAGGAAGCGGCTTATGCCTGGGTCCCGCCGGGACTGAAGAATAAGGCCACAGGCCGCGATTTCCGTAAGGAAGGGGGCAGCCTCATCAGCGAGGACCCGGCTAAAGCCCGGCAGTTCTTGAAAGAAGCCGGTTACGACGACTCGCATCCTCTGCCGGAAGTGACGCTCCTCTTCAACACCAATGAAATGCACAAGGCCGTCGCCGAAGCGTTGCAGGCCATGTGGAAAGAAAATCTCGGCGTCGACGTCCATATCACCAACCAGGAATCGAAAGTCTTCATGGCCACTCGTGCCCAAGGCGACTATCAGCTGGCCCGGGCTTCGTGGATCGCCGACTACATCGACCCAATGACCTTCCTCGACGTCTTTGCCGATGAGGAAAATGACGCCCAGTATCACAATCCGGCGTACAACGCCCTCATTGCCAAGGCGAAAGCCAGCAACGACGAAGCCCAGCGCATGGCCTATCTCCATGAAGCCGAGCAGATGCTTTTCGATGACTGCGTCATCATCCCTTTGTATTACACGACGCAGCCCTATGTAGTCCAGCCGTACATCAAAGGCTATCACTGGTCGCCGCTGGGACTGGTCGACTTCAAGAAAGCCTATATCGATGAAACAGAAAGGAAGTAGCCTTATGGAGTATACCTATGCAGTCCCCTTACAGCCTGGCGACACTATCGCCGTCGTCGCCCCGTCTTCGACCCTGGCCGGCGCCGATGTGACCAAGGGCCTCGTCTTTCTGCGCTCTCTCGGCTATGAATTGAAAATCGGGAAATCCGTATCCGCCTTTGACGGCTATCTGGCCGGCCCCGACAGGCTGCGGGCCGCCGATATCAACGACGCCTTTGCCGACGACACCGTCAAGGCCATCGTCTGCCTGCGCGGCGGCTACGGCGCGACGCGCATCCTGCCGCTTTTGGACTATGACCTCATTGCGGCGCACCCGAAACTGTTCGTCGGTTTCAGCGACATTACGGCCCTGCATACGGCCTTCCTCCAGCGCTGCGGCTTCTGTCCCATCCACGGGACGATGGTCATGTCCCTCGGACGCGATGCTTCGGAATATACGAAAGAACAGTTCGCCTATGGCCTGCAGCACCCCTATGAAGCGCGGGAATTGCCCTTGCCGCCGGATTGTTCCCCGAAAACGCTCGTTCCCGGTGCCGTCACGGGTCCCCTGGTCGGGGGTAATATGATGCTCCTGTCCGTCCTCATGGGCACGCCCTATGCCATCGACCCGCCGGCCGGGGCCATCCTCTGCCTGGAAGAAGTCGGTGAAGATGCCTATGCGCTAGACCGCATGCTCTGCCAGTTCGAGGAAGCGGGCCTCATCGACCGCGTCCGGGCCATTGCCTTTGGCGAATTTTATCACTGCGGCCCCGAAGAAAAGGCCCCTTACGAATGGACCGTCAAAGAAGTCCTGCGGGCTTATGCCAAGAAATGGGGCAAGCCGGCTGTCATGGACCTGCCTTTCGGCCACGGTGCCGACAACGCCTGGCTGCCCCTGGGGCAGAGGGCCGGCCTCGAAGCCCGGCTGGACGGCGTGCGCTTTACTTTACTGTAATTTGAATAGGAGAGGATTCCATGGAATATAAAGAATTGAAAGACCAGGCCTGCCACTATGTGGATGAATTGAAGCCGGTCATCTATGGCATTGCCGACGCCCTTCACGACCACCCGGAAACGGGCATGAACGAAGTCTTCGCTTCGACGACGCTGAAAAAAATCTTGCAGGACCACGGCTTTGCCATCGACAATCCCGTCGCCGATGCCTTTCCGACGGCCTTTCACGCTGTCTGCGGCAACGGTCCGTTCCAGATGGGCTTTTTGGCCGAATACGATGCCCTGCCGGAAATCGGCCATGGCTGCGGCCACAACCTCATCGCGGCCATGAGCGTCGGCGCAGCCCTGGCCTTTGCCAAAGCGGCCGGTACGAAGGCGACGGTCCATGTCTACGGCTGTCCGGCTGAAGAAACGGTGGGCAGCAAGGTCTATATGAGCGAACACGGCGTCTTCGACGGCCTGGAAGCGGCGGTCATCGTCCATCCCGGTACGGATCAGACGTATATCGGCGGCACGTCTTATGCGACGCACCCCCTGCAGTTCACCTTCCTCGGCAAGGCAGCCCACGTGGCCGATGCCACCTATCACGGCGTCAATGCCCTCGACGCCCTCGTCGATTTCTACGGCCGCCTGAAAGCCTATGAAAAGACCCTGACCGAACGCCATATCATCGGCGCCATCATCACCGAAGGCGGGACGGCTCCCAACATCGTCCCCGACCGGGCCGTCCTCAAAGCGACTATCCGGGCCTTGAAGGTGGAATACCTGGAAGACAAGATGCTGCCGGACATAAAAAAAATCGCCCGTGACGTCGCCGACGCACACGGAGCGAAAGTGGAAATGGTCCATTATGAACCGCTCTATAAAAATATGATCAATGACCCTAAGATGGACGTTTACTTTGCCGACGCCTTCAATCAGCTCTATGAAGAATTTGGCGTTCGCGACGACGATTATGCCGAAGGCTCGACGGACGTAGGCAATGTCAGCCAGGTCACGCGGGTCAGCCAGCCGGAAATCTGCATCGGCTACGACATCAATGCCCATACCAAAGAATTTGCCCAAGCCGCGGGCAGCGACCTGGGCAAGATGCAGGCATTGACGGGCGCCAAGGCCATGGCCAGGGTCGCCCTCGATGTCATGGGAGAGAAGTACTGATTATTTCGTGCAGGTAAGGATAGCCTGTTCCAGGATGTCCAGGCCGGCATCGAGCTGGGCGTCGGTGACGACGAGGGGGCAGAGGAAGCGGATGACATTGTCGTAAATGCCGCAGTTTTCCATGATCAGGCCGTGCTGGGCAGCTTCCTTGATGACGGCTGTGACCAGTTCCGGATAGGGTTCCTTGCCGGCTTTGTCGTGGACAAATTCCAGGCCGAGCATAGCGCCTAAGCCGCGGTAATCGCCGATGACGTCGTATTTCTGTTTCCACTGTTCATAGCGGGCACAGACTTTTTTGCCGATTTCCAGGGCCCGGTCTGCCAAGTGGTCCCGTTCCATGATTTCAATGACTTTCAGAGCCGAAGCGCAGGCCAGGGCGTTGCCGCCGAAGGTACCGCCGATGACGCCGGCCGGGACGGATTCCATGATTTCTTCGCGGGCTACGACGGCGCCGAGGGGAACGCCGCCGCCGATGGATTTGGCCGTAGCGATGATGTCAGGCGGGCAGCCGGCTTCTTTCCAGTATTTCGTAGCCAGCATGCGGCCCGTACGGCACCAGCCGGTCTGGACTTCGTCGGCAATGAGCAGGATGCCGTTGTCGTCGCAGACTTTGCGCAGCGCTTTGATCCAGGGGATAGGAGCCGGGATGAAGCCGCCTTCACCCTGGAGCGGTTCGACGACGATGGCTGCGACGTATTCTGCCGGCGAGGAATACATGAAGACTTCCTTCAGGGAATCCATGTAAAATTCCAGGGCTTCGTCATCGCTCAGGCCTGCCGGTTTGCGGTAGAGATAAGGAAATTCAGCACGGTATACGCCGTCCGGGAAAGGCCCCATGCCGCGGGCGTAGGCTTTTTTTGCCGTCATAGCCATGGTCATGAGCGTGCGGCCGTGGAAGGCGCCGGAGAAGACGATGATATTCGGCCGTTTCGTATAGGCTTTAGCGACTTTGACGGCATTTTCGTCGGCTTCGGCACCGCTGTTGATGAAGAATGACCGCTTTTTATCGCCTTTGACGGGAGCGATGGCATTGAGCTTTTCTGCTAAGGCAACATAGCCTTCGTGGGTGACGATATTGGCCATGGCGTGGAAATAGTTACCGGCCTGGTCCTGGACGGCTTTGACGACTTCCGGCTGAGAATAACCGATGTTCAAGACACCGACGCCACCGACCCAATCGAGGAAATAGTTGCCGTCCACGTCTTCGAACATAGCGCCTTCACCGCGTTTGATGACCGTCGGATAGATGGTGCCGATGGCATCGGGAATGGCCTGACGGCGGCGGGCTAATACGGCAGCGGCTTTCGGGCCGGGAACCGTCTGGGTAACGATTTTCGGTAATTCATCTTTTAACATAATGTCTCCCCCTTATGACAATTAGAATGTAAAATCTTAGGTTAATTTGCTGATACTAAAGAATTTACATAGATAAACTTAAATGATACGTAAATTATACGTTTAATGATTAAAAACGGCAATGAGCCGGGGAACCAAAGTTAAAAGAGAGATACTGTGCTGGCAGCACAAGAAGAGTGGGGGGATGACCGATGTCTCTATCCATCGATCGGCTTTATAAACAGGATGAAAACAAATATAAACTGGAACTCCTGGCCGGCCGTCAGGGGCTGAGCCATGACGTCGCCTGGGTCCAGGTCATGGAAGATGCGGACTATGGTACTTTCTTGCGGCCCCATGCCTTCATCTTTACGACGGGCCTGGCCAGCCACGGCGACCCGCACTGGCTGGAGGCCTTCGTCGACGCCCTGCTGGCGGCCGATGCGGCAGGACTCGTGGTCAATACGGGGAAATATCTCCTGGCGTCGGACATTACGGACGCCTTGAAGGACCGCTGTGATGCGGCGGCTTTCCCGTTGTTTACCCTGCCCTGGGAAGTGCGGCTGGCAGACATTACCCAATCCTTCTTGTCGTCCCTCTTCTTGACCCACCGCGAAGAATACCGGGCCATTACGGCCTGGAAGGAATTTCTCTTCGGCGTCCAGGGCTCGTCGGTCCTGACGGAACTGGCCTTGACCGGATGGAAAGAAGAGGGGCCGTATACGGCCCTGGTCCTGGCCGGCGCCGATGCCGATGCGTCTTTTTTAGCCGATAGCAAGTCCTTTCTCAATGGCTTGGGTCAGCCGTACTTTATATTTCCTTATAAGGACACCGTCGTCCTGCTCCTGCAGGGAGAACTGCCAGCAGCTCTCGTTGCCTGGCTCAAAGGCCATGAACAGCTGGTGACGGGGCAGGGAGTGACGGCACCTGACTTAAAAGCCCTGCCGGACAGCTGCCGCCAGGGGCAGCAGGCCCTCATCTGGGGGCGCCTCCACCAGCAGTCCTGGTGCTATTTTGGGGCCCTCGGCGCTTATGCCCTCTTCTTTTCCCAGCCCGATGACCAGGTGCTGCACGTCCTTCATGACCGGGCCCTGGGAGCCTTACTGGCTTACGATGAAGGACACCAGTCCAGCCTGTATGAAACGCTGGAAGCCTACCTCTGCCATGACGGCAGCCTGAAGGGAACAGCGGCCCAACTCTATACCCATCGCAATACCGTAGCCTATCGCATCCATAAGGCGGAAAAACTCATCCCTTATGACCTGAACGATTGGGAACAGCGATTCACGGTCTTCCTGGCCTGCCATATCCATCGTTATTTTGAAATTCTGAAAAATGACCATTGACTTTTGTCGGGAAAGATGGTACTATATAGAAACCAGCTGTACTGGAGCGGACGAAACGAATTAAAAAAGATTCAAATTAGTTCTTGACAAAGTGTTCACAGTTTGGTAAGATATACAAGTCGCCGCGATAAACGACGACAACGATGACCTTTGAAAACTGAACAATGAACTGAATGAACGCCAGAGTGCGAGGTTCTATTTCAATAGAACGTCAAACAATGAGTAATACCAATCAATAAACAAGAGCCAAACAGCTCTTCCATATATCATGGAGAGTTTGATCCTGGCTCAGGACGAACGCTGGCGGCGTGCTTAACACATGCAAGTCGAACGAGAAGAGATGAGAAGCTTGCTTCTTATTGATTCGAGTGGCAAACGGGTGAGTAACGCGTAAGCAACCTGCCCTTCAGATGGGGACAACAGCTGGAAACGGCTGCTAATACCGAATACGTTCTTTTTGTCGCATGGCAGAGGGAAGAAAGGGAGGCTCTTCGGAGCTTTCGCTGAAGGAGGGGCTTGCGTCTGATTAGCTAGTTGGAGGGGTAACGGCCCACCAAGGCGACGATCAGTAGCCGGTCTGAGAGGATGAACGGCCACATTGGGACTGAGACACGGCCCAGACTCCTACGGGAGGCAGCAGTGGGGAATCTTCCGCAATGGACGAAAGTCTGACGGAGCAACGCCGCGTGAACGATGACGGCCTTCGGGTTGTAAAGTTCTGTTATACGGGACGAATGGCGTAGCGGTCAATACCCGTTACGAGTGACGGTACCGTAAGAGAAAGCCACGGCTAACTACGTGCCAGCAGCCGCGGTAATACGTAGGTGGCAAGCGTTGTCCGGAATTATTGGGCGTAAAGGGCGCGCAGGCGGCGTCGTAAGTCGGTCTTAAAAGTGCGGGGCTTAACCCCGTGAGGGGACCGAAACTGCGATGCTAGAGTATCGGAGAGGAAAGCGGAATTCCTAGTGTAGCGGTGAAATGCGTAGATATTAGGAGGAACACCAGTGGCGAAAGCGGCTTTCTGGACGACAACTGACGCTGAGGCGCGAAAGCCAGGGGAGCAAACGGGATTAGATACCCCGGTAGTCCTGGCCGTAAACGATGGATACTAGGTGTAGGAGGTATCGACCCCTTCTGTGCCGGAGTTAACGCAATAAGTATCCCGCCTGGGGAGTACGGCCGCAAGGCTGAAACTCAAAGGAATTGACGGGGGCCCGCACAAGCGGTGGAGTATGTGGTTTAATTCGACGCAACGCGAAGAACCTTACCAAGCCTTGACATTGATTGCTATGAATAGAGATATCCAGTTCCTCTTCGGAGGACAAGAAAACAGGTGGTGCACGGCTGTCGTCAGCTCGTGTCGTGAGATGTTGGGTTAAGTCCCGCAACGAGCGCAACCCCTATCTTCTGTTACCAGCGGTTCGGCCGGGGACTCAGGAGAGACTGCCGCAGACAATGCGGAGGAAGGCGGGGATGACGTCAAGTCATCATGCCCCTTATGGCTTGGGCTACACACGTACTACAATGGCTCTTAATAGAGGGAAGCGAAGGAGCGATCCGGAGCAAACCCCAAAAACAGAGTCCCAGTTCGGATTGCAGGCTGCAACTCGCCTGCATGAAGCAGGAATCGCTAGTAATCGCAGGTCAGCATACTGCGGTGAATACGTTCCCGGGCCTTGTACACACCGCCCGTCACACCACGAAAGTCATTCACACCCGAAGCCGGTGAGGTAACCTTTTGGAGCCAGCCGTCGAAGGTGGGGGCGATGATTGGGGTGAAGTCGTAACAAGGTAGCCGTATCGGAAGGTGCGGCTGGATCACCTCCTTTCTAGGGAAAACCTAAGAAGTCGGCACTTTGGTAATTCATTCATTGTTCAGTTTTGAGAGGCCATCCTCTCAATCGTACCTTGACAACTGCATAAAAATGTTAGAAAATACCTCTTTTTAAAAAGAGATCTTAACGAACCTTGAATTCTTGTTTATAGAAATTAGTCAAGTAAGTAAGGGCGTACGGCGGATGCCTTGGCCATATCAGCCGAAGAAGGACGCGATAAGCTGCGATAAGCTGCGGTGAGGTGCAAGTAACCTTTGACCCGCAGATCTCCGAATGGGGAAACCCGGCAGCAGTAGTGCTGTCATCCTCTATGAGGAAGGGCACCCGGTGAACTGAAACATCTAAGTAGCCGGAGGAAAAGGAATCAACAGAGATACCCCTAGTAGCGGCGAGCGAACGGGGCAGAGCCCAAACCGGGATGGGAAACCAATCCGGGGTTGTGGACTGCTATCAAATGCATGAGTGAAGCAGAATGAGCTGGGAAGCTCAGCCAGAGAGAGTGAGAGCCTCGTAGGCGTAAGCAAGTGCATGGAGCAGGATCCAGAGTACCACGGGACACGAGAAACCCTGTGGGAAGCTGGGGGGACCACCCTCCAAGGCGAAACACTGATATGGACCGATAGCGCATAGTACCGTGAGGGAAAGGTGAAAAGAACCCCGGGAGGGGAATGAAAGAGAACCTGAAACCGTATGTCTACAAGCAGTCGAAGCACTTTATAGGTGCGACGGCGTGCCTATTGAAGAATGAACCGGCGAGTTACTTCAGCTAGCGAGGTTAAGCGGAAAACGTGGAGCCGAAGCGAAAGCGAGTCTGAACAGGGCGTATAGTTAGTTGGAGTAGACCCGAAACCACAGTGATCTACCCATGTCCAGGTTGAAGCACAGGTAAAAATGTGTGGAGGACCGAACCAGTGAGCGTTGAAAAGCTTTTGGATGAGATGTGGGTAGGGGTGAAATGCCAATCGAACGTGGAGATAGCTGGTTCTCCCCGAAATAGCTTTAGGGCTAGCCTCATGGCGAGAGTACAGGCGGTAGAGCACTGAACGGGGTAGGGGCCTATCCGGCTACTGAACCTAATCAAACTGCGAATGGCTGTACTTATCCATGGGAGTCAGACTGTGAGTAATAAGGCCCATAGTCAAGAGGGAAACAGCCCAGACCAACAGCTAAGGTCCCCAATGCCGTACTAAGTGGCGAAGGATGTGGAATTTCGAAAACAACCAGGATGTTGGCTCAGAAGCAGCCACCATTAAAAGAGTGCGTAATAGCTCACTGGTCGAGAGACTCTGCGCCGAAGATGTCCGGGGCTAAAGTACGGAACCGAAGCTTTGGCAATTGACATTAGTCAATTGGGTAGGGGAGCGTTCCTGCATGGGAGAAGCCTGACCGGAAGGACAGGTGGACAGGCAGGAAGAGAGAATGCCGGTATGAGTAGCGAAAAGAAGGGTGAGAATCCCTTCCACCGAAAGCCTAAGGGTTCCTGGGCAACGATCGTCGTCCCAGGGTAAGTCGGGACCTAATCCGAGGCGGAGACGCGTAGGAGATGGACAACAGGTTGAAATTCCTGTACTGGCTGAGGCCGTTTGAGCGAAGGAGTGACACAGGAAGGAAGGCGCGCGTGCGATTGGAAGAGCACGTCCAAGCAGGTAGGTTGGGAGACAGGCAAATCCGTTTCCCGAGAGGCCGAGATGCGATGGGGAGCTTCTGGAGACAGAAGCGAAGGGGCTGGCACTAAACTGTCGAGAAAAGCTTCTAGTGAGGACTCAGGCACCCGTACCGAAACCGACACAGGTAGGCAGGATGAGAATTCTAAGGTGCGCGGGAAAACCCTCGTTAAGGAACTCGGCAAAATATATCCGTAACTTCGGGAAAAGGATAACCCAGCGTACGTGAAGTGCAGAAGCGCACGGAGCGGAGATGGGTGGCAGAAGAGAGGCCCAAGCGACTGTTTACCACAAACACAGGCGTCTGCTAAAGCGAAAGCTGATGTATAGATGCTGACACCTGCCCGGTGCTGGAAGGTTAAGAGGAAGTGTTAGCGCAAGCGAAGCAGTGAATTGAAGCCCCAGTAAACGGCGGCCGTAACTATAACGGTCCTAAGGTAGCGAAATTCCTTGTCGGGTAAGTTCCGACCCGCACGAAAGGTGTAACGATTTGGGCACTGTCTCAACGAGGGACCCGGTGAAATTGAAGTACCTGTGAAGATGCAGGTTACCCGCGACTGGACAGAAAGACCCCATGGAGCTTTACTGTAACCTGAGATTGGATTCCGGTAAGAGATGTACAGGATAGTTGGGAGGCTGAGAAGTGAGTACGCCAGTATTCACGGAGCCATTGGTGGGATACCAACCTTGTTTTATTGGAATTCTAACGAGAAGCGTAACGAGCTTGCGGACAGTCTCAGGCGGGCAGTTTGACTGGGGCGGTCGCCTCCGAAAGAGTAACGGAGGCGCCCAAAGGTTCCCTCAGCGCGGACGGAAACCGCGCGAAGAGTGCAAAGGCAGAAGGGAGCTTGACTGCGAGACGGACAGGTCGAGCAGGGACGAAAGTCGGGCTTAGTGATCCGGTGGTAGAGAGTGGAATTGCCATCGCTCAACGGATAAAAGCTACCCTGGGGATAACAGGCTTATCTCTCCCAAGAGTCCATATCGACGGGGAGGTTTGGCACCTCGATGTCGGCTCATCACATCCTGGGGCTGAAGTAGGTCCCAAGGGTTGGGCTGTTCGCCCATTAAAGTGGTACGCGAGCTGGGTTCAGAACGTCGTGAGACAGTTCGGTCCCTATCCATCGCGGGCGTAAGAAACTTGAAAGGGGCTGCTCCTAGTACGAGAGGACCGGAGTGGACCGACCAATGGTGTACCAGTCATGGCGCCAGCCGTGCAGCTGGGTAGCTACGTCGGGGACGGATAAACGCTGAAAGCATCTAAGCGTGAAACCAGCCTAGAGATGAGGTTTCTCATTGTTTTAACAAGTAAGGTCCCACAAAGACGATGTGGTTGATAGGCCGGGAGTGGAAGTACAGCGATGTACGGAGCGGACCGGTACTAATAGACCGAGGACTTGACTTAAGCAGAGAATCCTACCGAATGGTAGGGGTCGCCATGTGGGCGACCCGTTAAGAAAAACATTTTTATGCAGTTGTCAGGATACGAACATCCTGAACAATATAATTCAGTGGCGATAGCTGCGGGGATCCACCTGTTCCCATGCCGAACACAGCAGTTAAGCCCGCAAACGCCGAAAGTACTTGGGGGGAGGCCCCCTGGGAGGATAGGAAGCCGCTGATTTTTGTAGGGGTATAGCTCAACTGGTAGAGTAGTGGTCTCCAAAACCATTGGTTGAGGGTTCGATTCCTTCTGCCCCTGCCAGAAAAAATGGAATGAAGGTCCACCTTCATTCCCACATGACTCGGTAGCTCAGCTGGATAGAGTGACTGACTACGAATCAGTAGGTCTAGGGTTCGAATCCCTACCGGGTCACCATAGGAAAAAGCTCACGCAAAATGCGTGAGCTTTTTTGTTGTGTTTGAGGTTTGATGTATGATGTTGGATGCGATGGCTTTTAAATTTTATCCCATCCACATCAAACATCAAACTTTCAACTTCAAACTCACGCCTACTTTAGGCGCGGCCCTATCCATGCTATAATAGAGTCATCGCAAATTGTGAAAAGGAAGTGTAAGCTATGACAGTCCAAATCGAAGAGCTATTGAAAGCTTTTGAATTGAACAACCCGTATCTTAAATTTTATTTGAATAAAAATGACGGCCATATGGCCCTGGTCACGGAAATCCCCGGAGATGACAAGGCGGAAAACGAAGTGACGGCCCATCCCGATGCCTATATCAAGCTGCCGACCCAGGCCGACCTGGACCTGCCGGAAATGATCAAGGGCTTCGTCCCCATGATGAAGGACCCCAAGCAGCGGGCCGCCTTCCAGCAGTCCATCGAAGCCGGCAAGACCGTAACCCAGTTGGAACGGGAATTGAAGGACATGGGCCTGGTCCAGTTCTGGTATACTTTCCAGCGCATGGAATTTCGCAAGATTGCCAAGAAATGGTGCGAAGACAACCATGTCGCTTATGAAGAATAACGTTGCGGAGGCTCGATCATGAAAATTTCAGATATCGGTGAATTTGGATTCATCGATGCCATCAAAGCGGATACGCTCTACCATAAAGAGAACGTCGTCGTCGGCATCGGAGATGACGGTGCCGTCTATACGACGACGCCAGGCTGGCAGCAGGTCGCTGTCATCGATACGATGGTCCAGAACAGCCATTTCATCGTCGGCCAGACGGCAACCTGGCATGATGTCGGCTTTAAAGCCGTCGCTTCGAACCTCAGCGACATCGCAGCCATGGGGGCCGTACCGACGCATATCGTCTTGTCGACGGCGTTGGCGCCGCAGATGGAAGTCGACGACGTCGTTGAAATGTATCGCGGCATCAAGGATATCTGCCGGGCCTATGAGGTCAATATCCTCGGCGGCGATACGGTCATGTCTAAAGAAGGCGTCGTCATCACCGTGGCCGCCTTTGGCGAAATCGAAGCCGGGAAAGCCCTGCTGCGCAGCGGCGCCCAGGCTGGCGATGTCATTGCCGTATCCCATACGATCGGCGATTCTGCCGGTGGCCTGGATGTGCTCCTGGCTGGGCAGGACGGTTATGAAGCTTTGAAGAAAGCCCACCAGTACCCGGAACCGCAGATTTCCTTGGGCCGGTTATTGGTACAGCATCATTGCCATAGCTTGAACGACATCAGCGATGGTTTGGCCAGCGAGTCCAATGAAATCGCCAAGGCCAGCGGTGTCGAACTGGTCATCGACCGGGATAAGGTGCCGACGAGTGACGGGCTAAAAGCCTGGGCGGCGTCATCGGGCAAGGATATCTGGAAATTCGTCTTCAACGGCGGCGAAGACTATGAACTGGTCTTCACCATGGCCCCCGCTGATTTCCAGGCCCTGCAGGCCGATTATCCGGCCGTGACCGCCATCGGGACCGTCCGTCCGGGACCGGGCCGGGTCCTGCTCCGCCACGATGGGGGAGAACAGGTCCTGCCGCCGACGGGCTGGACCCATTTTTAAAAGGAGAAAATTATGACCTTTGATGTAGCTACCCATTCAGAAGCCGGAACGATAGCCTTAGGCAAAGCCCTGGGTCCGGTCCTCAGCGACGGTGATGTCCTGGCCTTGCGCGGTGACCTCGGTGCCGGCAAGACCCATTTCGTCCAGGGCATTGCCCAGGGCATGGGCATCGACGATGTCGTCGTCAGCCCGACGTTCACCATTCTGAATTATTATGAAAATACCATTCCTCTCCAGCATTTCGATTTTTATCGGCTGGAAGAAGAATATGAATTAGATGACCTGGGATTCGACGACTATCTCGAAAGCGGTGTGACCGTCATCGAATGGTCGGAAAAATTCCCAGACCGCCTGCCTGATGATGCCGCCATTGTCACTATCGAAAAGACGAGTCCTACAGACCGGCTGTTTCATTTTGATTTCCGCGGCAGCCGCTGGAAGGCTGTAGAAAATGAGGTAAAAAAATATGCTCTTAGCCATTGAAACATCGAGCCTCGTATCGAGTGTCGCCTTACTCCATGAAGACACGCTGCGGGCCGAACTCACTATCCAGGCACGGCTGACCCATTCGGAACAGCTCATGCCCCACATTGCCGACATGCTCGACAAGGCGTCGGTCAAGAAAAGCCAGATCGACGGCGTCGCCGTAGCCGTCGGCCCCGGTTCCTTTACGGGCCTGCGCATCGGCCTGGCCACAGCCAAAGGCCTGTCCTTTGCCTGGAACGTCCCCATTGTTGGCGTGACGACCCCAGTCAGCCTGGCCTGGAATTTCGTCGGCGTCTCCGACCGTATCTGTACCCTCATCGACGCCCAGAAAGGCAACGTCTATGCCGGCGTCTATCGCTGGGACCGGACGACGCTGACGACGGAAAAAGAAATCTATATCGCCCCGCGGACGGAAGTCCTGGATACGCTGGAACAGGAAGGTCAGCCCGTCGTCTTCTGCGGCGACGGCTCCCTCAAAGGGCGTAAGGACATCGAAGGGCGCAGTCCCTTGTTCCGCATGGCGCCGCCGACGATGGTCATTCCCCGCGCCGGCAGCGTAGCCCTGGCGGCCAATGTCCGCTTTGCTGCCGGTGACTACGACGACTGCATGACCTTGACGCCGTCGTACCTGCGCCGTAGTGAAGCCGAAGTGCTCTGGGAAAAACGCCACGGCGGTGCATCATGCCGGTAACGGTCCGTCAGGCTGGCCGGGAAGATCTGCCGGCCATCATCGCCATCGAAGAGGCCTCCTTTTCCGTGCCCTGGTCCCATCAGTCCCTGGCAGCGGAACTGGACAATCCTGTCGCTAAGTATTACGTCCTGGAAGGGGAAACAGGTCAGGTCCTCGGGTACGCTGACGTCTGGCTCATCGCCGATGAAGGCCAGCTGGCCAACATCGCCATCCACCCGTCCGCCCGGGGCCACGGTTATGGCGAGACCCTCCTGCGCACGGCTATGGAAGCCCTGTTCCAGGACGGCTGTACGAGTATGTTTCTGGAAGTCCGCCAGTCCAATGCACCGGCCCAGGGCTTGTACCGCAAGCTGGGCTACGAAGGCGTTGCCGTCCGTAAGGATTACTATTCCCAGCCTGTAGAAGATGCCTGCATCATGCAGTGTCAGAAAGAAAATTACCAATGGTTCAGCCATTCACGATAAAAAGGATGAAATCTATGTATACCTTAGCTTTAGAAACGAGTTGTGACGAAACGTCGGCTGCTGTCATCGAAGACGGCCGCCACATCTGCTCCAACATCATATCGACACAGGTACCGATTCACCGCAAGTTCGGCGGTGTCGTACCGGAAATCGCCTCGCGCCAGCATATCGAATACGTCCTGCCCATCATCAAGGAAGCCCTCGATACGGCGCAGGTCACCTTGGCCGATATCGACCATATCGGCGTTACCTACGGGCCCGGCCTGGTCGGTGCCCTGCTGGTCGGCGTCGCCGCCGCCAAGGCCATCAGCTTTGCTGCCGATAAGCCCCTGGTCGGTGTCAACCACATGGAAGGCCACATCTTTGCCAATTTCCTCAGCCATCCCGAACTGGAACCGCCGTTCCTGGCCCTCGTCGTTTCTGGCGGCCATACGCAGCTGGTCCAGATCAATGGCTATAATTCGTTCAAACTCATGGGTCAGACCCGCGACGACGCAGCCGGTGAAGCCTTCGACAAGATTGCCCGCGTCATGGGCTATCCCTATCCGGGCGGTCCGCAGATCGACAAATTGGCTAAAGAAGGGAATCCCGACGCCATCGCCTTTCCGAAGGCCCTTCATGAAAAGCACAACTTCGAGTTCAGCTTCAGTGGCCTCAAATCGGCCGTCCTGAACTACCTGCACACGCAGGAACAGCGCGGCCAGTCCTATAATGCGGCCGATGTCGCGGCCAGCTTCCAGAAGACCGTCGTCGAAACGCTCGTCGAAAAGACCATGGACGCCGCCTCTTACTGTGGGGCTAAAAAAATTGCCGTCGCCGGCGGCGTCTCGGCCAACAGCGGCCTGGCAGCGGCCATGAGTGCGGCCTGTGCCGACAAGGGCTATGCCTTTTACCGGCCCGATCCGATCCTCTGCACCGATAACGGCGCCATGATCGGCTGCCGGGCCTATTACATGGCCTTGGACGGCCGTTTTGCCGATTTGACGCTCAACGCCAAGCCGGCCCTGCCGATTACATCGGACTAATCCTGTGAAGAGATGGGGGAATCTTCTATGGCTACACTTGAAGCGGTCTGCCGGACTCAGAGCACGTTGTCGCCCGTGCAGATCCATATTTTACAGAACAGTGAAGAATTATTGCAGTTCGCCAGCGACTTGTCGCACCGGGAACTCTTCGTCTACGTGCCGGGAAAGGACGCGGGGACCCTGGTCCTGGCCGCCCACCGGACGCCGCTCCTGCAAAAAGGACGGCAGACCGAGACGACCGATCCGGGCGCTGTCTTTTCCCGGTATGAAGAACCCTTCAACTATCAGGTCTTCCAGGCTGGGCAGGCCTTGCAGGGCGAAAGGGAAATCGAATACGGCCGCATGGCGCCGATCGTGTCCTATCCCTTCGTCGATAACGGCGGCGGGACGATTGCCGTCATTGCCTTTGTCGGAGCCGTCGAAGACAACCGGGAAATCTTGACGGAAACGGCCTTTTTGTCCTTGCAGGTGCCCATGGATTTCCATTCCATGTACCGGCCCTTGTCCATCCAGGATGGCGTCGTCCTGGTCAACTGCAACGGCGTCGTCATCTATGCCGACGACATGGCCGACAGCATCCTGCACATGTGCGGCCAGCGCGGCGCCATTACGGGGACCAATATCTACAATACCCGCCTCGACCTGACCGGGGCCAAGAAAGCCCTGTCCCAGGCGACAGGGCTGACCGACGACGTGACGCTCGGTGAAGCCGTCGTTTCCCGCCGGGTCATTCCTATCCTGCAGCGCGGCAAAGTCCGCCGGGTCATTTCCATCCTGACCGAGCGGACGGAATTGCACCGCAAGGAAGAAGAACTGATGGTCAAGACGTCGGTCATCAAGGAAATCCACCACCGCGTCAAGAACAACTTGCAGACCATCGCCAGTCTGCTGCGCATGCAGATGCGGCGCACGACCAGTGAAGAAGCGCGGGACGTCCTCAAAGAAAGCCTGAACCGGATCCTCAGCATTTCTTTGGTCCACGAGACGTTGTCCCACCACGATGAAGAGAACATTGATATTTCCGACGTGGCCCAGAAACTGCTGGGCCTCCTGGCTCACAGCCTGGTCAGCAAGGACTGCCATGTAGAGACGAAATTTTCCGGGGAAATATTGCCTCTGCCGTCCGATGCTGCGACGTCGCTGGCGCTGGTCCTGAACGAACTCATTACCAATGCCATCATCCACGGTTTTGAAGGGCGCAGCCAGGGGACCCTGTCTATCACGATCCGCCGGGACGGGGATAACGGTCTCATCCTGGTCTGTGATGACGGCGTCGGCATGGCCCAGGCGCCGGTCGATACGGGCCGCAAGCATCTGGGCATGGCCATCGTGCGGACGCTGATCGAGAAAGATTTACAAGGGGCGATTGCTTTCGATGACGGCGTGCCGGAAGGGACGGTCGTCACCATCCGTTTTCCATTACCAGAGAGGGGAGAATAACCAATGGGATATCGCGTTGTAATAGGGGATGACGAATCGATCATCCGTATGGATTTATGTGAAATGCTGGAAGATGCCGGCCATACCGTCGTCGGGGAAGCGGCTGATGGCGTCGAGGCCCTCGATTTAGTACGCAAGGAGAAGCCGGACATCGTCCTCCTGGACATCAAGATGCCCCGCCTGGACGGCATCCACGCGGCCCGCATGATCGGCCACGAAGGCCTGGCACCGGTCCTGCTGCTCACGGCATACAGCCAGCAGGATATCGTCGACAAGGCCAAGGACTCCGGGGTCCTCGGCTATCTGGTCAAACCGGTCAGCCCGGTGAATCTCTTCCCGGCCATCGAAATCGCTATTTCCCAGTTCCGCCACCAGCGCGAAGTGGCCCAGCAGCTCGATGATATGAACGAACGCATCGAGACGCGCAAAGCCGTCGACCGGGCCAAAGGCTGCCTCATGGACTTATATCATATATCCGAACACGAAGCTTACCGCCGGTTGCAGCAGTACAGCATGAAGAACCGGAAATCCTTGAAAGCCGTGGCCGATGCGGTCGTCGCCAGTGCGGAAAAGATAAAAAGTCAAAAAAAATAAAACGTTTCAGGAAAAAGTCAGGGCTAAGGCCTTGACTTTTTTACCTTTAATGGCTAATATATATATTGTAAGTTAGCACTCGGAAGTATGGAGTGCTAATAAAGAGTAGCAACTTACTTTTAAGGAGGAATATAAAATGTTAAAACCGTTAGGAGATCGCGTAGTTATCCGTGTATTGGAACAGGAAGAAAAAACTGCAAGCGGTATTTTTTTACCGGACACTGCTAAAGAAAAACCGAGCCAGGGCGAAGTCGTAGCCGTAGGTCCGGGCAAAGTACAGGACGACGGTAAACGCGTTGCTTTGGATGTCAAAGTAGGCGACAAGATTATTTTCTCCAAATATGCCGGCACAGAAGTCAAGTTCGAAGGCACCAAATATTTGATCGTCAGCGAACGCGACATCTTGGCTATCATCTAATAAATCATCAATTTAAAACTACTTAACTTTCACATAGGAGTGTGTTCAACATGGCTAAACAGATTTTGTTCAACGAAGATGCACGCCGCGCTCTCGGCAAAGGCGTAGACGCTTTGGCAAATGCCGTAAAAGTTACTTTAGGGCCTAAAGGCCGCAACGTCGTTCTTGACAAGAAATTCGGCGCACCGACCATCACTAACGATGGTGTTACCATCGCCCGCGATATCGAATTGGAAGATCCCTTTGAAAACATGGGCGCACAGCTCGTCAAAGAAGTCGCAACCAAGACTAACGACGTCGCTGGTGACGGTACGACGACAGCTACCATCCTGGCACAGGCTATGATCCAGGAAGGCATGCGCAACGTCGCAGCCGGTGCTAACCCGATGATTCTCAAACGCGGTATCGAAAAAGCTGTTGCTAAACTTGTCGAAGAAATCAAGAAACGTTCTATCGCCGTATCCGACAAAGCTTCTATCGCTCAGGTAGCTTCTATCTCGGCTGGTGACGAAGAAGTCGGCGGCCTCATCGCAGACGCTATGGAAAAAGTCGGCAAAGACGGTGTCATCACGGTTGAAGAATCGAAGACCATGGGCACGCAGCTCTCCGTCGTCGAAGGCATGCAGTTCGACCGCGGCTACATTTCCCCGTACATGGTAACGGATCCGGATAAAATGGAAGCTGTCATGAGCGAACCGTACATCCTCATTACGGACCGCAAGATCGCTTCTATCCAGGAAATGCTCCCGGTCCTCGAAAAAGTCGTCCAGGCTGGTAAAGAACTCCTCATCATCGCTGAAGACGTCGAAGGCGAAGCCTTGGCTACGTTGGTCGTCAACAAACTCCGTGGTACTTTCAAAGCGGTTGCTGTCAAAGCTCCGGGCTTTGGTGACCGCCGCAAAGCGATGCTCCAGGATATCGCAACCTTGACGGGCGCTACGGTTATTACAGAAGATGTAGGCCGTAAACTCGACAGCGTTACCATGGAAGACCTCGGCACAGCTCGTCAGGTCCGCGTAACGAAAGACGAAACGACCATCGTTGAAGGCCACGGTGATCCTCAGGCCATCAAAGATCGCGTTGCTCAGATCAAAGCCCAGATTGCTGAAACGACGTCTGATTTCGACAAAGAAAAATTGCAGGAACGTTTGGCTAAGATGTCCGGCGGCGTAGCTGTCATCGAAGTCGGCGCTGCTACCGAAGTCGAATTGAAAGATAAGAAATATCGCCTCGAAGATGCTCTCAACGCTACCCGCGCAGCTGTTGAAGAAGGTATCGTAGCCGGCGGCGGCACGACCCTCATCGACATCCTCCCGGCTCTCGACGAATTTAACGAAGACGGCGACGTACAGACCGGTATCAACCTGGTCAAACGCGCTATCGAAGCTCCGCTCCGCCAGATCGCTGAAAACGCTGGCCTCGAAGGTTCGGTCATCGTTGCCAAAGTCAAAGCTTCCGAAGACGGCGTAGGCTTCAACGCCCTCAAAGAAGAATATGTCGACATGGTCAAAGCTGGTATCGTCGACCCGGCTAAAGTAACCCGTACAGCTCTCCAGAACGCAGCTTCCATTGCAGCTCTCGTCCTCACGACAGAAACCTTGGTCGCTGACAAACCGGAACCGGCTCCGGCAGCTCCGGCAGCTCCGGCTGGCATGGGCGGCGGTATGCCCGGCATGATGTAAGACTCAGTAAGGCTTACTAGTAATGAAATAGAATAAAGACTACCCGAAAAAGGGCTGTCGCTTAGGCGGCAGCCCTTTTTGTGGTTCGTTTGCCAAAGCCGCGTAGGGGCCGCCATAATCGGCGGCCCGCTTATTGACTTTTCCCTTCATCTTCATGGTGCGGCGGAGACTCGTGACTTTAGTCATGAGAGGCGCCGCACCTCCCCTCCTTTCAATAAAAAGCAATAGATTTTCAGCAAAATAGTGCTATAATAATTTTAATGAAGTAATATATATTTAGAAAGGCAGGTGAGAAATAGTGTCTAACCTAACTAAAACAATAAAACTTCGTATACACGTTACTCCCGAACAAGAGACGCTGTTCCGTCAGATGACGGAACAATACCGTCAGGCTTGTAACTTCGTGTCGCAGTACATCTTCGACCACCGATTTAACATGACCTACCAAAGTCTCAACAGAGAGCTGTACAGTGACCTGCGCAGCCAGTTCGGTCTGAAATCGCAGCTGGCCCAGTCTTCTATCAAGACGACGATTGCCAGATATAAGACGGTAAAACAACAGCTCTTCCAAAATCCCTACAGATATAAGGATGAAGATGGCAACTGGCAACGAATTATCAAGACATTGGAATGGCTCTGGAAGCCGATATTCTTTACTCGTCCGCAAGCTGATTTGGTCCGTAACCGAGATTACAGTTTCGTTAATGATGGTCAAATCCTATCTATCAATACACTCGGCAAAAGAACCAAATGCACTTTTGAGGGCGAACATTTCGCTGAATACCTCGATGGTTCCTATGAACTTGGAACAGGAAAACTGGTCGAACTCAAAGGTTTATGGTATCTCCATATTCCCGTAACCCAGGCTGTCGAAGATTTTCAGAAAGAAAACGTCCGTCACGTTGTCGGTATTGACCGTGGATTACGTTTTTTGACCGTTAGCTATGACGAGCAGGGCAAAACTGAATTTGTTTCTGGTAAGAAGATGGCTACTAAACGCCATAAATTTCAGGAAGTCCGCCGTCAGCTCCAGTCTAAAGGCACAAAGTCAGCAAAGCGTAGACTCAAAGCCATTTCTGGACGAGAGAACCGTTGGATGTCTGATGTAAACCATCGGATTTCTAAGACACTCGTTGAAAAATACGGCAAAGATACGCTGTTTGTGCTTGAAGATCTGACCGGCGTTAGCTTCGAAGAGTCCCATCTTTCAAAAACGGCTAAACAAAATTACGACCTGCGCAGCTGGGCGTTCTATCAGTTGGAACAATTCCTGACCTATAAGGCTCATGAAAATCGTTCCGAAGTTCTGAAGGTATCTGCTAAGTATACCTCTCAACGTTGTCCCAAATGCGGTACTATCCACAAGGAAAACCGTGACCATCACAAACACTTATATCGTTGCCAGTGTGGTTACAGATCTAATGATGACCGTATCGGAGCTATGAATATTCAGTTCCTCGGAACTATGTGGATTTCCGGAGATAACAATCCTCGTTACGAAAGAATAACAACTGCTTCGGAGTAAACTCCTTAGCAAAGCGGGTGTTGTCAGCCACCCGATGATGTAGGCGGATTTAGGAAGACATCTTTTAGATGTCGTTAGTACCTATGCAGTTCCGACTTACAAGCTCCCGACTTTAGTCGGGAGTAGTTGACGCCTATCGGTCTGCTCATGGACATTTCTCAGTCCTTCGCAATGACTGAGTCCCAGACGGGCATTATGATCACTGTCTACGCCTGGGTCGTAGCCTTGTTGTCCTTGCCGCTCATGCTACTCGTCTGCCAGATGGAGATGCGGCGCCTCTTGTTAGGGACTATGGGTCTCTTTGTCTTGGGACAGCTGGCGTCGGGGCTGGCCTTGAATTTTCCCATGCTCATGGCAGCCCGTATCAGCGTCGCCTGCGCTCATTCTATTTTCTGGTCCATTGCAGCTCCGATAGCGACACGCCTGGTCACGCGGACTCATCGCCCTTTGGCTTTGAGTATGATCGTCACCGGCTCGGCTGTCGCCATGATATTCGGTCTGCCCTTGGGGCGGATCATTGGCCTCTATGCCGGCTGGCGCATGACTTTCTTGACCATTACGGCAACAGCCTTAGCCGTGCTCCTTTATTTGGCCTTCGTTTTTCCGAAACTGGCCAGTGACGCCTCTTTTTCCCGCGATGACCTGCCTAAATTGCTCAGGAATCCCGTCGTCGTCAGCGTCTATATCCTGTCCGTCCTGTTTGCGACGGCCTATTTCACGGCCTACAGCTATATCGAACCCTTTCTCAAAATCGTCGCTGCCTTTAGCGACCAGGGAATCACGTCGACACTCATGTTTCTCGGCGTCAGCGGCCTTGTAGGGAGTTTTGTCTTTTCCCATTTTTACAATCATTTCCGCTATGGCATCATCCGGGCCGGACTGCTGGGGCTGGTCATTCCGTTCCTCTTGTGGAAGGCTGCTGCTGGCGGGGCAGGGACGATGGTCGCTGCTTGCCTGGTCGTCGGCTGTGCTTCGACGTTGTTCAACGTCACCTTCCAGGCCGAACTCATCCGCCATGTCCCGATGGGGGCGGCACCGGTGGCTATGTCCATCTTTTCGGGCATCTTCAATGTCGGCATCGGCGGTGGTACCTGGATTGGCGGGCAGGTCACGGCTCATGGCCTGTTGCCGTATATCGGCTATGCCGGTGCAGCCATCGGCTTAGTCGCTGCCGTGTATTGTTTTACGGCCTATTTCCATTTCCTCGGCAGGGCAGGAGAAAGTCATCAAAAAAAATCGTAAAAAAGACTTGCATTTTTCTATCTCTTCAAGTATAATATTAATTGTTCCGATTCGGAACGAGCTTGAAGTGATATTCCTCAATAGCTCAGTTGGTAGAGCAATCGGCTGTTAACCGATTTGTCGTAGGTTCGAGTCCTACTTGAGGAGCCATGGCCCCTTGGTCAAGCGGTCTAAGACATCGCCCTTTCACGGCGAGAACATGGGTTCAAATCCCGTAGGGGTCACCAAGAGGAAAAAGGCCTGTCGTATAACGACAGGCCTTTTTCGTTTGCCGTGGGTCGTGGGTCGTGAGTCGTGGGTAAACCGCCAGCAACGTAGGGGCTCGCACGTGGCGAGCCCGCCCTAATCGGCGGCCCGCGCGAATCTTGTACACCGCCCGTTCTGGAACAAATGTCTATTATAAAAATACACATACGCAAATATTCTCTTGACAGTAGACAACAAACGGCGTATGATGAAACCATAAAGCATACGTATCATTAATGAAATGAAAAGGAGGGAAGCTGCCTTTTGGCAGCGTCTATGATGAGTGAAGAAAAAGTTACTTTAAAGATGATTGAAGAAGCACGGGAACGTTTGAAGGGCGTCGCCCAGGTCACGGGTCTTTCGTACAGTAATTCCGTCAGCGATTTGGCTGGCTGCGAAGTCTATTTGAAACTGGAAAACCTCCAGCGGACAGGCTCCTTTAAACTGCGCGGGGCCTATAACAAAGTCGCTTCCCTGACCCCGGAAGAACGGGAAAAAGGCGTCATCGCCGCTTCGGCCGGAAACCACGCCCAGGGAGTGGCTCTGGCTGCCAGCGAATATGGCTGCCAGTCCGTCATCTGCATGCCGAAACACGCTCCCTTGAGTAAGATTACGGCGACCCGCGGCTACGGTGCCAATGTCGTCCTCTACGGGGATTTCTTCGATGAAGCCGCAGCCAAAGCCGTTGAATTGACGACGGAACATGGCTATACCTTCGTCCATCCCTTCAACGACCCGGAAGTCATTGCCGGCCAGGGGACGATTGCCCTGGAAATCATCGAACAGCTTCCCGAAGTCGATGCTATCGTCGCACCGATTGGCGGCGGCGGCCTCATTTCCGGCCTGGCCGTAGCCGCTAAGAATGTCAACCCTAAGATCAAAGTCATCGGCGTTCAGACGGAAAACATGCCGTCCATGAAGGAATCCATCGAAAAAGGACAGGTCATTACCTACAACGGCAAGGCTACTCTGGCCGATGGCATCGCCGTCAAGACACCGGGTGACTTGACCTATGATATCTGTAAGAAATACGTCGATGAAATCGTCACCGTCGATGAATCGGAAATCGCCAGCGCCATCCTGATTCTCCTGGAACGGGGCAAGACCGTTGCCGAAGGGGCCGGTGCCGTACCGGTCGCAGCTCTCATGAGCGGCAAGATTTCCGGCATCCGCAACAAGAAAGTCGCAGCCCTCGTCAGCGGCGGCAACATCGACGTCAACAATATGACCCGCGTCATCAACCAGGGCCTGATCAAGTCCCAGCGCAAGATCTTCTTCCAGACCGTCATCCCCGACGTCCCGGGCGAACTGGTCAAGCTCCTGACCCTTATTGCCGGCACCAATGCCAACGTCCTTTCCATCACCCATGAACGCAGCCAGCACGGCATCGACATGGGCATGACCGCCGTCTCCCTGGAACTGGAAACGGCCAACGAAAAGCACGTTGAAAAACTGATGACCATGCTCAAAGACCATCATTATTTTGTTACCTTGAAGTAATGGAGGGCAGATCATGGAACAGCAGAAAATGGAACGCGGCTTGAAACCGCGCCACGTAGAGATGATCGCTCTTGGGGGGACGATTGGTGTCGGCCTGTTCATGGGATCGGCCAACACCATTCAGATGGCAGGACCGTCGGTATTGCTCTGTTATGCCGTGACGGGCGTCGTCATGTTTTTCATCATGCGCATCATGGGGGAAATGCTTTATCAGGAACCCGTTACCGGCTCCTTTGCCACGTATGGACATAAATATATCAGTCCTTTCGTCGGCTACCTCACTGCCTGCTCCTATTGGTTCCTGTGGGTCGTCGTCGGTTTGTCGGAAATCACAGCTGTCGGCATTTACGTCCACTACTGGTTCCCACTGCTGCCGCAATGGATCTCGGCCCTGGCCGGCATGGCCATCGTCGCAGCGGCTAATATGGCAGCCGTCAAATATTACGGTGAATTTGAATTTTGGTTCGCCTTGATTAAAGTCGTCACTATCATCGTCATGCTCATCGTCGGCGCTGCGGTCATCCTCTTTGGCTTCGGCAATGGCGGCGTTCCTGTCGGTATCAGCAATCTCTGGGACCACGGCGGATTCATGCCCAATGGCTGGGGCGGCATGCTGGCAGCCATGTGCGTCGTCGCCGCGTCCTTCCAGGGCGTCGAACTCATCGGTATTACGGCCGGCGAAGCCCAGGACCCGAAACACACCTTGAAGAAGGCCGTCAACAACATCGTCTGGCGTATCCTCATCTTCTACATCGGCTCGATTTTCATTATCCTCTGCATCTATCCCTGGAGTGAAGTCAGCTACATCGGCAGTCCCTTCGTCATGACCTTTGCCAAAGTCGGCATCTCGGCCGCAGCGGGCATCATCAACTTCGTCGTCCTCACGGCGGCCCTGTCCGGCTGCAACAGCGGCATGTACAGTTCGGGCCGTATGCTCTACACGCTGGCACAGAACGGACAGGCTCCGAAGATTTTTGCCAAATTGTCGCCGAGTGGCGTGCCGCGCAACAGCATTGCCGTCACCATCGTCGTCCTGGCTATCGGCGTCATCCTCAACTACCTCGTGCCGGACTCCAAATTATTCCTTTACTTATACAGTGCCTCTGTTTTTCCAGGCATGGTCGCCTGGTTCGTCCTGGCCTATGCCCAGAAAAATTTCCGCAAGTCCTGGGGACCGGAAGTCATGGCGAAACATCCTTTCAAATCGCCCCTCTATCCCTATTCCAATTACTTCTGCATCATCTTCCTGATTCTCGTCACTATCGGCATGATTTACAACCCTGATACGCGCATGTCCATCTTCTCGTCGTGGGTTTTCATCGCCGCTGTCGTCGCCGCCTGGTTTGCCTGCGGTTTGAACAAGAAGCAGTATGACAGGGAAGGGCACCTCATCGAAGGGGCTGACGCTAAATCAGAATCGTGATTATTGCCGCAGGCCTATGGTTTTCCCAGGGCCTGCGAGGTATAATACAGTTAGATTAAAATTAAGGAGATGCATTATCATGGCAGTCAATGTTATCAGTACTACGAAAGCTCCGGGCGCAGTAGGCCCGTATTCTCAGGCTATCAAAGCCGGTGATTTCCTCTTTGCTTCCGGCCAGATCGCCATCAACCCGGAAAAAGGCAAAATCGTTTCCGGCGGCGTCGTCGAACAGGCCGAACAGTGCATGAAAAACGTCGGCGCTATCCTCGAAGAAGCCGGTCTTTCTTATGATGACGTCGTCAAGACGACGGTTTACCTGACGGACATCAACTTCTTCGGCGCTGTCAATGAAATCTACGGCAAATACTTCCAGAAGACCTTGCCGGCCCGTTCGTGCGTCGAAATCAGCCGCCTCCCGAAAGACGTCTTCGTAGAAGTCGAAGTCATCGCCTATTGCGGAAAATAAGCTGTATTTAGTGGCTCGTGATTCGTGGCTCGTTGTTCGTAGGCGGCCCGCTGTGCCTTAAATTTAAAACCATCCGCTAACCACTAACAACTAGCCACTTAAAAGGTCTTGTCGTTATACGACAGGACCTTTTTTTACCTCCCAAGCAGGAAATCAGGGCCTTTGTGTCTAATACTTATAATATAAGAAAAGGAGTGATAACTATGTCTAAACGTACAGCTTCAGATATTATGGAAAAGAATTTCGTTACGGCTTCGCCGGAAACGTCTGTCTTTGATTTAGTCAACATGTTCGTCAAGAATCACATTACGGCCATTCCTATCATCAATGAAAAGGAAGAGCTCGCCGGCATCGTTACCGACGCCGATTTGCTCTACAAGAAGGTAAAGCCTCATGTCCCGCACTATGTCAATCTTTTGGGAGCCAGCATTTATTATAACGGCATCAGTGAATACGACAAGGGCTTCAAGAAACTCATGGCCTGCACGGCCAAGGACATGATGACCAAAGACGTCATCATCGCTGCGCCTGATGCGGAAGTCGAACAGATTGCCGGCGTCATGGTTGCAGAACATCTGAAAGTCATTCCGATTGTCAAGGAAAAACACATCGTCGGCATCGTTACCCGCGGCAACATCCTCGATGAATTGTATCGCGAATACGGCGACGACTAAGGGGAGGGGACGTACCATGGCTGAAGAAATGAAAGAAAAACCAATTGTCCGCGTGAAAGATGTCATGGAAAAGGTTTTCGTCTCGGTAACGCCGGATATTCCCATCCGCGACGTCTTCCGCATTTTCATCAAGCATCGCCTCCTGGCCGTGCCCGTCGTCGATGAAGAAGACCATCTCATCGGCCTCATCTCCAGTGCCGACCTCATGTACCGCAGCTCGAAGCCGCACATCCCGCGCCTGCCCTTCATCGGTACCAAGATTTATACCAGCCGCGTCGGCAAATATGCCAAGGATTTCAAGAACCTCCTCGACCAGCCCTGCTCGAAACTGATGACCAAGAACGTCATGATTGCTACGCCCAAAGCTGACGTCGAACAGGTAGCGGCCGTCATGATCCTGGAACATTTGAAAGTCCTTCCCGTCGTGGACAATAAGCGTGTCGTCGGTATGATCACCCGGGCGTGCATCCTCAAAGATTTGTACCGGGAATGGACGTAATTAGCCCCTTTGTGACTAGTCACTCTCATCTTCGTGTGTTATAATATGATAATCGAATGATTTAGGCAGCCGCCGCTGTCAAAGAAAGTATTTCACGAGGAGGCACTTAATGGATACCAAAGAACTCGTCATCGTTGTCGATTTTGGTGGTCAGTATAACCAGCTCATTGCACGGCGCGTCCGTGAAAACCACGTATACTGTGAAGTATACCCGTATCACAAAGCCGTTGCTAAAATCAAAGAACTTCAGCCCCAGGGCATCATCTTCACCGGTGGTCCTGGCAGCGTCTATGAAGACAATGCGCCGAAGATCGAAGCAGAAGTCTTCCATCTCGGCATCCCGGTCCTCGGCCTTTGCTATGGCATGCAGTTCATGGCACAGACCTTAGGCGGCGAAGTCAAACACGCCGACATGCGCGAATTTGGCAAGACCGAAATCGATGTCAATACGGCATCGCCTTTGTTCAAGGGCCTGCAGGAAAAAGAAATCGTCTGGATGAGCCATCAGGACTACGTCGCTTCCATCCCGGAAGGCTTTGAAATCGTAGCTCATACGGCCAATTGCCCGGTCGCTGCCATGCAGAACCCGGAAAAGAAACTCTATGCCATGCAGTATCATCCGGAAGTACTCCATTCGGAACACGGCAAGGAAATGCTCCATAACTTCCTCTTTGAAGTCTGCGGCTGCACCGGCTCGTGGACCATGGCCAACTATGCCAAGACGGCCATTGCCAACATCAAAGAAACCGTCGGCGACGGCAAAGTCGTCCTGGCCCTCTCAGGTGGCGTCGACAGCTCCGTAGCGGCAGCCCTCATCTCCAAAGCCGTCGGCAGCCAGCTGACCTGTATCTTCGTTGATCACGGCCTGCTCCGCAAGAACGAAGGCGACGAAGTCGAAGCGGCCTTCAAGGACAGCGGCATGAACTTCATCCGCGTCGATGCGTCGGAACGCTTCCTCAAGAAACTCGAAGGCGTCAGCGATCCCGAACGGAAACGGAAAATCATCGGCGAAGAATTTATCCGCGTCTTCGAAGACGAAGGCCGTAAAATCGGCTCCGTCGATTTTCTGGCCCAGGGGACGATTTACCCCGACGTCATCGAATCCGGTGCCGGCGATGCTGCCGTCATCAAGAGCCATCACAACGTAGGCGGCCTTCCGGCTGTCGTCGATTTCAAGGGCCTCATCGAACCGCTCCGCAACCTCTTCAAAGACGAAGTCCGCGAACTCGGTGCCGAATTGGGCCTGCCGGAATACCTCGTATGGCGCCAGCCTTTCCCGGGACCGGGCCTGGCTATCCGCGTCATGGGTGAAATCACCAAAGAAAAACTGGCTATCCTCCGCGATGCCGATGCCATCTTCCGCGAAGAAATCGCCAATGCCGGCATGCAGCGCGACATCAACCAGTACTTCGCCGTTCTGACCAACAATCGCTCTGTCGGCGTCATGGGCGACTTCCGTACCTATGACTACACCTTGGCCCTGCGCGGCGTCACCACAACCGACTTCATGACAGCGGACTGGGCACGTATCCCTTACGATGTCCTCGATAAGATTTCCAGCCGTATCGTAAACGAAGTAGACCATATCAACCGCATCGTGTATGACATTACCAGTAAACCACCCGCTACGATTGAATGGGAATAGTTGCAACAAGCCTCACAAATCGCTTAACCAAGCCGTTTGTGAGGCTTTCTTTTTTTCAAAAGTTCCAAAAGTGTACAAAAAAATTTTAAAAAAATTTTTTGGGGGCCTATTTTTGCCAAATTTCTCGAACAAAAAATATACACGGCCAACGGCCTTGTGCGTAGGGGCCGTCCCCTGCGGAATCGCATATAGGCGATGAATGGACTTACTGTGCCCCGGCTTATCTATCTTCGTTTCTCAATCGTTTCATAGCCAGGCGGTAGAAGCGGCGGGCTTTCATGGTAGTATCTTTTCTTAACAGGGGGTCCGTGGAATGGACGATGCTCCAGTGGAAGGTGATGGTGACGGGGCTGCCGTCTACTTGATGGATGTCTTGGAGGCGGTGCTGTATTTTCTGGGCCAGGGCTTCCGATTCTTCTGGGTTCTTTTCCTGGCGCAGGATGGCAAAGGTGGAGTTGAAGACCCGGGAGATGGTGGAATCTGTTCCGGCCATTTCCTGGATAATCTGCCCTTCTTGTCGGATTAGTTTGCGCAAAAGCGGCAGTTCATAGGATTTTTTCATATATTCGTCAAAGCGGCTTTCCAGCAAAATCAGGCAATACGGTTGGTGCGCTGTATCCCACGTTTCCTGGCAGGTCATTAAATCATTCAGGAAGCCCTGACGGTTTTGCAGGCCTGAGATGGGGTCGTTAAAGGGGTCAGACAAGTTTTGGCGGAGTTTGCGATAGAGTTGATCCGTATCAAAGAAGGCCCCCATCAGGCCGATAATCTGGCCATTCTGGTAAATAGGCCATTTATAGCAGATGATGTGGTGGAGGATTCCTTTTACAATACATTCGCCCGGCACATTTTCGATAAATTTTCCTTGGTGTAGTACATCCAGTTCATCATTTCGGTAAGGGGCATTATCCATATGCCAATTCATATCCTCATCGGTTTTGCCAATGATTTCTTCTTCTGACTGAAGACCGTAGTGATGGAGAAAGGACTGGCTGGCTCCCAGGAAGCGGCGATTTTTGTCTTTCCAGAAATAATTGAAGCGGGTATTTTTTTTGAAATTGGCCCATAGCAGGGCAGGGAGAGCATCGGTGGTTCCGCGGGAAACAGCAGATACCGTCACGGGGTTATCGATTGTCCGGACGGCTACCAGCAGCAGGGGATGCTGGACATTGTATAGCAGGACGACCATACATTCCCGCCATTTGTAGTTGCCATGCTTATCTTTGGAACGGAAAAAGCAGGAGAGGCTTCCCGACGCATTTTGGCTGAGCCGCTGTTTTATGGTGGTCAGGTCGGCAAAGGCCAGGTAACTGGCCCGGTCTTCTTCGTAGACGCGCTGCTGGGCAAATTGCTGGAGTGTTTCCTGGATATTCTGCGCCTTTCCCTGGAAGAGAAACTGGCTGCTGTTATTGTTGGCGTAAAGATGCTCTATCGTGTCCTCCTGAGGGGATATCAGGTATACATCTTCAAATAAATCGTACAAGTACCGGAGATTGGCGTCCAGCTTGTTCTGCTGGAGACCGGGAGTGCTTTGGGAAATGTTCTGAAACTCCGTATGAATCAGCAGATGGCGGTTCATTTCACAGATTACCCGGATTCGGACGCCGATATAATCTCCGTCGTCGATATAGTAGTAGGTTTCCAGCTGATGGCTTTTCCGGGATAATTCGATATAAGTGCGGAAAGTACGGATAACCTCCAGCTTTTTCGGCTGATTCATATTCTTTTCGACGTCCGCTAGGCTGTAGCCCATTTTTCGGATTTCATCCCGATAGGGTTGGTTCGTATAGATATAGCGGAGATAGCCTGTCTCATCCATCTCGTAAAGGGCGCTGGTCCGGTCCGTTTCATGGATGGACATACTGGCCATGTCGTAGAAATGGAACCATTTCCGAGGTTCCGTCGTGCGGCCTTCTGCTTCCATATGTGCTAAGACGCCGGTCAGGGGCTGCGGTTTGCCATAATAGTAACCCTGCTGACGGCCACAGCCAATAGAGGCCAGATAATCTGCCTGTTCCTTGGTTTCTACCCCTTCGACCAAAGTCTTGATTCCCAGCCGTTTGGCCATGATGATGACAGAGGACACGATACTTCGGGAGACTTCCGTAAAGTTCCGGAGGAAGCTCATATCCAGTTTAATCAAGTCTAACCGGTAGTCCTTCAAGACATTCAGGGAGGAGTAGCCACTGCCGAAGTCATCCAGCCAGACTTCATAGCCTTCGTTCCGCAGGCGGTCGATGGTCTGGTGTATTTCCTGGGCATTCTGTGCCAGTACGCTTTCTGTGATTTCTACATGGAGGAAATCGCGGGGCAGACTATATTTTTTTCGCATATTTTCTACTACCGTGAAGACATCCATATTGTCAAAATCGTATTTGGACAGGTTAAAAGAAATCGGCGTAATGGGCAGGTTTTCATCCAAGCGCTGACGCAGCATCCGGCAGACTTCCTCCAGTACATACGTATCCAGGCGATGGATCAGACGGACCTGTTCCAAAATCGGGATGAAAGAAGCCGGAGACAGAAAGCCGACCTGGGGGTCGACCCAGCGGGCCAGGGCTTCCATGCCACATAGTTTTCCCGTCAAAGTGCGGATGATCGGCTGATAGTATACTTGAATCCAATGCTTTTCCAGGGCTTCGTCCAGATGCTGGGTGACATAGTCCTGGATGTCCCGGTCTACCCGATGACCGTTCTGGGGAATGTCGATTTCCTGGAGGGTGCAGTAGATTACCTTTCCCCAGATTTCCGTATCCACCTTGCGACCGGATATGTCCGCATAGCGGATGCGGTTTTCCCGCGTGAACAAATGGGCCTGGACATGAGCGAAACGGCCTTGTTTTTCTATCAGCTCCCGTTGAACTTCTTCCATAAACCGGGGCTGGTCATTTATGGCGACTACATTGCGTCCGTTATTACGGATATGGTGACGAAATTCCTCCAAATTCCGGCAATCGAAGAGCCGCAGCGTTTCTCCATTGGCATAAAGCAGTGAAAAAGGCTCCTGTGCCTGCACGATGTAAAAACAGCAGGGTAAGTCCTCGAATATGTCCGTGAACGGTTTCAGATTCGTTGTACAAACAGCAGGTTCCATAGTTAATCTCCTTGCAAGTTGAAGCATATTACCCAAAATCTATATCTTTATTAAATTATCTCACAATTTATCCCTGAGAGCAATGATGACCCGTAATCTTAGAAGAAGCTAGACCCAAATCGACCTTCGATTTTTTAGGAAATTGTTAATCCTATCTCGATGAGATTATGGCCATGTATCATTCGTTATCGCATACAGGCGACAGGAAAAGAACGCAGGCCGCAGGTCGCCAAAAACTGCACGGCCAACGGCCTTGTGCGTAGGGGACGCCTAAAGTGCGTCCCGCTATGAGAGTGGATTATAACCCATTCGAGTATAATAGTGAGCCTTTACGAAATACGATTCACGGGATTTTCCTCGGATTCAGATGCGGCTTCGCCGCGATAAACTCAGAATTGTATTACAACCCTGTGCCATTCGTCATAAATTCTGGCTGTACACGGGATTCACGCGGCCTTTTTGGCCCGTCAGGTGCCGACCAGAGGAAGGCGCAGGGCGGTTGCCAAAACGGACAGCTGTAGCTGGACACCTTGCTCAGGACGTCCCCTACGGAATCGCAGACAGGCGATAAATGGGAACTCTGTTTACTGGCTACAAAAATACACGGCCTCTGGCCTTGTGCGTAGGGGCCGTCCCGGTTAGGGCGGCCCGCTGTGATATTTAACAACATCTGGTTCTGACATTATGGAGAGCCTTTACGGACTGCGGACCATTGCTTTTCGAGGGGCTCCCTGATTGTATAAAGAGTTTGGATTTGATACAATAAAGAAAAAGGGAGGTGTAGCCGATGAATGAGGAGATAATGCAGGATGTAAAGGAACAGCTGGTGGGCGCATTGGATTACGATCAAGCAGCTAAAGGCGTTTTATCACAGAAAAAGGTGCTGGCTTATATCTTGAAACGGACGGTTCCCGAATTTGAATCGGCCAGCCTCGATGATATTGCCAATATCTACATCGAAGGAACGCCGGAAGTCAGTACGGTTCCGGTTTCCAAGGACAAAACGAATGCGGTTAGACACGCCTTGGAGCGACAGGATACACCGAAAATCAAAGGGGCACAGAATGAAGATAACAGCATAACGGAAGGCTCCATCGTCTTTGATATCTTGTTTCGGGCGAAGGCACCGGAAACGAATGAGCTTATTACGCTGATTATCAATGTGGAAGCACAAAAACGATTGAACCCGAAAAAGAAAATGGGAGATACCTATCCTTTATTAAAAAGAGCTGTCTATTATGCCAGCCGTTTGATTTCTTCGCAAAAAGGAACCGAATTTACCAATAGCGACTACGATAAAATAAAGAAGGTCTATACCATTTGGATTTGCATGGAAGCCCCGCAGGGAAAAAGCGCTATCAACCGCTATCAGCTGAAAGAACAGCATTTGCTGCACCGCTATAAAGAACCGTGTCAGAATTATGACCTCATGGGCATCATCTTTGTCTATCTGGGAAACAGCAAAGTCAAGGACCAGCTGATAAATCTGCTTGATTTGATGTTCAAATCGTCAAAGAATGCCAACGAAAAGATTACGGCCCTGCATAATGATTTTGGGATTGATTTGACACAAGAAGGAGAGGGGGATTTGAAGCTCATGTGCAACTTAGGAGAAGGATTGTATGAAGATGGTCTGATGAAGGGAAAATTGGAATCAGCTTTGGAAATGCTCAAGGATGGTGTGGATTTAGACAAAGTCGCAAAGTATACCAAATTATCACTTTCCATCATCAAGGAACTTGCTAAACAAAATAAATTGATTTAGGAGCAATTACCAAAATACCGCCATGGTGCTTGCCTTGACTCTTTTCTGGTGCCGGCTTTACAATGGCAGTAGGTCAGTGTGCTACAAGGAGGCATGACATATGGATTATCGTAAATTTGGGGAAACTTATTATATTCGGCTGGATCGGGGCGATGAGATTATCAGTTCGATTTTAGGGATTTGTCAGAAAGAACAGATTGAATCGGCTATTTTTTCAGGTATTGGCGGCTGCCGTTCGGCCGAAATCCAGACGTTCATTCCGGAAACGGGGAGTTTTGAGGTCCAAGAGCTGAAAGGAATGCTGGAACTAGTCTCGCTGACTGGGAATGTCGTTACTGATGATGCGGGTACCTATTTCCATCACACCCACGCGGCTTTTTCTTATAAAAAAGATGGCGAACATCACATTGCGGCAGGGCATATCAAGTCGATTGAAGTTCTGTACACGGCTGAAATCGAACTACGGCCCGTCCTTGGCGGACGAATTCGGCGGAAATATGACCCGGAAACGGGAACCGGATTTTGGGATTTCGGGACAGAAACAGATTAACGGGATCGTGTATGATGGTTTCATCATGCACGGTCTTTTTTATGTGCAGATTTCCTGTGAAATTGTCCCAAGTCTATATACAAAAAGAGAGCATTTTATGAACCCCTCAAGCGAGGATTTCCATGGAATGCTCTTTTTTTTGTAAAATTTTTTGTAATATTTTATTAATATATAGTATTAAATAAATATTAATAATTTACAATAAAAAGAATAAAAAAGTAATAACAAATAAATGTCTACACAGCTGCAAAATGGCTTTAGTAAGCCTTTTATTAACAAAAATAAGTGCTATAATGATATCACAAAAAGACCATATAAAATACATAAAAATGCAATATAGTGAAAGGCGGTGCATCGAAAAAAATTTTACATGGTATATAAGGTGAAGTCATTATAAGCAAAGGATGCGCAAAATTATGAACAAAATATTTAAAGTCATTTACAGCAAAACCAGACATTGCTACGTTGTCGTCTCGGAACTAGCAAAAAGTCATTGCAAAACCACACAAAGTCATACAGTCAGAAGCAAAACAGCCCTGACGGCAGCTGTGTTGCTGGCATTGGGAGCTTTCTCGTTTGTAGGGATGCCAGTGGTGCAGGCGGCCGACGGCACTGAAAGCTTACGGAATAATGATTTTGTGGGAGCCAATGATTACTATTGGTACTATGACGAAAAGGAAAAGGATAAGGATAAGAAATGGAAAACATATCAATATAAAGCAACGGATATCTTTAATAATCGTTCACGGCACGACTTGCCGAACTATCAGGGCGGTGGTGCAAAGTTACCTGGCGCCATCACTGCGGGGTTATATGCACAGGCAGGACAGCAGACGGTTACCATTGGTGATCGCAATGCCGGCCAGTCAAAAGGCAGTGTATTCATTGGTGAACATAGTGGATATAATAATGGGGATAATGCTCCTGCTGGGATGAAAAACAACTATGTGACATCTGTTGGGTTCCAATCTGATGCTACCGGTTGGGGTTCTATTGCCATCGGCTCTAATGCAAAAGCTGAAAATTCAAAGATGGAGAGCCAAGTTGTAGAAGAAGTAGGGAAGGCTAATACTTCTGGTACAGTAAGTGATGATACTTATGGAATAAAAGAAAACCCGACAATCCAGGGAGCTTCTGTAGCTTTAGGCTATAACGCTCATTCAAAAGACGGTAATATCGCCATTGGTTCCTATTCAGATGCTACATCTACAGATAAAAATGATTCTTACGTCTCCGTAGGTAATGCAAACCTTAAGCTTAAGCGTCGCATTACCAATGTCGCCGACGGTACCGAAACTACCGATGTGGCTACGGTGGGACAGATGAACAAAGCCATTAAGTCCATCGGGACTACGGGCTGGAACCTAAGCACCAACGGTTACAGCTCTTCCACAACTATTACCTCTGGCAAGACTGTCGACTTTTCGCCTGCTGTTGATGGAAAGAACGGGACAACGGATCATAAAAACGTAAAGATTTCTAACGATGGCTCTAACGTCAAAATCGGTCTGAACAAGGATATCGTCCTTGGGGAAGCGACTAAAGGCGAGGGTGGCAGCCTGAATGTGTATTCCGATTCTACTGAAGCCAGTAACTTGGGAAATCGTGTGAGCATTGATGGCTCTACGGTCAGCGTCTACTATGGAAGTGAAGAAGGTGCTTCAGGGACAAAGCGTGGCGTAGTCCTTGGTGTAGGAGAGGACTGGAATCGTAATGCACAAGGATATATTGCCTTTAACAACATTGATCCTAATGGGAAAATAGATTCTACCTATTTGCATAGTGCTACGGACGCACCGGATAACCTGAAAGGACGTCTGGTATATTCAAACACCATGAGTGGAACTGAATACATTGCCAATCTGGATGATGGCATTACCTTTACCGGCGATGTGCAAAAAGATGTGCCGAAAGACTACACCCAAACTCCAACAAAACTCAACATGACGCTCAATATCACGGGCGGCGCTGCAACGGAAAAAGATTTGACAGAAGGAAATATCGGTGTCGTTTCAACTCCGGCAGCAGAAAGTGCGGATGGCACGACTCAGGCATCCAAACTGGAAATCAAGCTGAATAAGGACCTGAAAGGCATCACCTCCATCACCAGCCAGAGCACAACAAACTCCACCGGTGCCAAAATTGAATTAGGAGCAAATGGTACCACCATCTCCGGCGGCGATGTCAACGTTAGCGAACACAAGGTTACTGGTCTGGCAAATGGCGATGTAAGTACTACGTCTACTGATGCTATTACAGGCCAACAGCTGAATGCTGTAAAAACTGATTTGACGAAGGATTTGACAGTCAATGCCGGCTGGGGCCTTGAAAAAGAAGGCAATACAATTAGTCTGGAACGTAATCTGGGAAAGAACTATGGGAATACATACGGTGGAAAGGGCAAGGTTACTTTTGAAGCAGATGGGGAAAACTCACTGATTATAGGCGGCGGCGCAATCAATAAGATTCGGGATGAGAGAGATAAAAACTTTACATTTGGTGCTCATGCAAAAGATTCTGTTCTTGTAGGCGGCATGAATAATGATATTGACAAAAACAGTGAAAGAGCACTGATTGTTGGTGGAGTTAACAATAAAACTCTTTCCACAGATAAAGTACAACAAACCGGCACAGATGCTATTATCGTTGGTGGAGCTGATAATAAAGCATAAGGTGATGGTGCTGTCTTAATTGGTGGTAATCGCAATGAAGCATCAGGCTCCTATTCAATGACCGTTGGAGGAACTAACAATAAAAATGAGGGACGGATGTCATCTATTTTTGGAGGCACTAGCAATACAATAGAAGGAGAAGGTAACTTTGCTACTATTTTTGGTGGTGATAATAATGTTGCTGACAATATTTCTGCTGTTGTTGGTGGTGGTAATCGTAACCATTCTTCTGGATATTATTCAACTGTTTTGGGTGGTCACTATAATCTAGCCAATGGTGGACTTTCTACTGCTATTGGTGGCGAAAACAATAATGCTAGCGGTAATGGTTCTGTAGTTGTAGGTGGAGGTCATAATTTAACTTCCGGTATAGATTCATATGCTTCGGGCGGTCTTTATAATAATGTAACGGGTAGAGGCGCCTCATCGCTAGGAGGAGAATATTCTAGTGTTAACGGGATACTTTCAACTGGCGTAGCAGGTGGTTCTACGGGAGATGATGCAGTTCTTGCCTTAGCAGCTGGTAATCAATCTGTAGTTACGAATAGTGGTGTTGAAAAAACATATATAAGTGCTGAAGAATATGACCAAATTGCATCTGATGTAAAAAGCGGTGAATATATTATGGATCAATCATATTCAGGTGCCGCTCCTGAAGATATCAGGTATATTCATTATGACAAAGCTTCAACGGCTTTGGGATATCAAGCTACAGCTAATCAGCCTGGAACAATAGCTTTTGGTCATGATGCTGGTGATGAATCCGGTTATACCTATGAATGGGAAACCCTGACCGATGAAAAAGGCAATCCGAAACAAAATGAGATTGATGGAACAACTAATGATTATACAAAGGCGCCTAAAATAAAGAAGAAAGCTCCTTATACCTCTGCTTACTACAACCGCCTTGTCAAAGTCGCCGACGGCCAGGATGACCACGATGTCGTCGTCATGGAACAGCTGAAGCAGTATGCTGAAAAAGATGCCGGCAATATCGGTACAAATCTGACTGCCGATACGGTATATCGGAAGAATGACGATGGCTCCATTAAAGTTGATTCCAACGGCAATCCGCTTGTTGATGAGGATGCTACAAAGAAGGCTCTTACTGAAGCCCAGACAGCCAACGAAAATGCCTGGAGCACAGCTATCGGCACTGGCAAGATTGCTGATCCGAATGCAGCGGATAAAAAGACCAATGGTTCTCAGCAGCTGGTAACCGGCGGCACGGTGTATACAGAAGTTCGTCCAAAAGACGGTACCTATGTACATACAGCTAGCACAACAGCTGCTAACTTGAGTGCACTTGATAAGCAGGTCGCTGCCAATACGGATGCACTGACAAAGCCGAACCATAACATCAAATACTATTCAGTAAAGGTAGGTCCTTCTTTAGGATTTGATCAATACACAAATGAAAATAATAATGGCGCGCAAGGAACAGCTAGTCTGGCAGCCGGCAATGTGACACATACAGATGGAGTCGCATCAACTGTGGTTGGCTCGTATTCTGCTGTTTTCGGAACTGGTCTCCAAGGCGCTGCAGCCGTATCTTATGGTACTGTCAATGTAAATAACAACACGGACACCACAAAGGCATATAGCGGTGTAGCCAACAGTATCGTGGGTCAGGCCAATATGACTACGAACTCCAATGCAGCAATCATCTATGGCGCAGGCAACACAGTCACTGATTCCTATCGTGACATCGATAAAGATAAGGCAGAAGCAATATCAAATTCAACCGGGAACGCTGAACAGCTGAAAAATGCTTTGCAGGATGCAGTTCCGACCAGCGGTGCTCAGGTCATGGTTATGGGCGGCGCCAACTCCGTTGACAAAGCCTATATGACGCAGGTCACCGGTGTCGGCAACAAAGTAACCGGTCAGGATAGCACCTACGCAGAAGAAACATCAACACAGTACAACTATGTTGACGGCTTCCAGAACGAATTGACTAATGGCAAGCATGACTATATCATTGGCTCGAACAACAAGGTCAGCGGTGACAGTGTAGACAACAACCAGTCCAACATCGTGATTGGTGATAACCACAAATTGACGAATCAGAAGAACAACGTCATTATCGGCTCGTCTGATAAAGAACAAGAAATGACTGCCTCGAATGCCGTATCTATTGGACATAATGCCAAAACTGGTGGCGATGCTGTAGCAATAGGTGAAAAGGCGAAAGCTCTTAATCAGGGTATCGCTGTTGGTGCGAATGCTTCTGCCGGCTACGGACAGAATATGGCTCTTGGTTACTATGCAAGTGTTGCCAGCGGTGTCAACAATTCCACTGCTCTTGGTTATGGCAGCCAGATTACCAAACGCGATATCCTTCCTACCGATGGCAATGATGGAGTTGTCTCTGTTGGTAAAGCTGTTGGCCAGTCTGGAGAAAAAGGCATTACCCGTCGCATCATCAACGTGAAAGCCGGCGTGAAAGACACTGATGCAGTCAATGTATCTCAGCTGAAATCTGCTCAGACTGATTTGACCGACAAGGGCCTGACCTTTGCCGCCAACTCCGGTACTGCCTATAAGGCTAAGTTAGGTGATACGGTGACGATTCAGGGCACCGAGAAGAAAGACGGCCATGAATACACGGCTGATAACCTGACCACGGAAATTGATGAAAATGGCAACATCAAAATCCTCATGGACAAGGATATGTCCGTGGAAAAGATTGCTGTAAACGGCAAGGATGGAGAAAATGGTGCTCCCGGTACTCCTGGCAGCATCGGCATCAGTGGCCAGGACGGCCAGTCCAGTGTTGGTATTGACGGCAAAGACGGTATCTCCATCAAAGGCAGAGATGGCAAAGATGGTGTGACCATGAAAGCTGTCGATGGTGAAAATGGTACAGAAGGCCATATCGGCTTGACAGGCCCTGCTGGCACCAATGGCATAAATGGTGCAAATGGACAGCCGGGAACTTCCATTGATATCACCGTCAAGAACGGCTATGATGGAACAGATGGCAAGGATGGTGTCAAAGGTGAAAAAGGTGTCGATGGTACAAGCTTGACACGTATCGTCTACAAAGATGGTGCTGGTGAACATCAGGTAGCTACCATGGAAGACGGCCTGAAATTCAAGGGTGATGATACGACTGTCATTAACAAGAAGCTCAACAACACTCTCGATATCATCGGCGGTGCGAAGGGCGACCTGACAGAAGGCAACATCGGCGTCAAGAGCGACAGCGGCAAGCTGAAAGTCCAGCTGGCAAAAGATCTGACGGGTATCACATCCATCAGCAACCAGAAGACCGAAGGCGGCAAGACCACCGGTGCCAAGATTACCCTTGGCGATGATGACAGTGTTGATGTCAACGGTGGCAAGATCACCCATGTAGGCAGTGGTGCAGATGCATCCGGCAACTACACAACTACAACGAATGCTGCTAACATCGGTGATGTACAGAAAATTGTCAAAGATGCTGTTGATAGTGCAGCTGATACTACCAACAAGGCATTGGCAGGCAAAGCCAATGTCGATGCATCCAACATCGGTGCTAATCTGAAAGGTGAAGATGGCAAGACTCCGGCAACCGAAGCAGAAAAGACCAAGAATGAAAATGCTTGGGGCAGTGCTATCGGTACTGGCAAAATCGAAGCCAATAATGGCCAACTGGTTACCGGCAAGACTGTCTATGAGTACAACAAGCCTGTTGCAGAGGATGGCAAGACGCTGAATTATGTTTCTGAAGGTAAAACAACCGGTCAGAACTTAGGTGCCCTCGATGCACAGGTCAAGAACAATGCTGATGCCATCAAGAAAAACAGCGAATCCATTCAGAATATTACCAATAACGTGAAGAACCTCAGTGACAATGCAGTTCAGTATGATGAAGACTCCAATAAGACAACAGTCACGCTGGGCGGTGACGGCGGTACGACCATCACCAACGTCAAGGGTGGTACTCTGAGCGATAGCAGCACGGATGCCGTCAATGGTAAACAGCTGTATGATGAACAGCAGGCCCGTGAAAAGGCAGATGCAGAAATTAATCAGAAAGTGACGAACAATACCAACGATATTACCAACATCAAGAATGGCAACTTCACGGATGCCAGCAAGACGGCTATCCATAATATCGCTAAGAATGCTGTCAAAGTTGTCGATGGCAAGAATACGACGGTCACTACGGTCGATGGCACGGATACGACTCCGACGACCTACGCCGTCAATGTCGAAGGCACGGGCAAGGTCGCTGCTGACAATACGGGCTTGATTTCCGGTGATACGCTCTACAAAGAAGTTCATGTGGACAAGGATGGCTCTTACATCAAGGGCAGCCAAACTGTCGGCCAGAACCTGTCTGCTCTGGATTCCGGTCTTAAGACGACGAGCGACCTCATCCACACGAACACTACAGGTGACACCATCCAGATTGGTGGCAATAGCACGGCTACGAAGATTGATGTCAATGGCAAGGATGGCAAGGGCCGCGTCATTACCGGTGTTGTCAGCGATGCTAACGACCCGAACAGTGCGGCTAACGTCGGATACGTCAACGGCCTAACTGCCGCCAACACGCAGCAGATTTACCGCGATATGAACAATGCGTACAGCCGTCTGGATACGAACATCAACAGAGCGGCAGCCGGCAGCAATGCTTTGGCAGCGCTCCATCCGCTTGATTTCGACCCGGCTGATAAAGCAAGCTTCGCTGTCGGTTATGGTCATTACCGTAACGCCAATGCAGCCGCTGTCGGTGCCTTCTACCAGCCGAATGCCAATACCATGGTCAACATGGGCATTTCTCTTGGCAACGGCGACCCGGGCTTCAATGCCGGTGTCTCCCTCAAGATTGGCAAAGGCTCCGCATACAACGGCGTCAGCAAGGCTGAAATGGCACAGACCATCCACGACCAGGCTACGGAAATCTCGGCTATCAAAGCTGACGATGCTGCTAAGGATAAACGAATCGATGCCTTGGAAAAAGAAAACCAGGAAATGAAGAAACAGATTCAGGAAATCCTGGCTCGCCTGAATGGATAAAAGGGGGGAATCATGGCACAGACAACGATTTGTATCCGTATCGACGCGGATTTGAAAAAAGACTTTGAAAAGTTTTGCGATTCCGTAGGCATGAGCATGTCCACAGGGATCAACATCTTCATCAAAAAATCTGTCGGGGAACAACGTATCCCCTTTGAAATCACAGCTAAAAGCGATACGGAAAAAGAATAGAGAGAAGGACAGTTCCCGAGAATGATTTAAAGGGCCCGTGCATGATGGTGTTTCATCATGCGCGGGCCCTTTTTTCTTTGTGATATTCGGACTCAGGTGTGGCTACGCTGCGACAGACTCATGATTATATTATGACCGTTTGCTATCTGTCATAAATTCCGGCTATGCACAGGATTCACGGCGGTACGCCCTTTGGGACGTCCCCTACGATATCGCATGCAGGCGATGAAAAAGTGCGCTGAAGATATGACAGCGAAATTAATCATTTCTGTTCATTGTCAAGATTTTTGAAGCGGACAAAATCGAGGACGGCTTTTTTGTTCGTATCGTCCAGCGTGCGATAAAGCGATAGCAACTGAGTTTCGTCGGAGGAAAGGGTGCTGGTCAGGGAATCGGTATCTGGTTCCATGCGCACATCGTACCCCATGAGCCACGATTCGGAGACATGTAGGGCACGGGCGATGAGCATGACGTTAGTTTGTTTTGCTTTCCAACGTCCATTTATATATGAACTGATGATACCGCGGGTCAAACCGGTTTTGCGGGCCAGGTCCACAGCGCGCATCTGGCGGTATTCAAGGGCTTGTTTCAGGCGTTTTCCAAAAATATTATTTTCCATGGGGTAACCTCCTTTTCTTTCACAAGTATACAATAAACGTTTAGAAATCTCAACATTTTGTGCAAAAAGCCTTGACGATAGGCTATTTTTATAGTACTATTTTTTTGTGAAGAAAAGTACAGATTTCGAATCAAAAAGGAGGACCGATATGACGTATGATTATTCTAAACTCTACGGCCGCATGGCAGAACTGGGAATTACCCGCGAAGAGCTGGCAAAACAGTTAGAAATAAGCCGCTCTACGCTTTATTCCAAGCTGACTTCGCGGACTGAGTTCACGCAGGATGAAATCCGTAGATGTGTAGAAATTTTACGTCTGGATGTACGCGATTTGTCACTGTATTTTTTTAGGACTAAATAGTTTCGATAACAAATCAATAGGAGGGAGAACGATGCTGAAAAAATGGATTTCAACGGGGATATTTTTATTGTGTCTGATGTATAGTCCTGTGAGCTTTGCGTATGTCGATGATGCCGGCGTCATGAACCAATTCGACTATGATAATGCAACGCCCCTTTGGGATTACATTAATGCTAATGGCTATCGTTTCTATGGACATGACGCGATGAATGACCAGTACATCAAGACTGATAACAGTATGTTCATTACGATTAGCCGCGGCGGTTTTTTGGGTGATTTTTACAGTTATCCCGCTGGGACACTGACACAGTTGATTTTCTTGAAGCCCGGTCCGATGACGGATAAGGGCATCCAAGTAGGCGATAAAGCAGAAAAAGTCATCAAGGTGTATGGGCAGGCCTATCCTGCTGACCGCAAAGATGTGTACAGTCATGATCCGGATACGGGATTCTGGGTTCAGGGAACGAGAAATTACAAGACGAACTATGGCGATCAACAGAAGTTCCACTATATGGTCCTTACTTATTACGATCGCCAAGGCCATCACCTGCATTTTTTGGCCGACAAACATTCGGAACGCATCAAAGCGATTATTTACTGGAAAGGCTGGCCTAATTTAGGGGAATCGACTTATGCACAGGGCATCATGAATGAGCTATCGGACTTGGGATTGACACGGTTCGTATTGGAAAGTGAAATGAAGGAACATCCGTTGAAATCAGGATGGCGCGCGATTACCGATGCCTGGCATGGGATTTAAATAAGGAGGACTTTGCTATGAAATGTTATAATCATCCGGAGCGGGATGCTGTAGGGACCTGTGTGGATTGTGGAAAAGGGTTGTGCCAGGAATATATGGATTTATGGACTATACCTGTTTGTGCTGACTGTAATTTGAAACGCTGGCAGGCCACGAAACATGAGGTTTTCAAGGAGTTTGCCATTACAGCGGTCTTCGCCATCATCGGCCTTGTCTTTGCTTTCCAGGGATATAATGGGCTGTTCAACGCCATCGCAGTCATTTGGATGATGGCCGGCGTTTATCCTGGCTGGAAAATGCTGACTCGGATTACGCCGAATGTTTTCCTGATATTGCCGCTTATCGGTTGGGTCTTATATTTTTTCATCAAATTCTTTATCGCCATGCTGATTGGCTGGATTTGCCTGCCTATTCGGTTGTTCAAGAATATACGGACCTTGAAAGAGGCTAAAAAAATAGAGATGGCAATTGCTTCATTGAAATAACATAACACAAGGGGCTGTCGCGATGCGATAGCCCCGTTTTTGCATGGTGAGTGCTAGACTTATAGAATTGTGAAAAAATAGAGAGTTATCTTTTCTGGAGGGATGCGGAGTAGGGACACGATTTTTCGGATTTCGTCTTGTGTGAATTCACTTTGAGAGTTCAGTTTCTTGGTAAGTGATTCGGGACTGATGGAGATTTTTTGGGCCAATACTGAAATTGTTAGTGAATGGCTGTTCATGAGGTCTTGTAAGGCGCTGTAATTGTAGGTGACATTTCTTTGTTTCATGAGAGGCTCTCCTTCCATGTTTTCTTTTTTTTTGCGCCTTACAAGAAAACCACTTGCAGCCAGGGAACAAGGGCGGCGTAGCCGTACTATTTACCCTTGTTCCCTGGCTGCAGGTGGTTAGGCTCTGAAGCAAAAAAAAATTTAGTTAGGTCTTTTTATTTTTTCGTTAGGACTCTTTTCGGCCGGCGCCCGTTAGGGCGTCCGGCCGCGATTTTTTTTGGCATTGTTAACCCTTCACGTTCTGGCAACTGTCCTGCACTTCCAGAGGGACCAGAAAGGCTTTGGGCGGCCCGCTATGCGCTGCGGGTATCCCGGTTGTTGTATCGCCAAGACGGGCGCGCCACGTGCACGCCCCTGCGATTCTTCACAGAATGGTTGCCAAAAACGCTAGGGGTCATTGCTTTTTTTGTCCTTCGATGCAGATCCAACGGTGGTCTTTTTCGATGTGGACCTGGACGGAGGGGAAGCCGGCATCGCGGAAAATGGTTTCAAAGGTTTCCGGTGTCGGGTTATAGAGGTGATAGCGTTTGATATTTTCCCGGACTTCAGCACTGAGGCCGTCGTGGCCGTAGATTTCAGCGATGAGAAGGAAGGTGCCACCTGGTTTGAGGACGCGGCGTACTTCTTTCAGGTTTTCTTGTGGATTAGGCCAGAAATAGAAACTTTCGACGGTCGTAATTTTATCGAAGGTGTTGTCCGCAAAGGGCAGGGCTTCGACGGAGCCTTCATAGATTTCCATTTTTCCGGCGGCAATGGCAGCGGCATTAGTCTGGCGCGAAGTCTGGACGGACGTGGCAGAATAGTCGATGCCCGTCAGATGGCCCGTCGTCACGTGGGCGCTCATGCGGCGCAAATTGGCACCGCCGCCGCAGCCGATGTCGAGGACGGCTTCATCGCCGCGCCAGGTGAAGTGCGAGAGGCCCCAGGCTGTGAGGGGCGCATGGCTTTCATTCATGCGGGCCAGCATCTGTTCGCCCGCTTCGCCTGTCGGTTTGGCTGGATTGCCGGCAGCCGTGACAGCTTTTTGTTTTTCTTCTTTTGTCATAGTAGAAGCACCTGCTTTCTTGATTTGATAACTTTTCTCTATTGTACAACTTTTTTTGATTTTTTCAAATCTATATATTGATATATCAATAAAAATAGATATAATAAAAGCATGAAACGCGGCTGAATATCCTGAAATGGTTGAAGAATCCGGAAAATATTTTCCTCCGCAGGGAATCCATTTACCGGAAGGGGCGAAGTTTGACAACTGTGCCTGCGTAGGATCCATCTGTGACAAGGCAGGAGAGGAGTGGGAATTTGAGGTTATGACCATAAGGAATTAGATGACACCGAAAAAATAAATAAAAAAGTATAAGTTCACTTTACTTTTCGTAGTATTTACAACAGACAACAGGACGATTTCCTGATAACATAAATATAATAAGAATAAGGAGGGATTTTTATGAGTTTCAAAAAACGTATCGTCGGTGTCATCGGTCTGGGCCATGTCGGTGCCCATGTGGCCTTCAACTTGGGGGTCTTAGGCATTGCCGACGAAGTCAAGCTCTGTGATGTTAACCATGATAAACTGGTCAGCGAACGGCAGGACTTCATGGACGCCGTTATGTTTATGCCTCATCGTGTCAACTATACCATTGCCAGCTATGAAGAACTGGCGGACTGCGACGTCATCGTCAATGCCATCGGCGACATCAAGCTCTGCGCTTCGGGCAACCGTGACGATGAAATGCATTTCACGGTACCTCAGGTAGCCGACTACATCCCGAAAGTTATGGCCGGCGGCTTCAAGGGCATCATCATCAACATCACCAATCCCTGCGACGTCATTACAGACCTCATCGCCAAGAAGAGCGGCCTGCCCAAGGGGCACGTTTTCGGTACGGGCACAGGTCTCGACAGCTCGCGTCTGGTCAGCGCCATTTCCCAGCAGACCGGCCTGGACCACCATTCCTTCTCGGCCTACATGATGGGCGAACACGGCAATTCCCAGATCGTCCCCTGGTCGCTGATCCACTTTGGTGGCAAGCCCTTGGCTGAATTGGAAGAAAATCCGAACTACGTCTTCGATAAAGACAAAGTCCAGGAACAGACCATCAAAGCCGGCTGGGTCACGTACTCCGGCAAGGGCTGCACGGAATACGGCATCAGCATGACCGGTGCCACCATGGTCCGCGCCGTCCTGCGTGATGAACGGAAAATCATGGCCGCCAGCGCTCCTTTGGACGGTGAATACAGCGAAAAGGGCATCTTCTGCGGTGTCCCGTCGGTCATCGGCGCCAACGGCATCGAAGAAGTCATCGAATACAACTTGCCTGACGACGAACTGAAAAAATTTAAAGCCTGCTGCGCGACGATTCGTCAGAACATCGCCAACGCAGAGGCTTTTTGGAAGAAATAGATTGAATTGAAATTACAATGCCTGCGGCAGAGTGAAGAACCAGATTTGGCTTTCTTGCTCAGCCGGGGCATTTTTTTTCAGGCTGAATTTGACCTTGTGGACACTCTTGTCTTCTTGAACAACATCAAGACCTGGGGCGTCGGCGGCAGCTATGTCGTAGCCAAGAATACCTTATTCAACGTCTACCAGAGCTTTGGCTCTAAATGGAAGACGAATAAGACCAATGCCGATGATCCGGCAGCTTTTTTTTAGGGGTTAGCAGTCAGGGGCTAGGGGTTAGTGGTTGTTAATTCATACTAACATTGAAATGTGGCTGTCGAGTCCTGTCAGGCCTAAAGAAAAACCCCGGCGCGGGAGATGTCCGGGGGTTTTCCTTCGAACGACGCAGTTGTTATTTTGCCGTGAGCGGTATATGATAGAATTATTGTATTTCAACATTAATAAAAAGGAGTGCATTATGGCGACACGTGAACAGGAATGGGAAGAGCTGCTGGGGATTAAGACTTCTGGGCGCGATGACAGTCATTCGGATGGGGAACACCATCCCTACGAACCGACGGATTACTGCGTCCTTGAACGGTTGGCCAACAGCGGCCTGATCCGCAAAAAGAATACCCTCATCGATTACGGCAGCGGCAAGGGAAGGGTGAGTATTTTCCTGGCTTACCAGACGGGCTGCCATTCTCTCGGCATCGAATACGACGAACGGCTCTGGCAGAAAGCAATGCTCAACGCCAAGAGCCCGGCGGCACGGCAGCGCGTCTCCTTCGTCCTGGCCGATGCGGCGGCCTATGAGATCCCCGATGAAGCAGACTGCTGCTTTTTCTTCAATCCTTTCGCCCTGCACACGCTGAAGCGGGTCCTCGGGAAAATCTTCGACTCTCTCGAACGCAAACCGCGGCCGCTGCGCCTCTTTTTCTACTATCCCTATGAAGATACGGAGCACTTCCTCAACCAGCACCTGCGCCTCATCGCCGAAGAGCCCATCGACTGCCGCGATCTCTTTGACGGTGACGACGAAAAAGAAAAGATATTAGTTTATCAGGTACGGAGTTTTTTATAAAAGAAAAGGTGATCATCATGGATTTAACGCGTATCAGCCGCTACCTCAGCCTCATCCTGCGCCATAAGCCCTGGGTGGCCGGCGTGACTTTGGACCGGCACGGCTGGGCCGATGTGGAAGAACTGCTGGCCGGCGTCAGCAGGAAGTATCCTATCAATAAAGAAATCTTGGAAGAAATCGTGCGCACAGACAACAAGCAGCGCTATTCCTTCAATGACGAGAAGACGAAGATCCGGGCCAATCAGGGCCATTCCATTCCCGTCGACGTCGAGCTGCCCGTGGTCACGCCGCCGCCCATCCTCTATCACGGTACGGGCGAGAAATACACGGCCTCTATCGAGCGCCAGGGCCTGCTGCCCAAGAGCCGCCTCTACGTCCACCTTTCGGGCGATGCCGTGACGGCCCGAAAGGTCGGCCAGCGCCACGGCAAACCTGTCATCTACACCGTCGCCAGCGGTAAAATGGTAAAAGAAGGCTTCACTTTCTACCGTTCCGTCAACGGCGTCTGGCTGACAAAAAAAGTGCCGTCCCGCTTCTTAACGCGGTATGCGGCACCTGATTCTGACCACGAGGGGAGATAAGAAATGCTGTTACTGGAAATCATTGAAGACATCCTGCCTATTATATTGCTGATGGTCCTGGGCTATTTTCTGCGTGAGAAAAAATTCATCGATGACGGTTTAAACAAGAACCTCGCCTTTTTAGTCATGAACATCGCCCTGCCGTCGTCCATCTTCGTTTCGGTAATCAAGACCCTCGACCTTTCCCAACTGGGCAACCTGACCGGGCCTCTCATTTCCGGGACGGTGATACTGGCCGTCCTCTATCTCATCAGCTTCGTTCTGGTAAAAGTCTGCCGTGTCCCGCACGGCCGCCGGGGCAGCTTCATCAACGGCATCGTCAATACGAACAGCCTTTTCATCGGCATGCCCCTGAACGCGGCTCTGTTTGGCGACCAGTCGATTACGTATTTCCTCGTCTTCTATGTACTGAGCCTGCTTTCTATCTGGACGGTTGGCGCCACTTTGGTGCTCAATGATCCGAGCACGCCGGACGCTGCGGCCGGGGGAGCCCGCTTCCAGCCGAAACGGCTGCTGCAGGCGCCGCTGGTCGGCTGCGTCGCTGCCTTTCTCGTCCTCTTCTTCGACATTTCGATTCCTAAGCCCCTCTTTGCGACGCTGAACTATCTCGGCAATATGGTGACCGGCCTGTCACTCATTTATATCGGCATCAGCCTCTCCGTCGCCGGCCTTGCCAGCATCCGCTTCGATAAGGATACGGTCGTGGTCATGCTCGTCAAATTCGTCCTCAGTCCGGCCCTGACCGCTGCCGTCTTCGGAATCGCCGCCGGCCTTGGCGGCGTCCTGCCGGCCATTGCTAGCCAGACCTTCATCGTCCAGAGCGCCGTGCCGACCATCGCTGTCCTGCCGATTCTGGCGACCCAGGGCAAGGGCGACGTCACCTATGCGGCCAACTTAGTCACCATCGGCACGCTGCTCTTCGTCATCGTCGTCCCGGCAGTCATGCTGCTTATCTCTTAAGGACTTCTGGAAGGAGAAAACTGCCATGAATTTTCTTCCCTTAGGACTGTTTGCGGCCGGGCTGTTGTTCTGCCTGGTCTTTACGGCCTTTGGCTGTACGATTGTCGTGTCCCTCGCTTCCGTCGCCATTGCCTGCAACCAGACCTTGTCGCCCATCATGGTGCAGGAGCTCTGCCAGTCGCTTTATGACGACAAAGAGGAAATGGCCTTGGCCCTGGAAGACACGACCATCGTCCTCGCGGCCCTCGTGCCCTGGAGTGTTGCTGCTGCCGTACCCCTGGCGGCCCTCGGTGCCTCATCCTGGGGCATTGCCGCTGCCGTCTACCTTTACTTGCAGCCACTCTGGAGCTGGCTGCGCACATCTTTTCGCAAACGTGAACAGGGGGCTTAGCAATGATTGACATCAAATCGATTCTTTCACTTCTCGAAGACGACGGGACACCGGAAAAGTGGGCGGCTGTGACGCCTGTGGCAGGCGACCAGACCTGAAATTTTTTGGCTCCGAATGTCACGATGGATGATGAAGAGAAACGAAAAAAGGGGCTTTCAAAGAGTGGCTGACAGCCCAAGGATTTCGTTGGGGTGGTGGCGACAATAGCATCGAAGAAGTCATCGAATACAACTTGCCTGACGACGAACTGAAAAAATTTAAAGCCTGCTGCGCGACGATTCGTCAGAACATCGCCAACGCAGAGGCTTTTTGGAAGAAATAGATTGAATTGAAATTACAATGCCTGCGGCAGAGTGAAGAACTAGATTTTAAGACCCTCGATAACGATGACAGTGCCAACTGGTGGGCTGCTCAGCTGACATATGGCAAAGCTGTAAAATCTCAGCCGGGTACTTGGAGCGCTTGGGTCGAATACCTCAATGTCGAAGATGGGGCTTATCTCGGTGGTTCGACGAATAGCTGACGCTTTGACAGCGATGCCTTGAACAATATCAAGACCGGGGCGTCGGCGGCAGCTATGTCGTAGCCAAGAATACCTTATTCAACGTCTACCAGAGCTTTGGCTCTAAATGGAAGACGAATAAGACCCATGCCGATGATCCGGAAGAACAGACGAGAGCTGAATTCGTATTCTCCTTCTAAGAGAACGTTTGAGGTTTGATGTTTGAAGTTTAATGTAAAAAGGGCTGTCGCTGATGCGGCAGCTTTTTTTTAGGTGCGCCCGGCATGGGCGCACTCTAATGGGTGAAAGTCCCTAAGCCGCCCGGTAGCGGGAAGGCTATAGCCAGAACCAAGGGTGTCCATCGTGAGATGGAATCTGAAGGAAGGTCGAGGCAAATCTCTGGTCTGACGAACAGAAATCACATAAGGCTAGTCATGGGGATAAGGCCGCCTAACAGGTTGAAGTCCCATAGCTACACGGAACCATGAATAGTAGATGTGGCAGACACATGGAGAGAAAGAGTGCGTTCTTACCCGGGGAGGCCTCATGGACATGATGGTGCCATATAGATTGGACATCATGGTTGAAATAAGATTTATCATGAGGAGTCAGCCGAGGCCATAGTACCTTATGGGCTATAGACCATGAGGAAAGGGCCGAATCCTAGGAGATGTTAGTTAATGAAAGTAACCAATCATGGAATGAAAGACAGAAAACTTCATCAAGAAGGCTGTCCACAAAAAGAGGTTGCGGAACAACCGGGATATGTGGAAGCGTCTGCCCATGCGAGGATTGCTGAACACAACGACATCATTGCAAGCTTGCCAGCGGACAGTCTGTTGAAGCAGATTTTATCACGAGACAACTTAAATGGTGCCTATAAGAAGGTAAAGTCTAATCGAGGAACCGGCGGGGTCGACAGGATGAGTGTAGATGAACTTCTACCCTACCTGCGGGAACATCGCCTGGACCTCCTTCAGCAAATACGGAATGGGAAATATAAGCCCCAGCCAGTCCGTCGGGTTGAAATACCCAAAGAGGAAAAAGGGAAATTCCGGAAATTAGGAATCCCTACGGTCGTAGACCGCATGATACAACAGGCGATTACGCAGGTTCTTGTGCCTATCTACGAGCCACAGTTTTCAGATAGCAGTTTCGGGTTCCGTCCCAAACGGGGCGCCCACGATGCGTTGAAACAATGCCAGGCCTATGCAGATGAGGGCTATGTCTACGTCGTAGACATGGACTTGGAGAAATTTTTCGACAATGTCTGCCAAAGCAAATTGATAGAAGTTCTGTCAAGGAGCGTAAAAGACGGCCGGGTCATCTCGCTGATACACCAATATCTCCATGCTGGTGTTATCCGGCATGGGATGTTCGAACGAAGTGAACAGGGGGTTCCCCAAGGAGGGCCATTGAGTCCGCTCTTGAGTAACATCATGCTGAATGAGCTGGATAAGGAGCTGGAACGGCGCGGACATAAATTTGTCCGCTATGCAGATGACTGCATGATACTCTGCAAAAGCAGAAGAAGTGCCGAAAGGACCTTGGAAAGCATCACTCGATATATTGAGAAGAAATTATTTCTCAAGGTGAATCGAAATAAGACGCACGTAGCCCACATCCGCTATGTTAAATATCTGGGATATGGCTTCTACCGAAAGAATGGAAAATGCCGACTCCGGGTGCATCCGAAATCCATTACTAAGATGAAAGACCGTTTGCGGTTTATATTGAAACGAAGCAATGGAAAAGGAAACGAAGTGAGAGCCCTTCTATTGAAACGATTCATAAAGGGATGGGTGAATTACTTTAAACTAGCGAATATGAAGGAACTGCTAATTCAAATTGACAGATGGATTCGACGCAAAATACGAACCATATACTGGAAACAATGGAAGAAGGTACGGACGAAACACCGGATGATAAGCCAATACGGCGCGCCCAAGTGGGTAGTGTTGGAAATGGCTAACTGCCGAAAAGGTCCGTGGCGAGCAGCGGCAATGCTGAACTCAGTTCTTACGAATAAAGAAATAGCCCGCCTTGGCTACATAACCATGACGAGCTATTACAAGCAAGTATGCGAAAACTAGGAAACCGCCGTGTACCGAACGGTACGCACGGTGGTGTGAGAGGTCGGGATTTCTACTCAGAAATCCCTCCTACTCGATGGGTTAGCAGTCAGGGGCTAGGGGTTAGTGGTGTTAATTCATCTTCATGGTGCGGTGGAGACTCGTGACTTTAGTCATGAGAGGAGCCGCACCTCCCCTCCTTTCAATAATAAATAATAGACTTTTAGCAAAAAAATTATGATATAATAATTTTAATGAAGTAGTATAGATTTTAGAAAGGCAGGTGAGAAATAGTGTCCAACCTAACTAAAACAATAAAACTTCGTATACACGTTACTCCCGAACAAGAGACGCTGTTCCGTCAGATGACTGAACAATACCGTCAGGCTTGTAACTTCGTGTCGCAGTACATCTTCGACCACCGATTTAACATGGCCTACCAAAGTCTCAACAGAGAACTGTACAGTGACCTGCGCAGCCAGTTCGGTCTGAAATCGCAGCTGGCCCAGTCTTCTATCAAGACGACGATTGCCAGATATAAGACGGTAAAACAACAGCTCTTCCAAAATCCCTACAGATATAAGGATGAAGATGGCAACTGGCAACGCATTACCAAGACATGGGAATGGCTTTGGAAGCCGATATTCTTTACTCGTCCACAAGCTGATTTGGTCCGTAACCGAGATTACAGTTTCGTGGATGATGGTCAAATCCTATCTATCAATACACTCGGCAAAAGAACCAAATGCACTTTTGAGGGCGAACATTTCGCTGAATACCTTGATGGCGCTTATGACCTTGGAACAGCAAAACTGGTCGAACTCAAAGGTTTATGGTATCTCCATATTCCCGTAACCCAAGCTGTCGAAGATTTTCAGAAAGAAAACGTCCGTCACGTTGTCGGTATTGACCGTGGATTACGTTTTCTTACTGTTAGTTACGACGAACAGGGCAAAACTGAATTCGTCTCTGGTAAGAAGATGGCTACTAAACGCCATAAATTTCAGGAAGTCCGCCGCCAGCTCCAGTCTAAAGGCACAAAATCAGCAAAGCATAGACTCAAAGCCATTTCAGGACGAGAGAACCGTTGGATGTCTGATGTAAACCATCGGATTTCTAAGACACTCGTTGAAAAATACGGCAAAGATACGCTGTTTGTGCTTGAAGATTTGACCGGTGTTAGCTTCGAAGAGTCCCATCTTTCAAGAACTGCTAAACAAAATTACGACCTGCGCAGCTGGGCGTTCTATCAGTTGGAACAATTCTTGACTTATAAAGCTCATGAAAATCGTTCCGAAGTTCTGAAGGTATCTGCTAAGTATACCTCTCAACGTTGTCCCAAATGCGGTACTATCCACAAGGAAAACCGTGACCATCACAAACACTTATATCGTTGCCAGTGTGGTTACAGATCTAACGATGACCGTATCGGAGCTATGAATATCCAACTCCTCGGAACTATGTGGATTTCCGGAGATAACCGTCCTCGTTACGAAAGAATAACAACTGCTTTGGAGTAAATCTCCTTAGCAAAGCGGGTGTTGTCAGCCACCCGATGATGTAGGCGGATTTAGGAAGACATCTTTTAGATGTCGTTAGTACCTATGCAGTTCCGACTTACAAGCTCCCGACTTTAGTCGGGAGTAGTTGACGTAAAATAAATATTGGCATATCTAGAAAAATAGATATAATAAAACCAAGAAGAAAGTTAAGATAAATATTTGAATGGGGGAATTACGATGGAATTTGATGCCAAGCATTCGATCATTACACCGGAAGGTGTCTTTATTATTGGAACGTATGATGAAAACGGCGTGCCCAATGCCATGAACGCGGCTTGGGGCCAGCAGAGCGACTACGGGGAAATCACGCTCTTTTTAGCGAAGCACAAGACGACGGACAACGTGAAGAAGACCAAGGCCTTCACCGTTGCTTTCGCCACCAAGGATACGGTCGTCATTTCCGACTACTTCGGCGTGGAAACGGGCAACAAAGTCAACAAGATTGAACAGGCCGGCGTCCATGTCCACAAGGCGCCGCACGTCAATGCGCCGATCATCGAAGAATATCCGGTCACTCTGGAATGTGAAATGAAGAGCTGGGACGACGAAACGGGCATCCTCGTCGGCAAAATCGTTGCCATGCAGGCCGATGAAAAGGTCCTCACCGACGGCCACGTCGACCTGGATAAACTCCAGCCGATCATCTTCGACATCAGCACCAGCACGTACCGCACCATCGGCCCCGTCGTAGGGCAGGCCTTCCATGACGGACTGGCGCTGAAGAAGTAAGAAAAAGGGATTGTCGCACGAAGGCTTCTGCCATCATGCACAATCCTTTTTTTGCATCGTTTGTCGTGAGAATTTTCGATGAACGATGAACGACGAACGATGAACGATTTCCCGGTGCGCGATGGATAGACTCTTGCTATAATAGGGGTATATACTATTGGGAGGGAAGCGTTATGATGAAACGTATGATTGCTGTTGATGAAGAAAAATGTATCCACTGTGGAATGTGCCTGCGCGATTGCGTGGCTTCGTGTCTGGAATTCGACGACCAGAAGATACCCCGTTATATCAAGGATGGGGAAAAGATGTGCCTGGCCTGTCAGCACTGCCTGGCCGTCTGTCCGACAGGGGCTTTTTCCTTCGGTGGCCTCGATCCGGCGGCTTCTGACCCGGTTACGACCGTGGACAGTGCAGCAATGCTGGGCCTGATTAAATCGCGGCGCAGTATCCGTCAGTATAAGGAAGACGATGTACCAGCTGAAAAAATTGAAAAGCTCAAGGACATGCTGGCCTATCCGCCGACAGGCGTCAATGCGCCGTCTCTCCGCTTTTCTATTATCGCCACGCGCCAGAAAATGGATGAACTGCGCAAAATCACCTATGATTGTCTGGAAAGTATTCCGGCTGATTCGCCCTTAGCTTTCCTGAAGGACATGGCAGATAAAAGCCTGCAGGCTGGCAGGGATTTGGTCTACCGCGGTGCACCGGCCCTGGTCATCGTCTCCGTCGATGAAAAGAAAGCGGCCGAAACGTGCAAAAATGCCGACCCGATCATTGCCCTTTCGTATCTGGAACTCTACGCCGCCAGCCTGGGACTGGGGACGGTCTGGGACGGTTTCGCTGTGGCCCTGGCCCAGCATTTCCCGAAAATCGAAGCGCAGTTCCATATCCCGAAGCACTGCCAACTCGGCTTCGTCATGGCCCTTGGCATCCCGGCTGTTGCATATGCCCGCACGCCGCAGCTGAAGACGGACAATGTGGAAATCATTAAATAAGGGACCGCTCTTCTTTGCGGCTCTGCAGCGCGTCATGCAGGGCATCAACGGCTGGGTCGACAGCTTTTTTGTAAATTTGTAAAATAGAGACTGGATAAAGGAGAAAATGATGTTTCCTGAAAATTTTCTTTGGGGCGGCGCTGTGGCTGCCAATCAGCTGGAAGGGGCTTATGATGAAGGCGGCAAGGGCCTTTCGATTCAGGATGTCCTGCCGCAGGGACTGAAGGGGCCGCGCACGGCCGGGCCGACACCGGACAATTTAAAATTGAAAGGCATTGATTTTTATCATCGTTATAAAGAAGATATCCGCCTCTTTGCGGAACTGGGCTTCAAGGTCTTCCGCACGTCCATCGCCTGGAGCCGGATTTTTCCGCGCGGCGACGAAAAAGAGCCGAATGAAGCGGGCCTGGTTTTTTACGATGACCTCTTCGATGAATGTCATAAGTACGGCATCGAGCCTTTGGTGACGATTTCCCACTATGAAACGCCCCTCTATCTGGCCGACCATTACGGCGGCTGGACGAACCGCAAGCTCATCGGCTTTTACGAAAACTACGTCCGCACGATTTTTACGCGCTATCAGCATAAGGTCAAGTACTGGCTGACTTTCAATGAAATCAATTCAATTCTGGGCTCGCCCTTCATGAGCGGCGCCATCCCGACGCCAAAAGAGGAACTCAGCGCAAGTGACCTCTATCAGGCCATCCACCATGAGCTCGTGGCCAGCGCCAGAGCCGTAAAAATCGGTCACGAAATCAACCCGGCTTTTCAGATCGGTTGCATGGTCCTGGCCATGCCCAGTTATCCTTTGACACCGCAGCCGACTGATGTCATCGCGGCCATGGAGCTCAACCACCAGAATGAGCTCTTCCTCGAAGTCCAGGCCCGCGGCCGCTATCCGGGCTATGCCCAGCGCTATTTCAGGGAAAAGGGAATCCATCTCGATATCCGTCCGGACGAAAGGGAACTGCTGCAGGAAAATACGGTCGATTTTATTTCCCTGAGCTATTATGTCAGTACCTGTGCGGCCGCCGACAGCACGGCCGCAGATGCGGCAGGCGACCTCTTTACGGGCGTGACCAATCCGTATTTGCCGTCATCGGCCTGGGGCTGGCAGATCGACCCGCAGGGCCTGCGCTTTGTCCTCAATACGTTCTGGGATAAATTCCAAAAGCCCCTCTTCGTCGTCGAAAATGGGCTCGGTGCGAAGGACGAGCTCGTCTTTGACGACGAAAAGGGGCAGTGGACCGTCGAGGACGATTACCGCATCGATTATTTGCAGCAGCATCTCTTGGCCGTAGAAGAAGCCTTAGCCGACGGCATCCCCGTCCTCGGCTACACCATCTGGGGCTGCATCGATCTGGTCAGCGCCTCGACGGCGCAGATGAGCAAGCGTTACGGCGTCATTTACGTCGACCGCCATGACGACGGCAGGGGCAGCCTGGCCCGCTATCGGAAGAAATCCTTTTACTGGTACCAAAAGGTTATCGCCAGCAACGGCGTGGCCCTGCACGACTAAAACATAGTATTGTTATTTTCGGCTTTTTCCGTCAGGCCCTTACGTCGAGGTAACTATGTCGTTTGCTGCAGGTCGTTCATCGAAAAAAGATAAAATTTATATTAGTTAGAAAAGCAACGTACCTCCTGTGGGAAATCTGGTAAGATACAGTCATCAAGCGAAAGCCAATCAACGTATCTAAAGGATTTTCAACAGGAGGTTTTGTTATGTATACAGAATGGGAAAATAAAAAAGATCAGTTCAAAGTCATCGATTTGCGTCAGGCTAAGGGCAATTTCTCGCAGGGCCTTTTTCGTCAGGCCGATCAGGTTCCTGAAGGCAGCGGCCTGCAGATTATCCAGAGCTTCGAACCGCATCCGCTCTATGAAGCCATGAAGGACCGGGGCTTTGAATATCACGTGGAAGAAGTGAAGCCCTATGAATTCCACATCTGGTTCTACCGCAGCGAAGCAAAACCGGCATCGGGCAAGAAGCCTTTCGGGCCGGCGGCACTCCTCAATTTCCCGATCATCGACAAGAACTTGGGCCGCATTGCCGTCGAATTCTGGGACGAAACGTGGAATGACGAACGCCATTACCTCTCTTATGAAATGCGCCTCATCCTCTCCCTGGCCAATGCCGTCGGCGCCGGCCGCTACCGTCAGGCTGCACGGGAACTGGTCAAAGCCTATATCCACGGCATCGATTCCCGTGCCTTCGACGACGTCTTCGAACTCATCGCCTGGAACCAGGGCATCGGCTTCTTCAGCTCCCAGATCGGCCCGTCGCCGCTCTTCGGTGCCTACAAACTGATCAAACAGGAAGAAGCCAAAGGCACGAGCCGTGACGCCATCAAAAAGAGGCTCATGGAAAACTTCGGCGAAAAGAACCAGCAAGTGAAAGTACTTTAAAAAGTTTGTAGTTTTTAGTTTATAGTTTTCAGTACGTACGAATGTTATTAATTAAAGCCATCTACTACAAACTGCAAACTACAAACTGTAGACTTTTAGAGAAAAGGGATTGGGCATGATGGTAGAAACCTTCGTGCGACAATCCCCTTTTTACTGTCGAAACAGGAAAAATGTGCGTTTGGACGTCAAAAACAGTTGGAAAAATGTGCGAATTACCGTACAATGTCTTTAGAAAAATGTGCAGGGGGTTATTTTATAATGGTAAAAGATATTGTACGCAACGTTATTTTTTTAGGACGGAAATCGGAAGCAGCGACGAAGGCGGATCTGCCGGTCGTCAAGAATCTGCAGGAAGGGGAAATTTTATGCTAAAATCGTTTGAATTCGGAAATCCCAGGGCGCAGCACGTCCTCATCCAGTTGGTCGACGACCACGACTTAGCCGGGATGGAAAAGGAAATCACAGCCATCCGGGCGGCGACGGACGTCGATTTCCGCCTCCTGGCCCTGCAGGTCGCAGACTGGAACCGGGATTTGTCGCCCTGGCCGGCGCCGCCGGTCTTTGGCAAAGTGCCCTTTGGTAATGGCGCCAAAGAAACGCTGCAGGAAGTGCTGACCTTTACGGCAGATCCTGCGAAGAAATATTATCTCGGCGGCTATTCCCTGGCCGGTCTCTTTGCCCTTTGGGCGGCCTGTGAAAGCGCCGTTTTCCAGGGCATCGCGGCGGCCTCGCCGTCGGTCTGGTTCCCGGCCTTCTGCGACTATCTGAAAGAAAAAACTTTCCAGAGCCCGTGCGTCTACCTGAGCCTCGGCGACAAGGAAAAGAAGACGCGCAATCTCGTCATGGCCAGCGTCGAAGACCGCATCCGCGATGTCTTTGACCTGTTCCAGGGGCGGAATCTAACATGTACACTGGAATGGAACAAAGGGAATCATTTCCAGGACAACGACATCCGTACGGCCAAGGCCTTTGCCTGGGTCTTGGAACATACGAGGGGGAATGAATGATGAAGCTTGCCATGGCACAGATGGCTATGTCCAAAGATATGGAAGCGAATTTCCAGAAGAGTTATGATTTTGTCCGCCAGGCTGCAGGGGCCGACCTGATTTTCTTCCCGGAAGTGCAGCACATGCCTTTCCTGCCGCAGTATGAAGCGGCTGAACTGCCAGAAAAATTGGGGAAGAAGCGAGACGACTATCTGCTCCGGCCGGATGATGCCCACGTCACGGCTTTCAATGAGCTGGCGCGGCAGTCACAGTGCATGGTCTCGCCGAACCTCTATCTCCAGTACGGCGGACAAGCCCCTGGATACGCCCATCCAGTTCCACGCCGTGGAAAATATGACGGGCTGCGACATGAAGGCCCTGAACCTCAGCCAGGACGCCATGGAAGCGCTCTGCGTCAAGCAGCTGAAGAAGGGTCAGGCCATTTGGTTCGCCTGCGATGCCGGCGCTTTCGGCGCCCGCAAGGAAGGTATCTGGGACCCGGACAGCGTCTGCTATGAAGCCCTCTTAATGTATTCGTATGATGATCGCATGAGGGCTGTCAAGCTAAAAAGTATATGGCAAAACTGAATTGAAGAGTATAATAAAAAACATGAAGGTCGTTAATGACTCATGATAAGGAAAAAGAAAATTTTGGAGAAAAGAGGAATCAGGATGAAAGCAATTTTATTGAATGGGAGTCCAAGAAAAAATTTCAGCACGGCCCAATTGCTGCAGCAAGCACAGCTAGGAGCCGAGGCAGCTGGTGCTGAAACGGAACTCATCCATCTGGTGGATTATGAATTTACGGATTGCCGGGAGTGCTATGCCTGTAAGCTGAAAAACAGCAAAACGGGAGGGGTGTGCGCTGTCCGGGACAGCATCCAGCCCGTGCTCAAAAAGATTTGGGACGCCGACGTGGTCATCGTGGGAAGTCCCGTCTATTTCAGCTATCCTAATGGGCAGGTCATCAGCCTCCTCAATCGTTCCCTTTTTCCCATCTATTCCTATTTCTATAAGGATGGGAAGCCCGATATGGTCCCTCATGCTAAAAAATTCTCAGGGTTGATCTATGCCATGAATTGCAAGGAAGAGGAGATGGAAAAATTCCATTATCCGGAGCTGCTGGGAACCTGGGGAAAAACCATGGACCTTGTTTATGGATATAACGAAGTCCAATACTGCTGTAATACCTATCAGTATAATGATTATTCCCGTTACAGACAGAATCTTTTTGATGAAGCGGATAAGAAGCGGCAGCGGGAAGAAGTTTTTCCCCAGGACCTGAAAAAGGCATATGATCTTGGAATGAGATTGACTCAAATGGCGGCGGAAGACCGTAAAAAATAATGGAAATATCATGATGGAACCTCTGCCACTTATAGAAGTTCAATCATGACAGGCACAATCAGGCATCTTTGGAACCGGGAAGATTATCGTCGATATGGGTTGTTCCCCATTCGCAAAGCAATTGCAGTATGGGCATCATGCTGAGTCCCCGTTCTGTCATGGAATATTCTACCTTAGGCGGCACCTGCGGATATTCATGTCGGTTGATCAGTCCATCGCTTTCTAACTCTTTTAATTGGGTACTGAGCATTTTATGGGTTACATGCCCGAGTGCACGTTTCAATTCACTGTACCGCAGGGTTCCTTTTTTCCATAGCCAAAAAAGAATGTGCATCTTCCATTTTCCATTGATGATGCTGATAGCATAGGCAAATGGTTTGATATTGATTTCTGATACTTCCATTTTACTCTCCTTTTAGATAGTATCTTACAAAATAGTGCGTTCTATCTGCCTACTATGGGGAAATCGTAAATGCCTATATTATAAAATAACAGGCATATACCCTCTATATTGGATAAAACAGTAAGGAGGGTACTTTTTTATCTGAAAATGGGGAGCGTCATATTCGCAGAACCCAGAGCAAAAAACAATGTTTTCTGCTACAATAAGAGGGAACATTTTTCTACAGGCCATTTACGGTATGGAAGGAGTTTGAAACTTGTGATAAAGATACTGTTTGTCTGCCATGGCAATATTTGCCGGTCGCCCATGGCGGAGTTTGTGTTCCGGCAGATGGCGGAGCAGGATGGGCTGGCGGAGCAGTTCGATGTGGCTTCGGCAGCGACGACGGAGGAGGAAATCTGGAACGGGTACGGCAATCCCGTCTATCCGCCGGTGGAACGGCTGCTCCGAGCCCACGGTATGGATCCCAGTGAGAAGCGGGCGGCGTTGCTGACGGCTGGTGATTATGATGTTTATGATTATTTCATCGGCATGGATGACGAGAACCTGCGGGACATGAAACGCATCTTCCACGGCGACCCGGACCAGAAGTGCAGCCTCCTCATGGATTATACGGCCAATCCCCGTCCCGTAGCCGACCCGTGGTATACGCGGGATTTCCAGCGGACCTGGGACGATGTCCAGGAAGGCTGCCGGGGACTGCTGGATGTGCTGAGAGGTGACGAAGATGGCCATTGATTTGAATTCGATTTTATCTTTATTGCAAGATGACGGGACGCCAGAACATTGGGCTCGGCAGTTGCCGGTCATGGGCGACCATATCCGCGTGCGTCGGCTGGGTGGCTTGTATTATCATCACGGCATCTATGTCAGTGACGACGAGGTCATTGCCTTTGCCGGTGATGATGACTACAATCCCATCGATTGGTGGGATACAGAAATTCGGGCAACGTCATTCGAGGAATTCCGCCAGGGCGGCGACGTGGAAGTACGCCAGTATACGCCGGAGGAACAGGTCCAACTCTGCTCTGTGCCGGAAACGATTGCCTTTGCCCGGGCTTGTCTGGGCAATAAGAAATACGACTTGCTCTTCCACAACTGTGAACACTTTGCCAACGCCTGCAAACTCGGCGTCTATCGCAGCCATCAGACGGAAGATATCCTCTTCGGCAAGGCCATCCCCAAGGCTTTGGAATGTCTCGGCGACGATGCGCAACGGAATCAATGGCTCCAGGATGCCTGGCGCGATTTGACGGCTCAGGTTTTGGATAAATGGCGACGGGATATGGAAGGGAAAGGCAGGGAGACCTGAAATGGACGAACAGGAATGGGAACATATCTTACAGAGTGAACGTACTCCCGCCTATAGAGGCAGGAGCTTCCTGCTTCAACGAGAACAGCGCCACTGACTCCAAAGAGTTGCGGCGGCTTACACTCTCTCCACAGGCGTAGATTCCCGTGCGACCCACGGTATTTTATGGATTACGTCAGGCTGATATTCGCCTGGCTTCTTCTCGGATATTGATGGCTGCGTTTTTATCGCGATTATGGTGACTTCCACATTTCGGGCAATCCCATTCCCTTACAGACAATTCCTTGGTTTCGTGGTTCTGATATCCGCAAATATGGCACAGCTGGCTGCTCGGATACCACTTGTCTATCTTGATAAGCTGTTTGCCTTGCCAAGCCAGTTTATACTCCAGCATGTTCGTGAACATATTCCAGCCATTGTCGGCTACGGATTTGCCAAAGCTGAACTTGCCACCCTTTTTCCGCTTTGCCATCGCTTTGACGCTGATATCCTCAATGCCAATGGCATCATAGCGATCTGCAAGGTAGCGAGCCTTCTTATGCAGGAAATCCTGACGTTGATTGGCCACTTTCTCATGAAGAATAGCTACGCGCAGTCTTTGTTTTTCTCTGTTGTGACTTCCTTTCTGCTTTTTGGATAGCTTTCGCTGTGCTTTAGCCAATCTTTTCTCTGCCGTTCTCAGGAAATCGGGATACTTAGCATCCGCCTCATCGGAAGCCACATACAAGCCGTGCATCGCAAAATCTAGCCCCAGGAAGGTCTTCGGTATGACAGGGGTATTTGGTTTTCATACTCCACCAGCATACTGATATAGTACTTTCCTGATGGCGTCTGGCTGATGGTTACGGTCTTTATGATACTGTTTTCCGGCAAGGGACGATGCTGGCATAGTTTCACCCAGCCGACTTTCGGCAGTTTCACCTTATGGCCCTCGATTCGGACAGAGCCCTTCTGGTTGTTCGTGGAATACGAAGCACGACGATTCTTCTTGGACTTGAAGCGCGGCTTGCCGAAATGCTGGCTGTCATTCCAAAAGTGGCTGTAGGCCTTATTCAGGTTCATTTGAGCATTGGCAAGGGCTAAACTATCTACTTCCTTTAGCCAAGGGAATTCTTCTTTATACTGCGCAGGCGTGTTATTCAGCTTTTGGCCGGTTTCCTTATAATAGTCAATGCGGTCACTCAGCATCTTGTTGTAGATGAATCGGACACACCCAAAGGTCTTGGCAAACATCATTTTCTGTTCCGTTGTCGGATAGATTCTGTATCGGTATGCCTTATTCACTATCATCACCTGCCTTGACTTTCCAAATTCTTTCACTCTTACTACTGATTATACTGCAAATCAACTTGTGAAGCCATTATTTTTCCGATGGCATCGAGCCCTCAGAAAAACCTGCAATTCATCTCACCGCCTAAAGAGGCGGGAGACTTCTTGCAGAATCAGGTTAAATTATATTTGATTGTAATCATATTTCATCCATGAATGAAGAGGAGACTTTTATGATTGAACGGCCTACCACGAAGCAGTTATTGGCTGCTTCCCTCATTGAACTTGCTGGAAAGAAATCCGTTGACAAGATTTCGGTCAAAGAAATTGTCACCAACTGCGGCATGACAACGACAACCTTTTATAATCATTTTGCGGATAAATATGTACTACTGGCTTCTATCTATAACAAAGAAATTGAGCCGGCTTTCAGCCAACTCGGCAATAAAATCAGCTGGCGTGATGCGTTGCGCATATTCTGTATTACCCTTTCGGATAAACAGTCGTTTTTTCTAAATGCGTTGAAAAACACATCAGGGCAGACCTCCTTCCGCTATGCGACTAATGACTACGCCATCGATTTACTGCGTGAGCGCCTGCGTATTTTAGGTAAAGAAGATGAACTTCCCATAGAAATTGATTTTTTGGCTAAGTATTATATGCGTTCTATCTCTGAGATGATTCAGGACTGGTTTATTGGTGGGCAAAAAATTGCTCTCGATAATTTTATCGAACTACTTGTCCTCGCCATGCCAGAACCATTAAAGAAGCATCTGCTTTAATGGCAGGTTGGCATTCTGCACAAAATGACAAGTTCGTTTAGAAACACACGATTTTCTAACGAGATTCTGCCTTCCTCCCGTGCTATAATAATTCAGTCGAAAAAAACAAGAAACCTACTCAGGAGGATTATCCATATGTCTGTTTTTCCAGAAATCATCCGCCATATTCCACAACGTGACTATGGTATAGAAGGGCTGACGGTTCGCGTGGACCATACGTCTACAGGCACGGTCTACTTCGTCAGTGCGGAAAAAGAAGTCCATTTCCCAGAGCATGCCCATGCGGAACAGTGGACAATTGTTGTCAGCGGTAAATGCCTGTTGACAATGGATGGCGCAACCAGGACGTATCAGCAGGGCGATACATACGTCATCCCAGGCAATAAGAAACATCAAATCACACTTTGCGCTGGCTATGCGGAAGTCGATTACGTCGACGATCCGTGTGACGGCGAAGCATAATCTATTTTTGCGCGGCCTGCGGTTATGAGTACATTGGCGATATCAACAAAAAATCATAGAGGAGGAGAGATTCCTATGAAAAAGATACTGATTACTTCGGGGAACCAACGGGCGAGGTCCGTTCCTTTATGGTCCGCTCGACCTTTCCGGCACTATCCTATGATGATTATAAGAGCACGTTTACGGGAAAAATCGATGTCGGCATTATCCTTACGATGAATGCAGACCAGAACTACTACGATGAGCACTACAAACCGCGCATGGAAGAATACTTCTGGCCGTTCCATTTCCTGAACGGGAAAACGGAAATACTGGCTTCCTGCGATACGCTGCAGGTACCGGATTACAGCCGATACCGTATGGCATCGTGGGATGAAACGAAAAAGAAAGCGCATCACGCCGAGCAATTCCCGAAAGACCTGCAGGCGGCCTTTGATCTTGGAAAGAGACTGGCCAGCCAGCAGTAACTGTTTTGTTGTGAAAGGATAAACTTTTATGAATACGAAAGATTTTCAGCCAGAGATTTTCAAACTCTTTGATGACCAGTGGGGCATCCTGACCGTCGGCGATAAAGACGCCTTCAATTCGATGACGATTAGCTGGGGTATGCTGGGAACACTCTGGTGTATGCCTCACAAGGGGAAGAATGTCTGCGCAGTATTTGTCAATCCGGCGCGTTATACGTATGGTTTCATGGAAAAGAGCGACTACTACACTGTCTCGTTCTTTGACAACAAGAAGTAGCAGAAAGCTCTCGGTATCATGGGAAGCAAATCCGGCCGGGATATGGATAAAGCAAAGGCCAGCGGTCTCACCCCAAAATATCTGGAGCATGGCGTGACCTACGAAGAAGCAGAGATTACTTTTGTCGTCCGGAAAATCTACCGCCATGAGCTTCAGCTGGGGCAAATGCCAGCGGATGTCATCGAGGGATTCTATACCAAAGGCCGTGTGCCGCACACGATGTATATCAGAGAAATCATCGAGACCATCCGGTAAATCCCGGCTATCAACCCTATAAGCTTCACATAATCATAATCTCCCTTTTCTGTTATAATTATAGGGGAAATTTCACCTACAAAAATTACGGTGTAGGAATCATAGCCTTTTACGGCTTTGAGAGGAGTTAAATGATCTTGATCAGGATACTTTTCATTTGCCATGGCAATATCTGCCGATCGCCCATGGCGGAGTTTGTATTCCGGCAGATGGCAGAACAAGAGGAAATGGCGGACCGGTTTGACGTGGCTTCGGCGGCTACGACGGATGAGGAAATCTGGAATGGCTGTGGCAATCCGGTCTATCCGCCGGTGGAACGGCTGCTCCGGGAGCACGGTATGAATCCCGATGGGAAGCGGGCTGTTCTGCTGACGGCTGAGGATTATGATTTTTATGATTATTTCATTGGCATGGATGATGAGAACCTGCGGGACATGAAGCGCATCTTCCATGGCGACCCGGACCAGAAGTGCCATCTTCTCATGGATTATACGGCCAATCCCCGGCCCGTAGCCGACCCGTGGTATACGCGGGATTTCCAGCGGACCTGGGACGATGTCCAGGAAGGCTGCCGGGGACTGCTGGATGTGCTGAGAGGTGACGAAGATGGCCATTGATTTGAATTCGATTTTATCTTTATTGCAAGATGACGGGACGCCAGAACATTGGGCTCGGCAGTTGCCGGTCATGGGCGACCATATCCGCGTGCGTCGGCTGGGTGGCTTGTATTATCATCACGGCATCTATGTCAGTGACGACGAGGTCATTGCCTTTGCCGGTGATGATGACTACAATCCCATCGATTGGTGGGATACAGAAATCCGGGCAACGTCATTCGAGGAATTCCGCCAGGGCGGTGACGTGGAAGTGAGTCAGTATACGCCGGAAGAACAGGCGCAGCTCTGTTCTGTACCCGAGACGATCGCCTTTGCCCGGGCCTGCCTGGGCAATAAGAAATACGACCTGCTCTTCCATAACTGTGAACACTTTGCCAATGCCTGTAAGCTCGGTGTCTACCGCAGCCGTCAGACGGAAGATATCCTCTTCGGTGAGGCCATCCCCAAGGCCCTGGAATGTATCGGCGACGAAGCGCAGCGGGACCAGTGGCTCCAGGATGCCTGGCACGATTTGACGGCCCAAGTCCTGGATAAACTGCGCCGGGACCTGGAGACTCATCAGTAAAGAGTCCATTCGTCGATTTGTTGGAAGTGGTTTTCGCATCTATATAAATAGTAGGTTCATTTTGCGTAGGTACTGCGTAAGAAATTGTGTAAAAATTGTGTCTTCTCTAGCCACTAACCACTTAAATGGGCTTGTCGTTGTATGGCAGCCTTTTTTATGCGGGAAGTGGTCTGGCAGCTTGTAGGGGCTCGCACGTGGCGAGCCCGTCAGGTATTGTACGATACTTGTGAACCGGATTTGAGTGAACGGGCGCCCCACGTGGCGCCCCTACAGAAAAAGGCGCTGTCTTCATGGGACAGCGCCTTTTGCTATTCCCTGGAATCGGGTTATAATAGGTATCAGATTACGTTAGGGAGGGCCTATGATGGACGAACAGGAATGGGAACATATATTGAATATCAGGACGGCCGGCCGCGACGACAGCCATTCCGATGGGGAGCACCATCCTTATGAGCCGACGGATTACGGCGTCCTCGAACGATTGGCCAACAGCGGCTATATCGGCAAGAAGGATACGCTCATCGATTACGGCAGCGGCAAAGGACGGGTCAGCTTCTTCCTGGCTTATCAGATGCGCTGTCAGGCCATCGGTGTGGAATACGACCGGCGGCTGTGGGAAAAAGCCCTGGCCAATGGGCAGACGGCAGCGTCGCGGCGGCGCGTGACTTTCGTCCTGGCCGATGCCGTGGAGTATGAAATCCCGCCACTGTTCGCTGGCGACGACGACCGGGAAAAAATCCTGGTCCTGCGGCTGCGTGACTGATTATCGGCAATTTATCTTATGAAAATATTCAAGTTAAACGATTGATAAATTGCCGATAACGGCATAAAATTGAATTAACGATTCTTAAAGAAGGAGAATGATTACTATGATAGACACGGAACACGTTGTACAGCGTTTTTTGAAGTATGTTTCTTTTGATACCCAGTCCGATGAAGACAATGATGCCGTCTGCCCGAGTACACCGGGACAGCTGGTCTTTGCCAAGGCTTTGGCAGAGGAACTGAAGGCCATCGGCTTGTCCGATGTCACCTTGGATGAACACGGATATATCATGGCCACGCTGCCGGCCAATGGGGCAGAAGGCCCGGTCGTCGGCTTCATTTCCCATGTCGATACCAGTCCCGATGCATCGGGGAGGGACATCAAGCCCGTCCGGGTCACTGATTATGACGGGAAGGACGTCGTCCTCAACGAAGCACAGGGCCTCGTCTTTTCGACGAAGGCTTTTCCAGAAGTCCTGAAATACAAGGGTCAGGACATCCTCTTCACGGATGGGACGACCCTCCTCGGGGCCGACGATAAAGCGGGCATCACGGCTATCGTCAGCGCTATGGAATACCTCATCCAGCACCCGGATATCGCTCACGGAACGATCCGCATCGGCTTTACGCCTGATGAAGAAACGGGGCGCAGTGCGGCTTTGTTCGATGTGAAGCAGTTTGCTGCCGACTTTGCCTATACTGTCGACGGCGGCGAACTGGGCGGTCTGGAATATGAAAACTTCAATGCTGCCAACCCGGTCATCACCTTCCATGGCCGCAGCGTCCATACAGGCGACGCCAAAGGAAAGATGGTCAACGCATTGTCGATTGCCGCAGAATGGCAGCAGCTCCTGCCGGCCGGGGAAAAACCGGAATACACCGAAGGCCATGAAGGCTTCTTCCACGTCTATAAGCTGCATGGCGACGTCGAAACGTGCACCATGCACATGCTCGTCCGCGATCACGACCGCCAGCATTTTGAACGGCGCAAGGCCTTGCTGCAGCAGATGGCAGATTTCTTCAATGAAAAATATGGCGACGGGACGGTCGTCGTCACGCCGCACGATGTCTACTATAATATGCTGGAAAAAATCGAAGACGGCCACATGGATGTCGTCGACCTGGCCAAAGAAGCCATGGAAGCGGCCGGCGTCACGCCGCAGGTTGCACCTATCCGCGGCGGCACCGATGGAGCCCAGCTCTCGTTCCGGGGCCTGCCGTGCCCGAACCTGTTCACAGGCGGAGCCAATTTCCACGGGCGCTATGAATATCTGCCCATTCCGTCCCTGGTCAAGGCCTGCGAAACGGTCATCGAAATCGCCAAACGGGCAGCCCAACATTCGTAGGGGCCGTCCCAAAGGGCGGCCCGCCTGATATGATGGTGTATACGTAATGCATAACGGGTGATGTGTGAAAACATTCCTCATATACCGAATAGTTATATCCAAGATTCACAGCGGGACGCCTTAGCAGGACGTCCCCTACGGAGCGGTTCAGGCGATGTGACGATTCCCGTCCGTATTGGGATGGGAAATGATAAAAGGGGGAAAATTTATGAAAGAGATTACGAATGATATGTTAGCCCAGCTCCGCGCCTCTTATGACGCGGACGGGCAGGCCCAGGTCCTGCATTCGGCCCTGGCCAAGACGGATATGGCCGACCTAGCTTATGTTCCCGGAGCCGGTGCCCGTCTCAAGGGCGCTTTTTCTGTGGAAGTGAAGACCCGGGGGATTACAGCCCAGCAGAAATCCGGCCGTTGCTGGCTCTTTGCGTCTTTGAATATCCTGCGGGAAACGGTGGCCGAAACGTGCCACCTCGACCAGTTCGAGCTGTCCCAGAATTACTTGTCTTTTTACGATAAATTGGAAAAAGCCAACAATTTCCTGGAAATGGTTATCGACAACGCCCAGGAACCCATAAAAGGCCAGCTCATGCAGTACGTCCTGCGGGGCATGACTGACGGCGGCTATTGGAGCGAAGCCGTGGACCTCATCGAAAAATACGGCGTCGTGCCCAAACAGGTCCAGCCGGAAACGTATCAGTCCAACCACACAGACCGCTTTGTAGCGACATTGAACCGCCTCCTGCGCAAAGATGCCATGGAGTTGCGGGAACTCGTCCAGGCCGGTGCGGACCCGTATCCGCGCAAGGCGGCCATGATGGCCGAAGTCTACAAGGCTGCCTGCATCGCCTTTGGCCAGCCTGTCCAGACCTTTGACTTCGCCTACCGCGATAAAGACGGCAACTACCATGAAGAGCGGGACCTGACGCCGCAGGCTTTCTATCAGAAATACGTCGGCCTGTCCCTGCGCGATTATGTCGCCGTCATCAATGAACCGACGGCAGATAAGCCGCTGGATACGCCCATCCAGTTCCATGCCGTCGAAAATATGGCCGGCTGCGACATGAAGGCCCTGAACCTGTCGCAGGAAGCCCTGGAAGAACTCTGCGTCAAACAGTTGAAAAACGGTCAGGCCATCTGGTTCGCCTGCGATGCCGGGGCCTTCGGCGCCCGTAAGGAAGGTATCTGGGATCCAGATAGCGTCCAGTACGAAGCCCTTCTGGGCGGTTTTTCCACGGATATGCCCAAAGGCAAGCGCCTGGAATATAACGGCAGTTCGGCGACGCACGCTATGCTTCTCACAGGTGTCCATTTCGACAAGGACGGCCAGCCGGACCGCTGGAAAATCGAAAATTCCTGGGGCAAGGATGTCGGCGACAAAGGCTATTTCGTCTGCTCTGAAGCTTATTTCCAGGAATTTGTCTATGAAGCTGTCATCGACCGCCGTCATTTCAGCCCGGAACAATTAGCGCTGCTGGAAAAAGAACCGGTCGTCATCAACGCCTGGGATGAAGATTACTAGAAGGGAAGGAGCTCTATGTATTCGTTTGATGGCAAAGCCTATGATTGCCCCTTCGATTGCTTCATCGACATCATCAAGGGGAAATGGCGGACGTCTATTTTGCTGGCCCTGGCAGACGGTCCGGTGTTCTTTGCCAGCCTGCAGCGGTGCCTGCCGGGCATCAGTGCCAAAGTGCTGACGGAAAACCTCCACGTCTTCGAGCGCAACGGCTTGATTACGCGGACTGTCCATGCCACGGTACCGCCGACGGTGGCCTACAGCCTGACCGACAGAGGCGAAAAGCTAATCCGCGTCATGCAGGGAATCAACGGCTGGGTCGACGGCTTTTTTGGCAAGCCTTTTTAAGTTGTTAGTGGCTAGCAGTTAGTTGTTAGCGGATGGCTTTCAATTAAAAGGCTTTCTCTGAAAACTACAAACTCCGACAGACTATAAAGTGAAAGGGACCTCGCATGATGATAGAACCTTCATGCGATAGCCCCTTTTGAAAAATCTAGAACATGGTATTGTCGTTGGCCGCTTTTTCCGGTATATCCTGGATGACGTCCCAGTGTTCGACGATTTTCCCGTCTTTGATGCGGAAGATGTCGACAGCTGCCTGACCGCGGTCTTCTTTGTTGAGCTTGATGTGGTTGTGGATGAAGACCAGGTCGCCATCGGCGCCGATGTGCTTAATGACGGCCGTGCTGTCCGGATAAGCTTTCAGGAAACCGCTGACGCCGTCCTTAAAGGCCTGTTTGCCATCGGCAAATTCCGGGCTGTGCTGTTTGTATTTCGGACCGACCATGGTGTCGATGACGGCGGTGTCGTGTTTGTTGAATACTTCGTTCCAGAAATATTCAGCTACGGCTTTATTGTTCTTGAAATGAGGCGTACCGGCTGCGAAAGACGCACCCATGGGCAGGCAGCCGACGAGGGCCAGGGCCAAGCCTAAAAAAATTGCTTTTTTGTTCATGTGAAAGAACCTCCTTTGTTGATGACTTTATTATAAATAATATTTCTCATTTATAAAAGAGGGCACTTTTAAGTTAGGCCCTTACGTATAGGTAAGTATTGGTATTTTCTATGGTCTATTTTTTATGAAAGGAAAAACTATGATTCGCAATATCGTTCATGACGTCATTTTCTTGGGCCGTCAATCTGAAATAGCGACGAAAGCGGATTTGCCCGTCGTTCAGGATCTTCTCGATACGCTGAAGGCCAATCGCATGACTTGTGTTGGCATGGCCGCCAACATGATAGGCTCGTTAAAACGCATCATCGTCGTCCATACAGAAGGGGGCGACGAAATCCTCATCAATCCGGTCATCGAAAAGAAGGCAGATCCTTTCCCAGCAGAAGAAGGGTGCCTGTCCTTGGTCGGTAAGCGAAAGACGACGCGGTATCGGAAGATACAAGTCTTCTACCAGGACCGCCGTTTCCGCAAGCACCGTCAGACCTTCACAGGATGGACAGCCCAGATTATCCAGCATGAATGTGACCACTTGGACGGTATCATCATATGAATCGATCGATGATTGCGAATTTGATGAAGCCTTTGACGCTGGGGCTGATTGTGGCCTTGTTTTTTGCGATTCACTGGGCCATTCCCTCGTTTTACAGTACGTTATGGCAGCTGACGGTGAGCCATGATATACCGGGGCTGACGTCGTATATTTCTTCTTTTGGCAGTATCGCCGTGGTCCTCATGATCTTGCTCATCGTCCTGACCAATATGACCGGCCTGCCGTCGGTCCAGTTCGTCACGGTCAATGGCATCTTGTTCGGCTTGCTGCCGGGCATCGTCATTTCCTGGGCCGGCCAGGTCCTGGGCAATATCCTGGCCTTCGTCATCATGCGCTATGTCTTCCGCCACAAGGCACAGGCCCTGGTCGACAAGAGCCGCTGGCTGTCGAAGCTGAACCGCAAGATTGATTTCCGGCTCATCTTTTTCTTACGGGCCATCCCATATTCGCCGAATTTCGTTGTCACCGCCCTCTGCGCTTTGAGTCGTGTCCGCTTCGGTGAACATGCGGCAGCGACGATGACCGGCAAGTTCCTGGCCGTCTGCATGGAAGTCTGGCTGGGCTACGACCTTATCCACTTCAATCCGCACGGCCTCATCGTGGCCGGTATCATGGTCTGTCTGCTGGCAGCGGGCCTCTTTGGCAGCCGCCGCTGGCAGCGAAAAAGCGAAAAATAGACATCATATCATTATAGGAGGGATTCTTCATGGGTTTGATTAAAGCAGCTGTCGGAGCTGTCGGCGGCGTCCTGGCCGACCAGTGGAAAGAGTTTTTTTACTGTGACAGCTTGAATGAAAATATCTTGATGGCCAAAGGTCAGAAGCAGACCAGCCGCCATGGCCGCAGCAGCAATACGGATGGCGAAGACAATATCATTTCCAATGGTTCACGGATTGCTGTCAACAACGGTCAGTGTATGCTCATCGTCGAATCGGGGAAAGTCGTCGAAGTCTGCGCCGAACCGGGCGAATATACGTATGATGCGTCGACGGAAGCGTCCATTTTCGATGGCGACTATGCCGGCGACCTGGGCGAGTCCTTCCGCCTGCTCGTCCGCCAGATGAAGGAACGCTTTGCCTTCGGCGGCGACACGGGCAAGGACCAGCGCGTCTATTACATCAACCTCAAGGAAATCGTCGGCAATAAGTACGGCACGCCCAGCGAGGTGCCTTTCAAATCCTACGATGATACGACGGGCCTGGCATTACTCATGCGCCTGCGCTGCTTCGGCGAATACAGTTACCGCATCGTCAACCCTGTCTTGTTTTATACGAACGTAGCCGGTAATGAAGGCGACGTCTACGAACGGAGCCGTCTCGACAGCCAGCTCAAGTCGGAACTCCTGACGGCTCTGCAGCCGGCTTTCGCCCGAGTCTCGGCCCTGCGCATCGACTATTCCCAGCTGCCCGGTCATACACCGGAGCTGGCTCAGGCCCTGAACGACGTCTTGTCGCCGAAATGGCGCGACCTGCGGGGAATCGAAATCGTATCCATCGGTATCAACAGCGTCAAGGCCAATGAAGAAGACGAAGAAAAGATCCAGAAAGTCCAGATGGGCTTGACTATGTCCCGACCGGATATCGGCCTGGGGACCCTGGTCGACGCGACGGCCGATTCCATGCGCGCTGCCGCTGCCAATGAAGGCGGTATGGGCGCAGCCATGGGCTATATGGGAATGAATATGGCCAATCAGGCCGGCGCCGGTCTGGCTCAGGAACTGGCATCCCGCCAGGCAGCTCAGACGCCTTCGCCAAGGCCTGCGCAGTCTGCCCAGGCACCTGGCAGCTGGACCTGTTCTTGCGGTCAGGCTGGCAATACGGGGAACTTCTGCATGGCCTGCGGACAGCCTAAACCGCAGGCTGCCGCTGCCTGGACCTGCCCGAAATGCGGCCAGGCCGGGAACACGGGGAATTTCTGCAGCAACTGCGGCGCACCGCGGCCTCAGGTACCGGCTTCCTGGACCTGCCCGTCCTGCGGGACCGTCAATACGGGGAATTTCTGCATGAACTGCGGTACGAAGAAGCCGGAAAGGTAAGGTGAGGGCCATGGCGGATACCTCGGTCAGCTATCAATGCCCGAACTGCGGCGCACCGCTGCAATTCAAGCCGAAAGACAAGACCGTCACTTGTGACTATTGCGATACGAAATTCGACGTCCCGACACTGGAAGCGCTCTATGCCCAGAAGGAAGCGCGGGCCGCTGCGGCTGATGCGGCCCGCAAGGTCCGCTGGAAGACCGACGGAGCCGGTCAGGCCTGGAGCGATGACGAAGCGGCTCATTTACAGACCTATACCTGTTCATCGTGCGGTGCTGAAATCGTCTGCGACGAGAATACCATGGCCACGGAATGTTGTTACTGTGGCAACCCGACGCTCATTCCCAGCCGCTTTTCCGGGATGCTCAAGCCCGACTACGTCATCCCCTTCAAGAAGACCAAAGAAGAAGCCGTGGCGGCGCTGAAACAGTTTTACCAGGGGCGCTGGCTTCTGCCCAGGGCCTTTACGGCCAACAACCGCGTCGAAGCCATCCAGCCCATGTACGTCCCGTTCTGGCTGTTCCATGCCCAGGTCACGGCGACGGCGGCTTTCCGGGTTGAAGACGATGCCGTCTTCGAGACGCCTGACGAAACGCTCATCGAGACCAGCATCTACCACTGCGACCGGACGGGGACCCTGGCTTTCCACCGCATCCCTGTCGACGGCAGCCAGAAAATGGATGATACTTATATGGAAAGCATCGAGCCCTTTGATTACAGCGAGATGGTCCCGTTCAGTCCTGCTTATTTTGCCGGCTATCTGGCCGACAAATACGACATCGACGCCGAAGCGGCCGTGCCCAGAGCCGATGAACGATTGTCGCAGAGTGCCTTTGCTATCCTGGAGGACACGGTGGACAATCATCAGCGGCGGACTTTCGAAGAGGGCGTCGTCCATAAAGACGAAGGGACCGTGGAATACGCCATGGCACCGGTGTGGATCTTGACGACGCGCTATGACGGCAAGCCCTATACCTTCATGATGAATGGCCAGACCGGCAAGATGGCCGGCTCCCTGCCCTATGACAAGGCCAAGTCCTATGAATACGGCGCGGCCCTGGCCGTTGTCCTGGTGCCGGTCCTGTATTTCCTGGCGAAATTCGTCATGATCGGGAGCGGCTTGTTATGAGGGGAGCGAGTACGATGTGGAAATGGTTGAAAGAGACAATCCTGGTGGTGGCCATCGTGGTCCTGACGACGGCTGGTGCTGCCGCGGCCGCACCGAGTCTGTCCGACGGGGCCCATTTGCTTACGCCGGCCGAACAGGCCGAAGTATCGGCGGCTTTGCAGGACGTGGAACAGCGCTACGATGTACGCATCGCCGTGGTCACCGTCGCCTCGACGAAGGGGACCAAAGCCGGTACCTATGCCAAGCAGCTCCTGGACCGGGACTATCGGGATGGGAAGAACGGCAATATGGTCCTGCTCCTGGCCATGGACCGCCATGACTGGTATGTCGCGACGGACAAGGCCATGAAGGAGAGAATCAGCAACAAAAAAGGCATCCCTTATCTCAAGGATGCCTTTCTGCCGCCGTTGAAAGACGGCCATTATGCCAAAGCCTTTGCAGCCTATGGCCAGTCGTCGGCGAAATTATTGGCTTATTATCAGGAAAAGGGCAAGGCCTATGATCCGGCCGATGCCTTCAGCCCCTTGGCCCTGGTCGTGGCTCTCGTCCTGGCTGTCGGCTGCGGCGTGGCCTTTCGGGCTTATCTCATCGGCAAGATGAGCAATGTCCATAAAGAAGCGGCTGCCGATGCTTATGTCGACGCCGGCAGCTTCCATCTGACCGACAGCCGGGACACCTTCGTCTTCATGACCGTCCAGCATATCGCCAAGGCCCGTCCCGTCGACGACGACCTGCCCGATTTCGACAGTGCGGATGATTATAGCGATGATGATGGCGGCGGTGGTGGCGGGTCATTCTGAGGCTTATTTCTTTTCAAAGTACTCTTTATAGACCTGAATCAGCCGCTGGACCCGCTTGGCATCGGCGCCGCGGCAGGAACTGGCGATATGGAGGTAATGGTGACCCTGGCTTTCGGGCAAAAGGATTAGGTAATTTCCGGCGTTTCATGGGTCAGGCCCAGCTCTTCGATGTACTCGATGGCCTGGATATAGGGCAGGGGCTTGCTGAATAAGAAGCCTTGCAGCATTTCGCAGCCGATATTGCGCAGAAAGGTGTATTGTTCCAGTGTTTCGACGCCTTCCGTCAAGATATGGATGCCCAGGTGCTTGGCCATATCGACGACGGATTTCACGATTTCCTTAGAACGGTCGGTAAAATTCGACAGGAAGGCCATGTCCAGCTTGATGGTGTCGAACTCGTAGTCCTTGAGGACGTTGAGCGACGAATAGCCGCTGCCAAAGTCGTCCATCCAGATCTGGTAGCCCGCAGCGCGGAACTTATTCAGCGTCTGGTTGACTGTTTCAATGTCTTTAATGAAGACACTTTCTGTGATTTTGATGCGGAGCTGCGACGGCGGGATCTGATAGGCCTGGGTCAGCTTTTCGATTTCTGTGAAGATGTCGCAGGTGATGAAATCCAGCCGGGACAAGTTGAAGGACACTGGGACCATGGGCAGTCCCTGGTCGGCCCGGGGATGATAGTTCTGGCAGAGGAGCTTGAAAATATACAGATCGAGTTTATGGATCTGCCGGCTTTCTTCCAGGGCCGGGATGAAATCGCCTGGCGTGAGCAGGCCCCGGACCGGATCCTGCCAGCGGGCCAGGGCTTCAAAGGCGCACGTCGTGTGGGACAGGCTGCGGATGATGGGCTGGAAATAGAGCTGGATCCAGCCTTTTTCGATAGCTTCATCGATGTGATGGGTGACGTAATGGGAAACATTTTCCATGGAACACTCTCCCGTTGTCATTTTAATCTCCTTTATGGAAAAATTCGATGATCTGGTGGATGGCCAGGGCCATGTGGTTCGGGTTCTGGAAGGGATGGTTGGCCCCTTCGACGGGGACGAACTCGATGACGTTGTTTTCGGCGAAGTCCCGTACCAGGTCGATAGGAATCATTTCGTCCTTCGTGCCGTGGAGGATGAGGATGTCGTCGGCAAAATCGAAATATTCGTGGTCACAGACGTCGAAACGCTTGAGGTCATCCATGAAGGCCTGGTCGATCTTCATCTTGCGGTCGAAACCGACCTGGATTTCCTTGCCTTTCTTCAGCTTGGCAAAGCCTTCGTCGGAAACGTGATTGCTCATGCTTTCATACATGTTGACGCCAGGGCTGCGCAGGGCGATTTTTTTGAAGGGATTGCCCTGTTCGATGAGGTAGCGTAGCGTGATGTAGGCGCCGAAGCTCGTCGAATAGTTGTAGATGTTCTGGGCCTGGAGTTCGGTCCTGGCATAGTCGACGACTAGTGTCAGATAGGTCATACATTCCGGGATGGACAGTTTCTTGCGGGCGTCGGCACCGTGGCAGGGCCAGTCAAAGGCGATGACGGCGTAGTTCTTGTATTTGCTCGTCAAGTGTTCCGCAAAATGGACGGTTCCGGCCGTGTCTTTGTGGCTGCCGAATCCGTGGGTGACGATGACGACGTTGTCGAAAGTGCGTGTCTGTTTATCATTGTCATTGATGAGCAGCTTGCAGCGGATGCTGTATCCCTGCTGATTAATGTCGAAATTCTTTTCCATATATCAATGCCTCTTTTAGGTGGATTCGTCAGAATGACGTACTTCATCAGTATATCACAAAAGAGGCAGATGTTTGAGAGAAAATTTAGGAGGTATTTCATGGAGAGTATAAAGCAATGGCTGGCAGGAAGTATGTGTTTCTGCTTGCTGAGTATCATATCATTTTCAGGGACCGCTGCGGCAGAGAGTCCGGCTGTACTGGCTCAGTCGTATATTCTCGTTGAGGCATCGACAGGTCGGGTAATTCTGGAAAAGGATGCCGATGTCTTGAAGTATCCGGCGAGTATGACGAAAATGATGACTGCTGTATTAGCCTTGGAAAAGCTGCAGCCTGAGACACAGATTTCTATTCTGGACGATGCAGCTAATACAGAAGACTGTCCTCTTGGATTTTCCCAAGGCGATGTCTTTACGCGCGATGAATTAGTAGGCGGTATGCTCTTAGTTTCTGATAACGGAGCGGCTGTGGCACTGGCTGACCGCGTAGACGGCAGTGTACCGGCTTTTGCTAAACGGATGAATGAACGGGCAGCTGTCTTAGGGATGAAGCATACGCACTTCGAAAATCCTAATGGGCTCACTGTGCCGACGCATTATTCGACGGCACGGGATATGATGATATTAGCCCGTTATGCCATGGAAAACAAAACGTTTCGTAATATGGTAGCCCGCAAGACAGCCGACGTCCATTGGCTGTCTCCGGCAGGCAAGCATTTACGGGCAGAAAATACGAATGCCTTATTAGAATCCTATCCGGGGGCCATCGGGGTAAAGACCGGGTGGACTGGCGAATCCGGCGGTTGTCTTGCAGCAGAAGCAGAGCGCGATGGTACGGATCTTCTCGTCGTCCTCATGGCTTCACCTACCGAAGGAGGGCGCTTTACCGATGCCAGAACGTTGCTGGATTATGGCTTTTCCCATGTAAAGACTGCCGAAGGGCCAAAAGCGGATAAAACGAAACACACGATTTGGGTCAAAGACGGCACGGCGTGCCGTACTGAAGTCAAGGCTGTCCAGGATATCCGTTATCCCTTGATTCATGGCGAAGATGCGTCGCATTACAGCTTGACGTATGATTTGCCTAAGGTCGTTTCGGCCAAAGAAACACAGGATGGCATCGTCGGTCATATTATCGTCAATTATGACGGCCAGCCCGTAGGACGTGTGGATATGAAGGCGGAACCGATTGAATCTGGTTTTTCCGTGACTTCCTGGCTGGTCGGTACCATCACTTCACTTTTAGGCTGGTAACGATCTTTCTCATCGGCGCAGGCCATAGCGGATGATGAGGCGGCTCATTTCCAAAAGGACGATCATAGGCAGTGCCAGGAGACATCCATGCATTTTCGCGACGTACATTCTTGAAGATGGCTGCCGGCACTGCCGTAGGAGCCGCCTTGTTTTCGATGCCAGCCTTGTCTTTGGCCAAAGGAGAAGGGAAGACCTTGTCTAAACAGTCTTTGACGCCCGTGCCTTACCCTGCATGTACCTCAACATGCGCCAGCCAAGATGAACCGGATGGGGAAAATCTCGTTGCTCAGGCAGTGGCCAAAGTTATCATAAAATAATCGTTTAACTTTTTGGATTGACAGAAGACACTTAAAACTTTACAATGTATAAATAAAGATTTACATGTATGAATTAAAATTGTAAAGGAAGTGTTATCTGTTTATGTTGAAAAATGGTGCACAAGTCGGACTATTGTTGTTCGGCATGTTTTTCGGGGCCGGGAACCTGATTTTCCCGCCGTCGCTTGGGTTCCAGGCGGGAGGGCAGTTCACGCCGGCGATTCTGGGATTTCTCTTGTCTGGCATCGGCATGCCTGTCATCGCCGTCATCATGGGGACCTTCAACCCCGGCGGTTTCCGGGCGGAAATGAATCATAAGATTTCGCACCTCTTTTCGCTCATCATCCTGACGCTCATGTATCTGGCCATCGGGCCGCTCATGGCTATCCCGCGGACGGCGGCGACGTCCTTTTCTATCGGCATCCTGCCCATTACCGGCGACGGCATGCTGCCGCTGGCTATTTTCACGACTCTTTATTTCGTCTGCGCCTGGTGGCTGTCGATTACGCCGTCGAAGCTCCTCGACCGCGTCGGTAAGGTATTGACCCCGATTTTTGCTATCATGATCGTCCTGCTCATCATCGTCGGCATGGTGGCCTATACGACGCCGTCGACAGCTGCGCCTATGGGGAAATATGCTGCTTCGGCCTTCGGCAACGGTTTCATTGAAGGCTATAATACGGTCGATACGCTGGCGTCCTTTGCTTTCTGCATCATCGCCCTGGGGGCTATGAAGCGGATTCATTTTACCTCAGAAAAGGAACATATCGCCAGTGTCTGGATGGCCGGGGCTGCCGTAGCCGTCCTCATGGGCGGACTTTATCTGGGCCTGGCCCTGCTGGGCAATCATTTTCCCATCCCCCAGTCGGTCTATGAAGATGCTACAATCAATCTCGGCGCCTATGTCTTGTCTCAGACGTCGTTCCAGATTTTCGGGACTGTCGGCATGGCCTTCCTGGCCGTCATGGTCACGCTGACCTGCTTTACGACGACAGTCGGCCTCATCGCCGCTGTTTCGACGTTCTTCGCCGAAGAATTTCCGGTCCTGTCGTATAAGAAATACGTCACCGTCATCAGCGTCGTCAGCCTGCTCCTGGCCAATCTCGGCTTGAACCAGATCATCCAGGTCACGCTGCCCCTTTTGCTGTTCGTCTATCCCATGGCCATTGTCGTCGTCATGCTGACCATTGTCAATAAATTCGTCAGCCTGTCGAAACTGGGCATGCGCTGCACCGTCGCCGCTGCCGGCATCGTATCGGCCATCGACATTGCCGCCCAGTTCTTCCATCTCGACGGAGCCGCTGTCCTCATCCAGGGCCTGCCCTTAGGCGACAGCGGCCTGGGCTGGCTCGTACCGTCCCTGGTCTGCCTGGTCCTGTCCCTGGTCCTGCCCGGGAAAATCAGTGGCGAAAGTGCGCTGGAAGAAAGTTTGTAACTTAAAGCGTTCATCGTTTGTAGAAAAAAAGAGGCTGTCTTTGTACGACGGCCTCTTTTCGTGTATAATGAAATTATTACGATATTGAGTATCAAATATAATCAAATGAGATACAGGGAGGGAAAGTTATTATGGAAAATGCTGTCATGGGGATCCTCATCCCCTTTGTTGGGACGTCACTAGGGGCGGCCTGTGTCTATGCTATGAAACAGGAATTGGACCGCCAGGTCCAGCGGGGGCTGACGGGGTTTGCGTCGGGCGTCATGATTGCCGCGTCCATTTGGAGCCTCTTGATTCCGGCTATGGAAGAATCGGCGCCGTTAGGGAAATTCGCCTTCGTGCCGGCTGTGGTCGGGTTCTGGCTGGGCATCTTCCTGCTCCTGGCCCTGGACCGGCTGGTGCCGCATCTGCACATGTACAGTGAGAAGGCCGAAGGGCCGCACAGCCATTTGCAGCGGACGACGATGCTCGTCCTGGCCGTGACGCTGCATAATATCCCCGAAGGCATGGCCGTCGGTGTAGTCTATGCCGGACTCCTGGCCGGTCAGACGGGAATCAGTGCGGCCGGGGCCTTTGCCTTGTCCTTGGGCATCGCCTTGCAGAACCTGCCGGAAGGGGCCATCATCTCCATGCCTCTCAAGGCGGCTGGTGTCGGCAAACACAAGGCCTTTCTCGGCGGCCTCTTATCGGGCATCGTCGAACCCCTCGGGGCGGCCGTGACCATTGCCCTGACGGCATTCATCGTACCCATCCTGCCGTACCTCCTCAGCCTGGCAGCCGGAGCCATGTGCTATGTCGTCGTCGAAGAACTCATCCCGGAAATGTCGGCTGGCGAACACTCCGATATTGGCGTCCTGTCCTTTGCCCTGGGATTCACGTTGATGATGGCCCTGGACGTGGCGTTATCATGATTCTTACTAGAGAGGATGATTTTAAGTGAAGGTACGCATCACCGATGAATTAGCTCAGCAGATCGTCGATTCGGCCAAGGCCGTCGTCGGTTGGAACGTCAATTTCATCGATCGTCATGGACGTATCATGGCCAGTACTGATAGCGGCCGTATTGGCACCTACCATAAGGCCGGCCATGTCGCTGCCCGGACGGGGCAGGTCCAGACCATACAGGAAGATTGCCCTGAAGACGGTGTCAGCCAAGGCGTCAATTATCCCATCGTCATGGGCCGACAAGTCCTGGGGGTTGTCGGGATTACCGGGGAACCGGCTGTCGTCGGCCAATACGGTTTCTTACTGACGAAAATCTGTGAAGTCTTCCTCAAGGAATATCGCTTGAGCCAGGAGGCGTTCAGTGAAGAAGAACATCGCAGCCGTCAGGTCATGGCCTTGATCTATCACGATGAAGACACGGTGCAGCAGCTGGCCGAAGAACAGCCGGAATTGGCAGGCTGCCAGTATGTTGCCGCCGTTTTCCGATGGCATGAGGGAACCCGCCAGGCCGGGGATTTCCGTCAGCAGCTGTCTGAAACCTGTCAAAAGCTGGGGATGACCTTATATACGTATATCTACCCCGATACCTTTGTCATCCTCGTCCCCTGCCAGGTCTATCCGGACTGGGCCAGGAAACTGCCCCGCTGGAAAGAATGGTTCTATCCGGGAATCTCGGCAGGAATCGGGACAGAAGAGCCATTCTACCGCATCCATGAATCGTACCGTTTTGCCAAAATGGCCTTACAGGCAGCGGCAGACCGGCAGGTCTTCTGCGTCCATGCGGATGATATGAAATTGGCCTTTTTACTGCAAAGTCTGGACGGGGCCGTGCGCCGCCGTTACTGCCGGGATATTTGCCAGCATTTGACGGACAGTGACATCCATTTGCTCCAAATCTATTATCAGCAGAACTTGTCCATCCAGGAAACAGCCCGGATCCTCTGCATCCATAAGAATACGCTGCAATACCGGCTGAAGCGGATTGCCGGGAAGACCGGCCTCGATCCGAGGATATTTTGCGATGCCGTATCCCTATATATTGCCACCCTTCCTTGGTTTATGAAATAAAAATAATGATGATTTATTGTGTTTTATGACATAGGAAGAGAAGGCCTCTTTTGCTACACTATAGGCATAGAGAAACACAGCTTTATGAGTTCGCAAATAGAGGAGAGATTATCATGAAAGTCGTTGTAGCCATTGATTCCTTGAAAAATAGCCTGACTTCCGTCGAAGCCGGCCGGGCCATCGAAGCCGGCGTCCGCAAGGCCTATGGTGGCCATCCTGTCCAGGTCATTGTCAAACCCTTGGCCGACGGTGGGGAAGGGACGGTCGAGGCCCTCGTCGATGGGCTGGATGGTGAGCTCCGCTATGTCGGCGTCCAGGGCCCTTTAGGTGAAGCCGTTTCCTGTCCTTATGGCTATCTGCCGGGGATGGAAGCGGCCGTCATTGAAATGGCTGGGGCTGCCGGATTGGGACTGGTTCCATCCGAACAGCGCAATCCCCTGCATACGACGACATATGGCGTCGGCCAGGTCATGGCGCAGGCTATAGAAGCGGGTATCCGCCATTTCATCATCGGCCTGGGCGGCAGCTCGACCAGTGACTGCGGCGTCGGCATGCTCCAGGCTCTGGGGTATATTTTCCGCGATGCTCAAGGCAAGCCCATTGGTTTAGGCGGGCAGGAAGTAGGGCGCATCGCTTCTGTCGATGATTCCCAGGTCCTGCCGGCCCTGAAAGACTGCACCTTCGATGTTGCCTGCGATGTGACCAATCCGTTATTCGGGAATTGGGGTGCTGCCTATATCTTCGGGCCCCAGAAAGGCGCGTCGCCGCAGGATGTCAAAGTCTTGGACGATGCCAGCCGGTCTTTTGCCGCCGTCACCCGGACGTATACCGGTCATGACTTCAGTCAGACAGCCGGTGCCGGTGCAGCTGGCGGTATGGGATTCGCTTTCCTGGCCTACCTGCATGGCCGGCTGCGTTCAGGCATCCAGATCGTCCTCGATTCCATCCGTCTGGCAGAGGCCGTTAAAGATGCCGATTACGTCATCACCGGTGAAGGCCGACTCGACGCCCAGACGGCCATGGGCAAGGCTCCTATCGGCGTAGCCAAGCTGGCTAAGCAGTACGGTGCCAAAGTCATCGCCCTGGCCGGCTGCACGACGGCCGATGCCGCCGAATGTAATCAGCAGGGCATCGACGCCTTCTTTTCTATCGTCGATAAAGCCATGCCGCTGGAAGAAGCCATGAACAAAGAAACGGCGCTGCGCAATATGACTAACACGGCTCAGCAGGTCTTCAACCTCATCCGCGCCGTCAGCTGAACGAAAATCATCTCATTAAATAGAAGCAAGGAGAATAGATATGCTGAAAAAAACAAAGATCGTCTGCACCTTAGGCCCCAGTTCCAATACCCCGGAAATTATCGAAAAGATGATTAAAGCCGGCATGAACGTTGCCCGCTTTAATTTCTCCCACGGTTCTCATGAAGAACATAAACAGCGCATCGACATGGTCCGCGCTGCCTCCCAGAAACTGGGTATCCCTGTGGCACTGCTCCTGGACACGAAAGGCCCGGAAATCCGTTTGGGCAAATTTAAGAATGGCTCGATCATGATGGAAGCCGGCAAGGACTTCACCTTGACGGCCCGTGACATCGAAGGCGACGAAACGATTGCCTCCATGAACTATAAAGAACTGCCGCAGGACGTCAAAGCCGGCGACCACATCCTCTTGTCGGACGGCCTAGTCAACTTGGAAGTTGTCAGCGTCGAAGGCGAAGATATCCATACGAAGATCCTCAACAGCGGCAAGATGAGCGACCGCAAGCGCGTTGCCGTACCGGGCATCGCCATCAACCTGCCGGCCGTTTCTGAAACCGATGCCGCCGACATCGAATTTGGCTGCCGCATGAATATGGACTGGATTGCCGCTTCTTTCATCCAGCGCGGCAAAGATGTCCTGACGATCCGCAAGATTTTGGAAAAACACGACAGCCACATGAAGATCATCTCTAAAATCGAATGTCAGGCTGCAGTCAACAACATCGACGATATCATTAAGATGAGCGACGGCATCATGGTCGCCCGTGGTGACCTCGGCGTCGAAGTCCCGGCGGAAGAAGTACCGATGCTCCAGAAAGTCCTCATCCATAAATGCCAGGCTGCGGGCAAACCGGTCATTACGGCTACGCAGATGCTGGAATCCATGTGCAACAATCCGCGTCCGACCCGTGCTGAAACGAGCGACGTTGCCAACGCCATCCTCGACGGCACCGATGCCATCATGCTCAGCGGCGAAACGGCTGGCGGCCTCTATCCGGTAGAAGCCGTTGAAACCATGGCCCGCGTCGCTACCTTTACGGAAAGCAACTTCACGCCGGAATCCTATGAAGATGTCGACGCCGAATCGACGACGACGACGGAATCCATCGGCAAAGCCGTCGTCAAGATTGCCAAAGACCTCCACGCTGCGGCCATCATCGCTTCGACGGAACGCGGCGGCACAGCGCAGATGATTTCTAAATTCCGCCCGGCCTGCCCGATTGTGGCCGTATCGCCGCACGAAGCCATCGTCCGCCGCTTGCAGCTCAACTGGGGCGTCCAGGCTGTTACTGGCAAAGAAGCGAACGACACTGACGCCGTCGTCGATAACGCTATCTTCGCAGCCCTCGACAACGACCTCATCAAAGCCGGCGACCTCGTCGTCCTTACGGCCGGTGTCCCCGTTGCCAAAGCCGGTTCGACCAACATGATCCGCGTCCAGGTCGTCGGCGACGTCCTCCTCCGCGGTACCGGTATCGGCCGTAATTCGGCCATCGGCAAAGTCTGTGTCGCTGAATCGAAAGAAGACCTGGAAAAGAACTTCAGCGACGGCTGCATCCTCGTCCTCCGTTCGGCCCGCGCTGATTTCGTCGATTATATGAAACGGGCCAGCGCCATCGTCTCCGAAGAAGTCGGCCTGACCAGTGAATCAGCCATCGTCGCCATCACCTTGGGCATCCCGACCGTCGTCGGCGCAGCTCATGCCGTAGACACTCTGGAAAATGGCGAAATCGTCACCGTAGACGCCAGCCGCGGCACCATCTTCCGCGGCGAAGCCAACGCACGCTAAGCTATTGGGGAGGTCTGGTCATGAATCTGACGATATTAGGGACGGGGAACGCGACGGTGACCCATTGTTATAATACTTGTTTTGTCCTCGATGAAGGTGGCCAGTACCTGCTCGTCGATGGCGGCGGCGGGAACGGCCTCCTGCAGCAGCTGGAAAAGGCCCAGTTGCGCTGGCAGGATATGCGGACCGTCTTCGTCACGCATAAACACATGGACCATCTTCTGGGCATCCTCTGGCTCATGCGCATGATGTGTCAGTCCTGGCGGCGCGGGACTTATGATGGCGAAGCCGTCATCTACGGCCACGAAGAAGTCATTTCCTTGCTGCGCACGATGGGAAAGAATCTGCTGTCCTCGAAAGATAGTGCCTTCCTCGATGACCGCCTGCATCTCGTCACGGTGGCCAACGGGGAAACGCGCCAGCTCATAGGCCACGATGTGACCTTTTTCGATATCCGCTCGACGAAGGCCAAACAGTTCGGCTTTTCCCTGGCACTTGCCGATGGCAGACTGACCTGCTGTGGCGATGAACCGTACCAGCCCTGGGAAGAAGTCTATGTCCGTGACAGTAAATGGCTCCTTCACGAAGCTTTCTGCCTCGACGCCGAAGCGGATATCTTCCATCCCTATGAAAAACACCATTCTACCGTCAAAGACGCCTGTGAGACGGCGGCCCGCCTGGGCGTGCAGAACCTGATCCTCTATCATACGGAAGATAAGGACCTGGCCCATCGCCGCCAGCGTTACCATGCCGAAGGATGCCAGTATTATCAAGAAAACCTGTACATCCCGGACGACCTGGACGTCATCCGGAACCTATAAAGCAATTGAAATCCATCCGCTTCAAACTTGAAACTCAAAAAGAGGCTGTCGCACGAAGGCTTCTACCATCATGCGAGGTCCCCTTTGCTTCATAGTTTGTAGTATGGAGTTTGTAGTTTGTAGAAGATAGCTTTAAATTTAAAAACCTTCACTAAAAACTACAAACTGCAAACTTAATACTCAAAAAGGACTTGTCGTCGTGCGACAAGCCCTTTTTGTTGTACAACGTATTTGATTTTGTTAAAATAAACGTAAGGCCATAGCCTCGAAAGGATTGGCGACGATAGGAGAGATTATCATAGAAGCCATAAACAGGTGACGATAAGAGGTGAGTGTGATGATGTTTCATCTTCCCAATCGGGTTTTTCAGGATATTACGGTTTTTGCCAAAAAGCATGATGTTGAACAAGTCGTCCTATTCGGGTCCCGGGCCAGGGGAACGCATACGGAACGCAGCGATGTGGACATCGCCGTCCGTGGCGGCGATTTTGACGGTTTTTATTGGGACATCAAGGAAAATGTTGATTCGCTGCTGATGTTCGACGTCGTCAATCTGGACGAGTATATTTCCCCTGAGTTAGCGGAAGAACTGTCCAAAGAGGGAGTCGTTATTTATGAAAAAAATGGATAATTTTTTGAATTGTTTGAATGTCCTGAAACAGGCCGACTTTTCCTTAGCCACGGAGAATGAAATTTACCGGACTGGAATCGTCGGCCAATTCAATTTGACCTTTGAACTGGCTTGGAAAGCTTTACAACAAGTTTTGCGCGTTCATGGGGTCCAGGAAGCCGAAACAGGTTCTCCGCGAGAAATCTTGCAATTAGGATATAAGGTTGGTTTCATTGAAGCGTCTTCTGTTTGGCTGTTGATGCTGAAAAAAAGAAACTTGTCGGTTCACCTTTATAATGAAGCTGAAATTGATGAGCTGCTGATTCTCATCCGGGATAAATTCATTCCTGCTTTTGGGCAGCTTGGGAAAACGTTGCAGCAAAAATTAGCAGAAGTTGAAGAAAATTAAGGTATATAGTAAGGAGACAGGATAAAATGATACGTTTTAACAATGACTATAATCATGGTGCACATGCCAGTATTTTGCAGGCCTTGGCCCAGACGAACGATACGCAGTATGGCGGTTACGGTGTCGATGACTGGTGTGATAAGGCAGAGAAACTGATTTTGGAATTGTCCCGGTGCCCGCAGGGGAAGGTCTACTTTTTCCCGGGAGCGACGCAGGCCAATTTCGTCACCATTTCAGCCCTCCTCGGTTCCTGTGACAGCGTCATCTGTGCCGATACGGGGCATATCAACTGTCACGAATGTGCATCCATCGAAAACGCCGGTCACAAGATCGTCGCCTTGCCCCATCATGATGGCAAGATTACAGCTGAACAGATCGAAGGGGAAGTGCAGGCTTATTATAATTCCGGCGAAGCCGAATACTTGACGCGGCCGTCGCTGGTCTATGTTTCCTTTACGACGGAATATGGGACGCTCTATACGAAAGCGGAATTGACGGCCATTTCCGCAGTTTGCCGCAAATATCACATGTATCTCTTCGTCGACGGTGCCCGTATGGGCTATGGCCTGGGCGCAGCCGAAAATGACCTGACCCTGGCTGATTTTGGCCGTCTGGCCGATGCCTTCTATATCGGCGGTACCAAGTGCGGCGCCTTCTTCGGCGAAGCCGTCGTCCTGACCCAGCCCGATATGGGCCGCCGCTTCAAGGCTCATATGAAACAGTTCGGCGCCGTCCTGGCCAAAGGCTGGATCCTAGGGCTCCAATTCTATACGCTGCTCCATGACGGGACATACTTTGCCATTACCAAGCGGGCCGACGAATACGCCATGCAGATCCGCGACGCCTTCCGCCAGAAGGGCATAGAAGAACTCGTCGTCAGCCCGACGAATCAGCAGTTCGTCATCCTCAGCCAGGAACAGGCCCGGAAGCTGGGACAAAAATACGTCTTTGAAGCCGAAGGCCCCGTCGACGACGACCACGTCTGCGTCCGCTTCTGTACCTCGTGGAGCACGAAACAAGAAGAAGTAGACCAGCTCGTAGCCGACATTTTAAACCTGTAGGGGCTTGCACGTGGCAAGCCCGTCCCAGCATATGAGCTATTTTCCAGCTCGGAGAGCGCGTCCCAAATACCCAAGCGGGTCGCCCACGTGGCGACCCCTACAGTAAAAACGAACCACTAACCACTTATTTATATTTCACAGCCTGGGCTTTGGCCAGCTGGTCGCAGCGTTCATTGAGTTCGACGCCGACGTGGCCTTTGACCCAGTGGAAGGTAACGTCGTGAGAGTTGTAGAGTTTGTCCAGTTCGACCCAGTAGCCCTGGTTAAGGACGGGCTGGCCGTCGGCTTTTTTCCAGCCCCGGCGCTTCCAGCCGGCGACCCATTTGGTGATGCCGTTCTTGAGGTACTGGCTGTCGGTGTACAAGGCGACTTTCGTCCCTTCCGGCGCGAAGCGCAGGGCCATGATGGCTGCCAGGAGTTCCATGCGGTTATTCGTCGTCGACGGATTGCCGTCAGACAGCTCCGTCACTTCGCCGGTAGCGACATTGCGGGCGACGACGGCCCAGCCGCCGGGCCCATCGGGATTGCGCAGGCACGAGCCATCGGTATAGATGACGAAATCCTGTTCCTCGTCGGGACGGAGCGGGGCAGACGGTACAGCTGCTTTGGATGATGGCCGGTTTTTTTTGGGAGCCCTTGCCTTCTTCGGCGTCGCCGTTTCTTCGCCGTTGAGCCATTTCCAGGCCTCTGTCGCGTCGGTGAAACTCTTGAAGCGGGCGCCGGGGAAGCCATTCACTTGTTGTTGACAGTCTGCCCAGGACAGGAACAGACCCGTCGTACGGCCACGCCGCACGGCATATATTTTCTTTTGCATAAGACACCTCATTTTTTGTAAAAATCATACTGTATTCTAACATAAAAGCGGAAGGAACATCAAACTTCAAACAAGGACTTCGCAGAGCGTAAAAAACTTTGTGCGACAGTCCTTTTTAGGTATATAATAAGGAAAAGGAAGGATGCATCGGGTTTTGTGTAACTGAGGTGATTTTTATGAACATCCAACATGTGTATGCTGTCTATTTTAGCCCGACAGGCAATACGAAACGCCTCGTCTGTCAGGCTGCTTCCGAAGCGGCGCGGCTCTTTCAGGTATCGTGCCGGGCCATTTCCCTGGATTTGCCGGAAGAACGCGAAAGGGTCCGTACTTTTTCGGCAGGCGACCTGGTCATCGTCGGCGGTCCGACGTATGCCGGGAAATTGCCCAATAAGATTTTGCCGACGTATCAGGAAAAACTCATCGGCAAAGGGGCCCTGGCCCTGGCTGTCGTGACTTATGGCAACCGGTCTTTCGACAACGCCCTGGCCGAACTCTGTGCGACCCTCGACGGCAACGGCTTCCGCACCGTTGCGGCTGGTGCTTTCGTCGGGACCCACGCTTTTTCCGACGCCCTGGCGCCCAATCGGCCCGATGAGGACGATTTGGCCCTCATGGTCCGCCTGACGGATCTGGCCGTATCGAAAATCCGTCAGACCGATGGCATGGTACCGCATCTCGTCGTCGACGGCGATGCTCAGGCGCCGTATTACGTTCCTAAGGGCGTCGACGGCCAGCCGGCCAAGTTCCTCAAGGCCAAGCCCAAGACGGATTTGGAAAAATGCGTATCCTGCGGCCTCTGCGCCCGCCAGTGCCCTATGGGGTCCATCGACCTGGATCAACCGTCGGTCGTCACGGGCATCTGCATCAAGTGCCAGCGCTGCGTGCGCAACTGTCCCAAAGGGGCCAAGTATTTCGATGACCCGGCCTTTTTATCCCATGTCAAGATGTTAGAGACGACCTACAACGGCCGTGCTGACAATAAAATTTTCATTTAGGAAGTGATTCTCATGGATTTACAGGAAGTAAGGAACAAAGCTCGTGAAAAAATGAAGGGCTGCCATGTCTGTCCCCAGTGCAATGGCAAGGCCTGCATCGGCATGATTCCTGGATTCGGCGGCCTGCGCACGGGCCGGTCTTTCATGCGTAACGTCGAAGCCCTCCAGGAATACGGCCTGGTCATGCGCAGCATGTCCGGTGTCGACGACCCGGATACGACTGTGACGATCCTCGGCAAGACGCTGAGCATGCCGGTCCTCCTGGCGCCTGTCGGTGGTATCGTACTCAATGCCAAAGTCGACGGCGACCCGGCGGAAGTGGAACAGGCATACGACGAAGCTGTCACCCAGGCGGCCCTGGAAGCAGGGACCCTCTGCTTTACTGGTGACAGCGGTGCGCCTTACATGTATGCTTCGGGGATTGCGTCTTGTCAGAAACGGCCGGGCATCGTCATTCCGACTATCAAGCCCCGCAGCAACGACCAAATCATCGAGAAGGCCCATCAGGCCGAAGAAGCCGGCGCTTTTGCCGTTGCCAGCGACATCGATGCGGCGACGTTGATCAACATGCGCATCTTTGGCCAGCCCGTAGGCCCGAAGAGCGCCAGTGACATTGCTGAGATTGTACAGGCTATCCAGTTGCCCTTCATCGTCAAAGGCGTCATGTCGGCCGAAGAAGCCGTTGCCTGTGCCGAAGCCGGTGCTAAGGGCATCGTCGTCAGCAACCACGGCGGCCGCGTCCTCGACGGCATGGCCGGGACTGCCGATGTCCTGCCCGACATCGCCGCTGCTGTCAAAGGGCGGATCACGATCTTCGTCGACGGCGGCGTCCGTCACGGTGAAGACATCCTCAAGATGCTGGCCCTCGGCGCCGACGCCGTCCTCATCGGCCGGCCAGCTGCCGTCGCGGCTGTCGGCGGAGGAGCGGAAGGGGTCAAACTCCTCTTGGATACGCTCAAACGCCAGCTCATGGATGCCATGATGATCACGGGCACCCACGACTTGGCCCACGTCCCGGCGAACATCGTACGGAAATTATAGCGATTCGCCCATAGCCACGAACCACTAGCCACTAGCCACGAACTCCACATTGACAGCCTGCTTGCCTTGCCCGTATAATAGTACTATTAGCTTTGTACTTGATAGGAGGAATTTCATGCACAGCATTTCCTATTTCTGGCACTTATCGCGCCTCATATACGGTCCCCGGAATTTCCAGGAAAACAAGCGGGCTGTCGTTTTTTTTGCCCGTGCCGTGTCCAACCGGGCCTTATTTGAAGAACTTTACGATTTCTTCGACCATTACGAACCGATGAAGGGTTTCTTCGACCAGCACGACCCGGATTTCCAGGAAGTCATGACCCGCGTCTTCTTGTTCAAGGATTCGACCATGCGCCAGCGCCTGGATGCGTTGAAACACCATTTCACCATTTTGCGGACCTTCTTTTCCGACGACGTCATCCACGAACTCTACTGGGGGAAAGGCTATACCCTGTGGACCTCGCCCGATGAATCGCTGCCCTTGGAAGCACGGCTCATCTTCGATACGGGCCAGCGCAAGGAGGGCTTCCTGTCGCTGTACCTCTATCACGAAGGCCAGATGATCTATCACTTCAATTTCCGCTTCGACTACAATGCCGACGGGACACCGTCCATGTATATCGGCACTATCCAGGGATCGAAGCACGGCCTGGAAACGACGAAAGTCCTGACCAAGAAGCTCTTTGGCTACCGGCCGAAGAACTTCATCCTCTATTTGATGCGTATCTTCGTTCAGACCCTGGGAATCCACGATATGTACGTTATCACTGACGAAGGCTTCTATACCAACAGTCACATGCTGCGCGGCAATCGCTCGAAGAAGACGAATTTCAACGACTTCTGGCTTGGCGAAGGCGCCGGTCCCGATGCGAAGGAAAAATGGTATTTCCGCCTGCCCATCGAAGAGAAGCGGCGTAAATATGGCGAAATCAAGTCGCAGAAGCGCAACCTCTTCCGCAAGCGCTATCTCCTCATGGACACCATCGTCCCGCCGTATATCGCAGCCATCAAGGCCCTCTTCCGCCAGGGCTTCGACCCGGTCCCGTCGGCCATCGACGAAGCAGCCATTACGGACAAACCGGCTGATTACGATCCCATCGAAGCACCGGTGAAATAGTGACTGGTGCTTCGCCGGCCGCAGTTCGCCGGCCGCTTCGGACTTAGATGCCGCTTTAACTTCAAACTTCAAACTCAAAAAGGGCTTGTCGTCGTGCGACAAGCCTTTTTTTTATGACGAACGACCTACGATTCCGTTTCTCCGATGACGACGCGGCGGCCGCCGCGGGCTTCGTAGAGGCGATGAGAGATGGAGAGGACGGTCCGGTCCTGGGCCGCAGCCTGCAGGGCCTGGAGGACCTGGGTTTCTGTGAGAGAATCGAGGTTGGCCGTGATTTCATCGAACAAGAGGATTTGCGGGTCCATGACGATGGCCCGGGCGATGGACAGGAGCTGGCTTTGGCCGCGGGAGAAGAGTTCCGGCCGGAAGGGCGTGTCCAGGCCCTGAGGCAGGGCGCAGCATGTTTCCCACAGGCCGACGAGGCGCAGGGCTTTTTCCATGGCGTCCCTCGTGACTCGTTCGTCTTTGAGGCTGAGCTGGTCGGCGACGGTGCCACGGATGGCGTGGAACTGCTGTTCAACGTAGCCGAAGACTTGACGCCGCAAAGGGGCTGCCAGCTGGGACGGGTCGCAGCCGAAGATGCGGACCTGGCCCTGCCGGGGCCGGTAGAGGCCGAGGATGAGCTTGAAGAGGGTGCTCTTGCCGGCACCGGTGCGGCCGGTGATGGTGACCATTTCCCCGGCTTTGACCGTGAGCGAGACGTGGTGGAGAATGGCTTTTTCCCGGTCGTAGCCGAACGTGACGTCGTCGATGACCAGCGGGGCTGCGGCCTTGTCGAGGGCGGTACACTGCCCTTGGGCCTGGACGGGTTCGGCAAAGAAGTCCTTCAGGCGGCCGATGCCGGCGATGGCAGACTGGATGTTCTGGATTTCCATGCCGATGCTCTCTAAGGGCGAAAAGATGCGGCGCACGTAAGCGATGAGGGCGACGACGCTGCCGACGGTCATGCCGAAGAGCTCCTGCAGGGACGGACTGCTGACAGATAAGGTCATCATGACGCAGATGATAAGGGTACAGCTGGCGATGATGAGGGGCGAATAGATGGAATCGCAGAAATTACTCCGCTCCATGGCGTCGAAGCTGGCCCGGATGGTCCGGCCGTAGCGCTGGCGCAGATAATTTTCCTGCTGGCACGTGTGGATCGTGCGGATATTGCGGACCGTTTCCGGAATGAGCTCGTTCGTCCGGCCGACGGCGATACGATTATCCCGCTGGGCCTGGAGCATGCGCTTCTGGAAATAGCGAGTCAGGAGAAAGAGCAGGGGCAGGCTGATACAGAGCAGGATGCCCAGGCCCGTGCTCAGGTGGAAGACGACGGCGAGGATGCTGAAAATGGTGAAGGCATCGGCAATCATGCTGACGACGCCGGAATCGAAGAGGTTCTCCAACGTGTCGACGTCGTTGACGAAGAGCGACGTGACGGCGCCGGCTTCGTGGCCGACGAAATAAGATGCCGGCAAGTCGCCGAGGCGCTGGCACATGGCCGAACGTAGGCCGTGCGTGATTTTCTGACCGAAGACGGTAATCAGTGTTTCCTTCAAAGCGTCGACGAGGCCGCTGCCGGCATTGAGGGCGAAATAGAGGAGGCCTGCCGTCAGCAGGGAATAGGTGCTGAACGAGCCGCTGACCAGGCTGTCGACGATGTATTGCAAGATGAGGGGCGGCGTGACGCTCACGGCGATAGAGACGGCAATGGCCAGTATCAGGAACACTAGGAGCCATCCGTTCTGCCGCAAGGTCTGCCAGATGACGTTACTCATGGATAGCACCTCCCTGGGCGTGCTGCAAATCGTAGAGGTCCCGGTAGGCCGGGCACGAGGCGTAGAGCCCTTCGTGGGTGCTGACGACGGCTGTCCCGTCTCCGTTGAGCCAGATGACCTGGTCCAGCTTGGGGAAGAGGGACAGGCGGTGCGACAAGAGGAGGATGATGCGGTCGCTGCCGAGCCGGCGCAGGTTGTCGAAAATCATCTGTTCCGTCGCCATGTCGACGGCGGCGAAAGGGTCGTCGAGAATGAGGAGCGGCCGCGGATGGAACAAGGTCCGGGCCAGGGCGATGCGGGCCTGCTGGCCGCCGGACAAGCGCTGGCCGCCTTCGCCGATAGGCGTCTGGGTCCCGGCCGGGAAGGTGGCGCAGTCCTGGTCCATGCAGACCATTTTCAGGACAGTGCCGATATCGCCAGGCAGGCCGAGGCGGATGTTCTCTTCGATGGTAGCTGCAAAGAGTTCCGCGTCGTGGCCGCAATAGCCGACGATGCCGTCCGGTGCCGTATGGCCGTTGCCCAGTTCCTTGGTGCCGAAGAAAATCTGGCCGCCGTGGGGATTTTCACAGAGAAAGGCCTGGCCCAGCGTCGATTTGCCGCAGGCCACGGGCCCGGTGACGCCGATGAGGGTGCCGGGCTTGGCGGAAAAGGACAGGTCCCGGAAAATCGGGTTGGCGCTGCCGGGATAGGTAAAGGACAGGTGGCGGACCGTCAATTCCGCCGGCGCCGCTGGCGGTACGGGCTGGCGAAGCTCGGCAGCCGCCTGGAGATGGGGCTGGATGCGCTGCCATGATACCTGGGCTTTCTGGATGGCGTTGAACAATTTCGCCGCATGGGACGACTTCGTCGCCAGTTTGATGAAACAGGCCAGGTACGTCGAAAAGGCTGCAATGTCCCAATTTTCCCAGCCCGTGCCCTGGACGTTATGGCCGCCGAACCAGATGACCAGCACGGTGCCGATCATGGCGATGACTTTGTAAATGGGCTGGAGCGTATTTTCCCAGAGATTGGCCAGAATCATTTTCTTTTCGTAGTCGGCCAGGTACGTTTCATAGCGCCGGTCCTGGACAGCTTCTTCGCCGTAGACGCGGTACGTCAGGGCGTTGCTGATGCGGTCCAGGGTCATGCCCGACAGGGCGCCGCTGCTTTCCTTGCTGCGGGCTGCCGTCGTGGCGACCAGGCGGCGCAGGCTGTTGGCCAGGGCATAGGCGATGGGCGGGAAGACGAGGACGCATAAGGTCAGGCGCCAGTCATAGCAGAGGAGCATGACGATGTAGGTCATCATGACGACGCCCGTATCGAAGATTTCCGTCGTGAATTTGCGCATCCCTTCGACGCAGGTATCGATGTCGGAAATGACCTTGGTCATCAAGGCCCCTGTATCGGCCTGCTCCATGTCCCGTTTCGGTGTCTGGACCAGGTGCTGGTAGATCCGGTCTTTCATGGCCAGGCTGATATTATTGGCGAATTTCCGGACGTACAGGCGCTTGACATAGCGGGCTCCCTGGACACCGACGATGACCAGGGCGTAGCAGAGGCAGAGGGCATACATATCGGATGCCGTCCGGGTACCGCCGAAAATATCGTAAAGATATTGGGCCAGCTGCCCGTCGAACCAGGGACCGGCAATCATGCCGATATTGTATAAGATACCGCTCAGCGTGACGATGAGCAGAAATTTTTTTTCGTGATAAAAATAGTAACTGACCGAGCCCGGCCCCAATCGTTTCAAACGGAACACCTCACAGTTCATAGTCTATTCATAATACACTATTATGTGATTTCGTACAACCAGGAGTGCAAAGCGTTCCTCATAAAGGTCTATAGCGTGCACGTGGCACGCCCGTTTCTCCTGATGTGGGAAGGTTCTTTGCCTGCATGATGGGAAATGAGAGCAGAGCTCTTGCGTAAAGTCAAAAAGACGAATATAATAGAGTTGTATGAAAGTCAAAAAGGAAAATGTTTTTTGAGGGGTGATTTACGATGAGTGTGTTAGCCGATAAGATTGAACAATTCATATTACATAAATTACTAGAAGAAGATAATTCTGATATTGTATTGCGCCGTAACGAACTGGCTGACGAATTGCAATGCGCACCGTCGCAGATCAGCTATGTCCTGAGTACGCGCTTTTCCAACGACAAGGGCTATCTGGTCGAATCGCGGCGCGGGTCCGGCGGCTTCGTCCGCATTATCAAATTGACGCCGAAGAAGCAAGACCGCACACCGGTCCTCTTGCATGAACGGCTGCCGGCCGTCAGCATTTCCATGGAAGACCTGGATGCCTTGCTGTACCAGCTCCTCAAACGGCGCAGTCTGACCAACAACGAAGCGGTCATCCTCCATTTGACCTTTGAATCCCTGTACCGCCGTATCGACGACGAAGGGACGCGGCTGCTGGTCATCAGCGATATTTTGAAGAACCTCAATCTCCATTGAGTCATAGAAAGGACGTGAGGGCTATGTTATGTGATGCCTGTAAGAAAAGAGAGGCTGTTGTCCATATCGTCAAGATCGAGAACGGGCGGCGCACGGACTTGCACCTGTGTGCGGCCTGTGCCAAGAAACAGACTAATTTTTCTAATTTCAGAGATTTGAATATTATCGATAACGATTTTTTCCGCAAGATGGCCTATCCCGATTACCAGGGACGCAGCGGCGACGAACCGCGTTGTGCCAGCTGCGGCATGACCTACAGCGAATTTAACCGCTTGGGCAAATTCGGCTGCCCCGACTGCTATGAAGCGTTCAAGGAAGAAATCCCGCCGCTCCTGCGCCGCATCCACGGCCACAGCAAGCACGTCGGTAAAGTGCCCAACCGCGGCACCGGCGTCTTCCGGACGGCGACGCACGTCAAGCGCCTGCGCCAGCACCTGCAGAAGCTGGTCCAGGAAGAACGCTATGAAGAAGCAGCTAAAGTCCGCGACGAAATCCGCGCCCTCCAGCGTCAATTGCCGGACGGCGGAAAGGGGGAATGAGCCATGGCACATGATATGCTCCAGCAGCCGCTCTGCCCCTGGCAGGACGGGACGGGCAAGTTCAATGACATCGTCATCGACAGCCGTGTCCGCCTGGACCGGAACCTGAAGAAATACGTTTTCCCCGACAAAGCGTCGGATACGGAACTGGCAGCGGTCCTGGAAGAAGGAAAACGCCAGATCGGTCCCCTCGATACATTGGGACACGGCCGTTATACCTTTATCGGCCTGGAAGAGTTATCGCCGATGGAACGGGAAATGATGGCTGTGAAACATTTTTCGTCGGCCGGTCACATCGAACATCCGAAGCACCGCGGCGTCCTGCTCCGCGATGACGGGGCCGTCTCCATCATGCTCAACGAAGAGGATCACCTCGTCATCCAGACGGCAGCACCGGGCTTTGACCTCCAGCGCGTCTGGGATCAGGCCGCCCAGGTCGACGACGCCTTGGAAAGCCATCTGGATTTCGCCTTCCGCGATGATTTCGGCTACCTTACGGCCAGCCCGTCCCTGACCGGCACGGGCCTGACGGCAGGCGTGACCATCCACGTACCGGCCCTGGTCATGATGAAGCGGTTCAACCGCATCGTCCAGGGCATCACCAAATTCGGCTTCACCGTATCCGGTATGTACGGTGAACGCAACGAATGTATCGGCAACATCTTCCAGATCACCAACCAGATTACGCTGGGCGTGACCGAAACGGACATCCTCGATCAATTGAGCAAGATCGTCACCCAGATTGTCCAGGAAGAACAAAATTGCCGCAGTCTCGTTTGGGACCACAATGAAAATACCTTAAAAGATAAATGGCTGCGCACGTACGGGACGCTCAGTCAGGCCTGGCTCCTGTCGGACCAGGAATCGCTGGCCCTGGCCAGTGACCTGCGTTTCGGCATCGATATGGGCGTCATCCCGGAACAGCCCCTGGCCTATGAAGCCATCATGACCGTCGTCGAACCGGCTTATTTACAGCTCAAGGCCGGGGCGGAACTGAATGATGAAGAGCTCCAGCACCAGCGGGCCCAGGCCGTCCAGTCCGTACTCGCAGCTTACCGGAGGAAGTGAATTTCCCATGATGAACAATCGTCTCACCAATGATGCCAAAGCTGTCCTGCAGTATGCGCAGGAAGCGGCACAAAAATTCCACCATGATTACGTCGGGACCGAACATATCCTACTCGGTCTCGTTCTCAATACAGACGGCATTGCCGGCCTGCTCCTCAACCAGTTGGGCCTGACGCCGGAAAATGTCACCCGCGCCATCGAACAGCACGTCGGCTGGGGACAGGATACGCCGTCGAAACTGCGCCTGACGCCGCGGACGAAGCGGGCCATGGAACTGGCCGTCCGCGAAGCCAACCGACTGGAACAGAACTATGTCGGCACGGAACACATGCTGGCCGGCATCCTCGAAGAAGGGAGCGGCATGGCCGTCCAGATCCTGGAAGATATGGACATCGACCCGGACCTCGTCTCCCAACGCCTGAGTGAACTCATGAACGACCCGGCCGTCGAAGGCGGCGACGCCGTGGCTGCCAAGAACGGCAGCGACTTGTCCCAGTTCGGCCGTGATCTCAATGAATGGGCCAAGAAGGGCAAAATCGACCCGGTCATCGGCCGGGAAAAGGAAATCAGCCGGGTCATCCAGATCCTCAGCCGCCGGACCAAGAACAATCCGGTCCTCATCGGCGCACCTGGCGTCGGCAAGACGGCCATTGCCGAAGGCCTGGCCCAGCGCATCATCAACGGCAACGTGCCTGACAGCCTGCTGGACAAGCGCATTTTCTCCCTCGACCTGGCCAGCATCGTTGCCGGTACCAAGTACCGCGGCGAATTTGAAGAACGGATCAAGCGCATCCTCGACGTCATCGAACAGGACGATACCATCATCCTCTTCATCGACGAAATCCACCAGCTCATCGGCGCCGGTGCCGTCGAAGGGGCCATGGATGCAGCCAATATCCTCAAACCGGCCCTGGCCCGGGGCGACCTGCAGTGCATCGGCGCTACGACCATCGACGAATACAAGAAACACTTTGAAAAAGATGCCGCTCTGGCCCGCCGTTTCCAGCCCGTCCTGGTCGGCGAACCGACGGAAGACGACGCCATGGCCATCCTCTTCGGCCTGCGCGACCGCTACGAAGCCTTCCACAAGGCCCGTATCACGGACGACGCCGTAAGAGCCGCCGTCAAATTGTCGGCACGGTACATTTCCGACCGCTATCTGCCGGACAAGGCCATCGACGTCATGGACGAAGCGGCAGCCCGCGTCCGCATGAAGGTCTACGCGCCGTCCCATGAACTCCAGGACCTGGAACAGAAACTGGCTGATATCAATAAAGAAAAAGAAGCGGCCCTGGCTGGGGAAGACTTCGAAAAATGCGCGTCCCTCCGCGATGCCGGCAAGAAGGTATCATCGGAAATCTCGGCTCTTCAAAAAGAAAAGAAACAGCACGACGATGAAAAACTCGTCGTCACGGAAAACGACATTGCCGACGTCGTGTCCATGTGGACAGGCGTCCCGGTCCAGCAAATTACAGAAACGGAATCGCAGCGCCTCCTTCACTTAGAAGAAGAACTGCATAAACGGGTCATCAGCCAGGATGACGCCGTCACGGCCGTAGCTAAAGCCGTCCGCCGGGCCCGAGCCGGCCTCAAGGATGCCAACCGCCCCATCGGTTCCTTCCTCTTCCTTGGTCCGTCCGGTGTCGGCAAGACCGAACTGGCCCGGACCCTGGCCGCCCAGCTCTTCGGCAGTGCCGACAACATGATCCGCATCGACATGAGCGAATTTATGGAAAAATACAGTGTCTCCCGCCTGGTCGGCGCCCCTCCGGGCTATGTCGGCTATGAAGAAGGGGGCGAATTGACCGACGCAGTTCGGGAAAAACCGTACAGTGTCATCCTCTTCGACGAAGTGGAAAAGGCCAGCAGCGACTTCTTCAACCTGCTCCTGCAGGTCCTCGACGAAGGCCGCCTGACTGACTCCAAAGGCCGGACCGTCGATTTCCGCAATACCGTCATCATCATGACCAGCAATCTCGGCGCATCGCACCTCAAACCGTCGGGCCCGGTCATGGGCTTCTCGACGGGCGGCGACAGTGCCAAGGACCGGGAAGCGTCTTTCGAAGTCGCCAAGAAGGAAATCATGGCCGATGTGAAACGCTTCTTCCGTCCGGAATTTCTCAACCGTATCGACGAAATCATCGTCTTCAAGCCGCTGGAACAGAAAGACCTGCGCCAGATCGTCGACATCCTGCTCCAGGACCTGACGAAACGCCTTGGCGAAAAAGGCGTGGCCATGGATTGGACGACGGCCGCCGACGACATCCTCGTCAAAGAAGGCACGGACTTTGCCTATGGCGCCCGGCCGTTGAAACGGGCCATCCAGAAGCTCGTCGAAGACCCGATTTCGGAAATGCTCCTCAGCGGCGACGTCAAGGACGGCAATACGATCCACGTCGACAGTTTGGACAAGAAGAAACTCGTCTTTACGACGGAGTAAGGAGCAGGTATGGCAAAGAGAAAGACCCGTTACGTCTGCACCAACTGTGGCAGCGTGTCCAGCCGCTGGCTCGGCCGCTGCCCGCAGTGCGGTGAATGGAATACCATGACAGAAGAGACGGTCGAGCCGGAAGCGCCTAAGGCTGCCCAGAGCATGGCCCGCAGCGGCCCGGCGTCCCAGGCGGCATCCTTGGCGGATATCGCCATGGAAGACATGGCCCGCATGGAAACGGGCATCGGCGAACTGGACCGCGTCCTCGGCGGCGGCATCGTCCCGGGCGCCCTGATCCTCCTCAGCGGCGACCCGGGCATCGGCAAGTCGACACTGGTCCTGCAGCTGGCGGCGGCAGTCTGCGAAAAGAACGGCAGCGTCCTCTACGGTTCCGGTGAAGAATCGGCAGGCCAGATCAAGATGCGTGCCCAGCGCCTGGGCATTTCCACGCCGCAGCTGATTATCCAGGCCGACACGTCCCTGGACAACATCCTCGACGAAGCGAAGCGGCGCCGCCCGGCCCTGCTCGTCGTCGACTCCATCCAGACCATGTACAGCCGCGACATCGAAGGCACGCCGGGCAGCCTGGCCCAGATTCGCGAAGGCACGAGCCGCCTCATGACCTTTGCCAAGAGCGAAGGCATCCCGGTCGTCGTCATCGGCCACGTCACCAAGGACGGCGCCATCGCCGGGCCGCGCATGATGGAGCACATGGTCGATGTCGTCCTCTACTTCGAAGGCGAACGGAACTACCAGTTCCGCATCCTGCGGGGCATCAAGAACCGCTTTGGCTCGACGAACGAATCGGGTCTCTTCACCATGACTAGCGGCGGCCTTTCGGAACTGGAAAATCCGTCGCAGCTACTCTTGGCCGAACGGGCAGCGGACCAGGCAGGCTCTGCCGTGGCCGCTGTCCTCGACGGGATGCGGCCCATGCTCGGTGAAATCCAGGCCCTGACGGCTCATTCCGTCTTCGCCGTACCGCGCCGCACGGCGTCGGGCATGGACTATAACCGCCTGATCATCCTCTTGGCGGTCCTGGAAAAACGCCTGGGTGTTCCCTTGGGGAGTCAGGACGTCTATATCAACGTCGTCGGCGGCCTGCGCCTGACCGAAACGGCAGCGGACCTGCCCGTAGCCCTGGCCGTCTACTCCAGTCTGCGGGACATCTCCATGGACAGCCGCACTGTCGTCATGGGCGAAGTCGGCCTCACCGGCGACATCCGCCGCGTCCCCCAGGCCCTGCGCCGCGTCAAAGAAGCTGCTAAGATGGGCTTCAACACCTTCATCCTGCCCAAAGGCAACCTGGAAGACATTGAAAAAGATAAATTCCCGGACTGCCATTTCCTGGGCGTAGCTACCCTGCGCGAAGCCATCGAAAAGGCCTTTCGGAGATAACCCTCCACGACCAACTACAAATTGCAAACTCAAAAGGCGCTGTCGCATAAAGACAGCGCCTTTTCGCTTGCCTTTTTCAGGCAAACCTGTTACGCTAATTTTAGCAGTTAGCAGTTAGCAGTTAGCAGTTAGCAGTTAGCAGTTAGCAGTTAGCAGTTAGCAGTTAGCAGTTAGCAGTTAGCAGTTAGCAGCTTGTAGGGGCCGTCCCAAAGGGCGGCCCGCCTGGTCTCGTGTGCCAGCCGTTAACCGCTTGTAGGGGCCGTCTCAAAGGGCGCCCCGCCTGAGCTCATGTGCCAGCCGTTAACCGCTTGTAGGGCCGTCTCAAAGGGTGGCCTGCCTGACCCGTAGGGGCGCCCATGTGGGGCGCCCGTCCTGAACTAGGGGAGGTAAGTTCGTGGCTAGTGGTTCGTAGCTTGACTTGTAGGGGCATCCACGTTGGGTGGCTGTTTTCCGGCTCCCCTGATAGGGGAGCTGTCAGCGCAGCTGACTGAGAGGTTGATGGCTGGCCGTTAACGGTAACTATAACCGGAAAGGAGTGCATCATCATGCGAAAATGGATTTATGTAGCCTTAGTGACTCTCTGCTTTTTCTGTCTCAGCGGGGCCGTCCTGGCCGCTTCGGCTGTGACGCCGGACGGCTATTTCAACGGTATCCGCCTGGCCGGCAAAGTCCGCGTCGTCCATTCCTTTCCGGATATACGCGTCCAAGTCGTCAGCGCATTTCCAGACCTGCGCGTCCAGACCGTCAACTATTTTCCCGATGACATCGGCCAATGGCAGTTCGTCGATTACGGCGAAGACTTCACGGTTCAATTCGTCGATTCCTTCCCGGACATCCGCATCCAATTCGTCAATAGTTTCCCTGGAGTTCCTTAACTTATCCTACTTGGTCCCGGCCCATACGGAATGGAAGAGCCGGCAAGTAGAAGAAAACTATGTCGACAAAGACGGCAAGCTTCACAGCTTCTATCGTACGGAAAACTATCCCGAATACGTTCCCGACCACGATGTGCCGTATGTCACTGTAGGCGTCCAATTCCAATGGTTCGATACGAAAACGGGCAAACTCGTCGCCTCCAGTGAAGATGTGCGCCGCCGCAATAGTGAAAGCAACCCGTCGTCTGTCTACAACCGCATCATCGACCGCTTCTATAAGAACATGAAAGACACCTTAGAAAAATAAGGGGAGCACTTGATTGAAAAAATACACGGCCAATGGCCGTTGTGTAGGGTCTTCCACGTGGGAAGCCTGCTGTAATATTCTATGAGGTACGTAACGTGAAAGGGGAACCATCTAGATGAAATACGATTTTACGACGATTATTGACCGAGCTGGTAAGGATGCTACGGCTTTCGATGGCATTGGCAAGACCGTTTGGGGCTTTGAACCGGATAAGGCCAAGCCCGGTTTCGATGAAATCCCCATGTGGGTAGCGGACATGAGTTTCGCGACTTGCCCGGCTGTCGTCCAGGCCATGGAACAACGGTTGAAACACCCGCTTTTTGGTTATTTCCTGCCGTCTGATGCCTATTACCAGCGCATCATCGACTGGCAGACGACCCGTCATGACTGGCCGGAACTGACACGCGACATGATCGGCTATGAAAATGGCGTCCACGGCGGCATTACTAGCACTATCCAGGTTCTGACCGAACCGGGTGACGCCGTCTTAGTCCACAGCCCGACATATCCCGGCTTCATCGGGGACCTGAGCAACACCGGCCGGCACGTCGTCTTCAGCCCCCTTCGCAAAGAACAGGGCATTTGGCGCATGGATTTCGCCGACATGGAAGAAAAAATCAAGAAGCACCATGTCCACTTGGCCATTTTCTGCTCACCTCAGAACCCGACAGGCCGCGTGTGGGAACGCTGGGAAATCGAACAGGCCATGGCCCTTTTCAAAAAATATGATGTCTTAGTCATCAGTGATGAAATCTGGTCGGACATCATTTTCCAAGGCCACTGCCATATCCCGACGGCAGCCGTCTCCGAAGACGCCCGCCAGCGTACGGTCGCTTTCTATGCTCCGTCCAAAACCTTCAACCTGGCCGGCCTGATCGGCAGTTACCACATCATCGCCAATCCGCTCTTGCGAGAAAAGATTACACAGCATGGACAACGGACCTGTTATAACGAAATGAACGTCCTTTCCATGCACGCCCTGATTGGCGCCTATAGCCAGGACGGACACGAATGGACCGACGAATTGAACCAGGTCCTGGAAAGCAATTGCCGTTATGCTGTCCAGTACATCCAGGACCATTTCCCAGGTTGCCAGGTCAGCTTGCCGCAGGGGACGTACATGCTCTTCGTCGAATGTGGGGAATACTTGAAAGCCAACCAGATGACCTTGCCGGAACTCTTGAAAAAAGCCTGGGACGTCGGCGTCGCCTGGCAGGATGGCCGGAAATTCGCCTGGAAAGACGCCATGCGCCTGAACCTGGCCCTGCCCCGGACCCGCCTGGAAGAAGCCATGAGACGCTTGTCGGAATACGTATTTTAGAAGATAGGGAAAATAATGCCAAAAAGGGGATTTTTTTGATGATCTGTTTTTCTTCGGTAGTCACTCGGCAAAAGAAAGGTACGCATCAATATCCTCATCGGCATAGGAGAAGCGTTCATTCCACGAACCGATGATCTCTTTCTTTCCTGAGTTCACATTGACCGTTTCCATCTGCCCGAAGGCATCATTGGTCTGGGCGTATATGAAATCAATATTGTCGCTGTTTAAGGTATCTCCGATATTGTAATAAAATGGGTTGGAATAAAAGTTTCCATGGATGCCGGTGATGGCAATCATAACCGTATCAGCAGAGCGGTTTTCTTCCGGACGGAACAGAACACCGTTCAGGACGGAACCTCTTTTTGTCGGGACATTGAATCGAAACACCATAATGTATTACGCTTTCTGAAAACGCATTTGTGAGCCTGTGATGAGTAGCAGGCATTACAGGAAACGCATTGGGATACAATGGTCGAATCGGCTTTCATCTTATTCGGCAGATCCGGTTCTCTGAGAAGCGGTCTGGAAAGGGAGATGAATGCGATATCTGTTTGATTCAGGACGGATTCCATCCCATCCAGGCTCCGGAAACCGCCGACTACGATGACAGGACAGCTGACCCTTTTGGCAATCTTTGCTGCGACAGGAACAAAGTATCCTTCATTCACATGGGCTTTGATGCCGCTGACAGACGTCCCGTTTCCGCTGACCTCGATAGAGTCGATGCCGGCCTGATCGAGAAGCTGGCAGATAGCCAGACATTCTAGCTCTTCTATTCCACCGTGGGTAAAATCGCTGCTGTTGATCTTGATGGTAATATGAAGCTTTGGAGCCGCCTTGCGGATGCCGTTCATAATATCCAGAAGGATATGGGAGCGGTTTTTCGTTGATCCGCCATATTCATCGGTACGATGGTTGACTGCGGGACTGATAAAACGGCTCAGGAAGAAGAAGTGGGCAGCATGGATCTGTACGCCATCAAAGCCCGCTTTTTCGGCCCGGATGGCGGCATCAATGAACTGCCGGATTACATACTGTATCTCATCGGAAGTCATATCATCTGGTTCGACTTGCATAAAGCGTCCTTTGACCTCCCGATAGTATGCTCCAAGGGCAAGCTGTGTGATAACAGGGATTCCTTCTGCGTGGATGATATCCGTCAGTTTTTTATACTGAGGAATGAGGGAATCATCACATAGCCGCATCATGCCGCCAAAGTAGTAGTCATGCAGCGCGACGCTGGTAAAGCCTGTAATGATGGCACCGACTCCGCCTTTTGCCAGTTCTTTGTATATTTCGTATGCTGTTTCTGTCACGCTGCCATCGGGGTTGGCAATGCCTTCCCAGGTAGCGGAGCGGATGAGGCGATTTTTTAGGGGGATATTCTTCAGGGCAGCAGATCCAAATATTTTCTTCATGATGAAACCTCTCCTTCAAAGTTGATTTTTGTGTATATGTTTATTATAATTAGATACACAGATAAAACAAGAAGGCAGAATATTCTTTGCTACTATAAAATATATAGTAATGGATAGTTAGGGAGGTTTGCAATGGCTAAGAAACCGTTACCGAAAGAAAAAAACATTTATGAAACAGATTGTCCCATTCTCTATGCGATGAAAATGATTGGGCAGAAGTGGAAACTTCCGATTCTGTGGTATATCGCTGATGCAGAAAATCAGACACTCAGGTACCGTGAACTGGAGAGAAAAGTCGTAGGCATTACAGCCACCATGTTGACGAAATGCCTCAGGGAACTGGAACAGGACAAGTTCATCACAAGGAAGCAGTACAGTACGATACCGCCAACGGTTGAGTATTCACTAGCAGAACGGGGAAAGACATTGATCCCGGCACTGGAGTCGGTATATCAATGGGCTGATGATCAAATGAAGAAAGAAAACAAAATTCAAACATCTGACAGTCTCTCATAAACAACACAGCCCATGCTTGTCTAATAGCAGATCTTTACGAATCATGAACTATGGTTTTTGATGGACTTGTGATATAATATAAGTTAGTTAGGTAATACCGTATTTATGCGCCCAACTTGCTTTTTGAAAACATAAAAAGAATCATTCCGCCCCGCTGGCTTAAAAATCAGCGATAGGACGATTTTTGAAAATCATTTTCCGCAAAAATGTGAAAAATGAGGAGAAAAAAATCCGCCCCGCAAAAGGTATTTTCGATGGCGCTATGAAGCCATTTATAAGGGGTGCGGATAAGAACCATAATCCCCGTAAGGGGACGGAAACTATAATGAAGGTTTGATCATGACGACAGCTTGTATTGCTGATAAGAACCATAATCCCCGTAAGGGGACGGAAACATCATCTTTAAAACATATAACTTTTTCATGATAAACTCCGATAAGAACCATAATCCCCGTAAGGGGACGGAAACTTAGGCGGAGAGCCATTGTGTAATGACAATGTCTCTATGATAAGAACCATAATCCCCGTAAGGGGACGGAAACCATGGTACGCGGTTAGCACTCAACAAGCGCCACTTGCTGGATAAGAACCATAATCCCCGTAAGGGGACGTATCTATTTGAGAGGTGATGTGAAATGAGCTTTGCTTATATTACGGAAAAAGGCGCTACGATTTCTAAAAAGGACGGACGCTTTGTTGTTGGACGAAATCATGAAACCTTGTTGGAGATTCCAGAAGAAACATTGGAAGGCTTATTAGTAACGGATACGGTCCAGCTTACATCACATGCCATAGTGTCTTTATTACATTTGGGAATTCCCGTTACATGGCTTTCTTCCCACGGTAAGTATTTTGGCCGATTAGAATCGACAAGACATGTTAGTGTATTTAAGCAAAAGCAGCAATTTCTATTGCAGGACCAGCCTTTTTCTTTGGAAATGAGTCGCCGCGTCTTATTAGCTAAAGTCCATAATCAGTTGACCTTATTGCGTCGATACAATCGGGACCGGAAAATACCGTCAGTCATGATAGATATTCATAATATGATGACTATGGCTGATCACTTAAAAATAGCAGAAGATTGTGAATCCTTGATGGGGTATGAAGGGATGGCTGCTAAAATTTATTTTTCTGCGTTAGGGAAACTAGTGGATCCTACCTTTGCTTTTGAAAAAAGAAGCAAACGGCCACCGTTAGACCCATTCAACTCTTTACTGAGTTTTGCATATACGTTGATCATGTATGAACTTTTTACAGCGATTACCAATGAAGGCCTTCATCCTTATGTCGGTTTCCTTCATACTTTAAAAGAGCATCATCCTGCATTGGCATCGGACCTTTTGGAAGAATGGAGAGCTGTCTTGGCAGATTCATTCGTAATGTCATTGGTACAGCATCATGAAATTAAAGAGGAACATTTTTGCTGTGATGAGGCAAACCATGGCATCTATTTGACGCCAGAAGGCCGTAAAATATTTTTCCGTGCTTATGAGAAGAAGATGCGCAGCATTAATCAATATATCGACGGGAAGCATTCATTCCGGCGGTCGCTGAATTATCAAGTGGCTCAATACGGTCAGGCTTTAATGGCACGGGAACCGAAGCTGTATGAGCCGATTTGGATTCGGTAGGTGGTTCGATGAAAAATTCGCAGACAGAAAGTGTTGATGATAAAAAATACATTGTCTTAATCATCTACGATATTACGGATAATAAAACGCGAAATAAAATGGTAGCCTGTTTGGAAAAATATGGAGTACGTGTACAAAAATCAGCTTTTGAAGCCTATATTACCAAACGGAAGTACCATAAATTGATGCAAGAAGCCCCTTTTTTGATTGATACAGATACGGATTCATTACGCATTTATTTATTGGACAGTTATATGGCTGTCCATTCTTGGGGGCGAGGCGATACGCATACAGAAGATGTCATTATTTTATGAATAGAGTAGGAGTTTTCATGTTTGACATCGAATACTTATAATTAAGATTCATTCATTGTCATATGGAAAGGAGTTGAGGTGGTTGCCTGTCACTGAAATAGATTTAGAGAAAGCCGCCTTATTACATGATATTGGAAAACTTTATCAACGAGCTGGGGAGATTCGCAAATCCCACTCCGTAGTGGGGCAAGAAATCTTGGCCCATTTTTTTGATGCCAATCATCAGGCTATTTTGCGGGCTGTCGCTTGCCATCATCAAAATGAGTTACAAACGAATCATCTTCCAGACGATGATATTAGTTATATCGTTTATGAAGCCGATAACCTGGCAGCTGCTTCAGACCGGCGCACCTTGATGCTAGAAGGAGCACAGACAGGCAAAGGGATGCACTTTGTATCAGACTTGCCATTGGGCAGTATCTTTAATATTTTTAATCGTAAAGGAGATACGGATCAGTCTGCTTATCGTTTGGAAGGAATAGAGGAAAGCAAAGGTTGGCCTTATTCGGATAATCGCAATGAAATCGCTGCTCCTTCGACGAGTTATGAAAAATTAGCAACAGCTTTAACGGATATTTTTAAAAAGCGGTCCCCTCAGGACATGACGCTATCCGAGCTCTTACAAGCCTTGGAAAAGACTTTGAGTTATGTGCCGTCTAGTACGAACACAGTGGAAGCTGCCGATATTTCTTTGTATGACCATCAGAAATTGACGGCGGCCTTTGCTGTCTGCCTCTGGCATGTTTTTCAAGAACGGGGAATTACCGACTATAAATCATATTGTTATGGAAAGAAGCAAAAGACACTACGGACAGCCCCTGCATATCGGCTGGCGTCTGGCGATATATCGGGAATTCAAAAATTTATTTATACTATTCCTTCAAAAGGCGCCTTGAAAAGTCTGCGCGGTCGGTCGCTTTATTTAGATATTCTTTTGGAACATATCGTCGACGAAATCTTGGAAGCCTGCCATGTCAGTCGTTCGTGTCTTCTTTACACTGGTGGCGGTCATTTTTATTTATTGCTGCCCAATACGGTACATACGCAGGAGGTCCTGCAAAAAGCGGATACGGCAATCAATGGCTGGTTTTTACGGCACTATGGTACGAATTTATATATAGCGCTGGCTTCGGTCTCCTGTTCAGCCGCTGATTTTTCTGTTCATGGTGGGGGTGCTGGTAAGGTCTTCCAGAAAGTCAGTCAGGCCTTGAGACAAAAGAAACTCTGCCGTTATAATCAGGAACAATTGACGGCTTTATTCGATGCGCACAGTGTCTATAATGAGAATACGGATGGCAGCCGGGAATGTGCGATTTGTCATACGGCATCCTCAGCGGCAGACCTGCGTCCCTATGGTGATGATACCGATGAAGGAGCTGAAGAAGCTTGCAAAGCATGTAATGCTTTGTTCCAATTAGGAAAATCGTCTTTAACGGCGTCTGTGTTTGCTATCAGCGCATCGGCGGGACGACAGGGCGTGCCGCTTCCCGGCTTGTCACAGGACTATTATTTACAAACCATCCGGGAAGAAAATCTATCTACGATGGATAGACCGAAACGGATTTATGTAAAGAATGAGCTTACTTTGGGCCAAGCCGTATCGACACATTTATGGATGGGAGATTATGTGACTTGCAATGAACAAGGCCATGCCGTCGAATTTACAGAGCTGGCACAACAGAGTGGTGGCAGCCGGGAAGACACGGGGATTGCCCGCATCGGAGTCTTACGATGTGATGTCGATAATTTAGGGGCCGCCTTTATTGCCGGGTTCTCACCGGAATACGATACATTGTCCCGCAAGGTGACGTTGTCGCGAAACTTGTCTCTTTTCTTTAAGCAGTACATCAAGACTCTCTGTCAGGGACATACGGCTTCTGGAGTGTCTGAATTTACGTTGTTTGCTGACGAAATCAAGAAAGAACGCAAAATCCACGTCATTTATTCCGGTGGGGATGATATGTTTCTGGCAGGTACTTGGGATGATATCCTGGAAGCCGCTGTCGATATCCGCCACGCCTTCCGGCGTTTTACCAATGGAAAATTGACCTTTTCAGCAGGTATTGGTTTCTTCCATCCTTCTTGCCCCATTGCCCAGATGGCACGGAAGACGGGCGATTTGGAAGATTATGCCAAAGCCAATCCCCATCATGATAAAGACAGTCTGGCTTTATTCGGCGAAGTATCCCAGCCGGCAGGAAAGGGTAGTGTCGTGATGACTGCCCGATATTCATGGGATGACTTTGAACAGGGCGTTTGCCAGGAGAAGTTGCGTTTCTTGGAACGGAACCTGACTTTACAAAAAGAAAATCCGTCGAAACTTTTTGTCGGGAAAACAGCGTTGTACCGTCTCTTGGATTTATTGCGTCAAGCGGAAGCTGATAGCAGTCATATCCAATTAGCTCGGTTTGCCTATACCTTAGCGCGGATGGAACCGAAACAGCGTGATTCCGGAAAATGGCGTTGTTATCAGGCCTTGAGGACGACATTATACGACTGGTATCAATCAACTGCGGACCGTCAGCAGCTCATGACGGCCATTGAACTCTTGATTTATCATGTACGGGATAAAGAATAGAAAGGATGGGATGAAAGATGCAGGATATTGCCAAAGAAGCAGAGCAAGCCATTTTAGCCTTAAAAAAACAAAATAATGGAAAAATTTATTTAAAGACCAATCAAATTCGGAAATTTTTGACAGCTGTCAACGCCATCACAAACAAGGTAAATGTCTATAAAGCCAAACACTTAGATGCGACGGAATTACCTGATGAATTAGCCGGGGAAATACAGTTTTTGAAAGTCAAAGCAGCCTACCAGGCAGGAAGAGAACGAAGTGTCAAAGATTTTATGAAACAGAGTAATATGAAACAGCATATTGAAGCAGTCGGAACCAGTATTGCAAAATATGAAGCTTTTGCCCATTATGTCGAAGCATTAGTAGCATATCATAAATTTTACGGAGGCAAAGATTAATTATGGCACAAGAAAAATTATGTGGAAAATTGAAGATGACAGCGAAACTTCGCTTAGAAACGGGCCTCCATATCGGCGGGTCTGATGAATTTGCGCCTATCGGAGCGGTCGACAGCGCCGTTATCCGCGACCCTTATACGAAAGAGCCGATTATTCCCGGCAGCTCTTTGAAGGGGAAAATCCGCTCTTTATTGCGGCGGAATCAGGGCGGCTTGAATTTGGAAACAGAAAGTCCTGTTGTGAAACGGTTGTTTGGAACGGCTGATAAACAAGCTGCGACACCGGCACGGCTGCAGTTTTTAGATATACGCATGGATGAGAACAGCGTCAAAGCCATGGAACAGATGGAGATGGATACCTATTTGGGTGAAATCAAGTTTGAAAATAGCATTAATGCCCTCACTGGTGAGGCCAATCCTCGGCAGATTGAACGTGTCCCGGCAGGAGCTGTCTTCAATTTTCAGCTTATCTATAATATCTCTAATATCGAACAAGTAGCAGAAGATCTGCAAGCTTTGATCGATGGTATCCGCCTGCTGACTTGGGACTATTTGGGTGGCCATGGCTCCCGTGGTTATGGGCGGGTCGCTTTTTCCTGTTGGGACGTCCAAGGCTTTTCGGGTTTGTCTGATACGGATGTCCAGCCTTTTGTCGATGAAGCTTTACAGTTGTTGAAAGAAGTGTAGCCTATGAAGTACGCTCTGTATCCTTTACAATTCGATACACCCGTTCATTTTGGCTGTGCTGAAAATGGAGGGAAGCTGGAACAAAGTTCTCTGAACTATCGGGCAGATAGCCTGTTCAGTGCCCTATGTTATGAGCTGTCACTGCAAGGCGATGAAAAGGGTCTGACTCACCTCCAGGAAGCCATAGTGAAGGGAAAACTTGTTTTTTCGGACCTTTTTCCTTATATTTATGATGATACAGAAGAACTGCAGCTGTATGTGCCTAAGCCTATTTTAAGCATTCCCGCTGAGAGCCGACAGGAAACAGTTGACTATGATACTTTTCGTCGGCAGGCTACGCAGCAGAAGCGGCAAAAGAAACTATCTTATATACGGATATCCCAATTAGCTGATTTTATACAAGCCATGAAGGCTGGTAAATCCTTTTGCAGCGATGAACCTTGCTTCGGCTGCGGCCAGTTGCTGACGCGGGTGAATTGCACAGAGGCTGTTCCGCGTCCTTATTATGTCCATCAGATTCAGTTTACAGAAGAAGCTGGGCTATACGGACTTGTTGGTTATGAAGACGATGAAGATTGGGATTGGCTTCAGTCTTTACTGGAATTGCTGGGCTTTTCTGGTATTGGTGGGAAACGCAGCAGTGGTTACGGAAAATTTCACTTTCGGGATGACCCTATTGATATGGATGAACTCGGAGTCTACGAAGATGACCGTATTTTATATAAAGGATTGACGATGTCCAACGCTTCGATGTATATGTGTTTGTCTGTCCTGCTGCCAACACCAGCTGAAGTGATTGACGTCCAGGAAGGCCAGTACGCACTTTGTCGACGCAGCGGCTTTTTATCTCCTGACGGCGGTAGGATGCAAAAGAAAAATGACATTTATATGATACAGGCTGGGTCCTGCTTCCCTAAAAAGCTGGCCGGTTGTATGGCCGAAGTAGGCGGACAGGATGCGGTTCATCCCGTGTGGCGGTATGGCAAAGGATTGTATGTGGGGGTGATGCTATGATAAATGCAGAGAAATGGGAACATAAGACGTATGAGCTGACCTGTATCAGTCCGATTCACGTTGGCAATGGCGAAGTCTTGAAACAATACGAATATATTTTCACCAAAGACCGGAATCAGCAGCGCGTTTATTTTCTTGATAAAGCCAAGTGGATGAACTTCTTAATTCGTCATCACTTAATCGATGATTATGCGTCACAGGTCTTTTCGGGAAAAATGAACTTGCGCGGCTGGCTCCAGGCGCAGCGGCTGGGCAGTCTGTCGACTATTATCCGGGAAATTTGTATTTCTTCGGCCGATGTCTATTTGGTTAGAGACGTCAAACAGCGGCTCAACGACATTCACCGTCAAGTCAAGACGCCCGATGGAACACCGTATATTCCTGGCAGCACTTTGAAAGGTGCTATCCGTTCAGCTATTTTGTTCCATGATATTCGTCAGCATCCCGATGATTATCGCCTTTTCTGGAGCCGTATCAAGGCGGCTATGAAAGCCAGAGAAAGAGATAGATATGATAAACAAATGGGCCACCTGGTTCAGGCCATAGAACGGAAGGCCTTTGCGCGGCTCAAGCAATATAAAAATCAGCCTGATGATGCCTTGCAGAGCGTCATGAAAGGCCTTTCCGTCAGTGATGCCATGCTCGTCGGGCATGAACGGGATACAGTGATTTTACAGAAATACGACGTTTCAGCCGTTTGCAGGGAAGGGTTGGACGGACATTCCTTAGCACTTTTTCGCGAATGTATTCCAGCAGGCCGGAAGTTCCGCTTTTCTATGACCTTAGATCGGGACATAGCCAAGCGTATTGGCATTACGACCCTCGACGATATCTGGCAATGGGTGCGGGATTATTTGGCATTTGGGTTAGCTCAAGAAAAAGCTGTCTTTGGTCATGAATATAAAGGAAAATTTGAAGAAAGCAAGCTGGCAGATATCCGTCTCGGCGGCGGTACGGGTTTCCTGACCAAGACTGTCTATTATGCCTTGGCCCCGAAAGAGGAAGGACGGACTGTGTTGGCAGAATTCTTCGATAAAGTGCTGTTCACGCGGAGAAGCTGTCATCACCATATGACCAAAGATGACAAACTGACGCCACGGACGCTGAAATTGGCTTGGGTTCATGACGACTGCCAGATATTGGGCTTGGCGGCAGTGAAAGAGGTGGCGTCATGTTAAGGCTGATAGAAATCCCGTTGAAGATGCCGGAACATACCCGCATCCATCCGGCTATGGGATCTATCTTTCATGGGGCCTTGATGGATGTCATTGCTCCGACTAGTGCCGAACTGTATCATCATATGACCCTGCGTCCCTATAGCCAGGTCGTATATTGGGATGAAACAAAGCATTGCCCGCTTTGGCGTATTGGGACCTTGACAGATGAAGCCTATGAAAGATTGGTCATCCCTTTGGAAAAAGTACCGGCCCTTTGGCTCAAACAGAAACAATATGAAGTTTCGCTGGGACCGATGCAGCTCTTAAGGCAGACAAGCTTCGAGGACTTAGCTGCTCAGTTCGTCAAAGCCGATTCAGCCCCAGCCGGGGCTGAATGGCAGTGCCTCAGTATCATGAGTTTTAAACAAGAAGGACGATATGTTATCTTGCCAGATATCCGCCTTATATATCAGAGCTTATTGCAGCGCTGGAATACTTTTTCCGATACGGTAAAACTGGAACAAGATGATTTATTAGAACAACTGACCAGCCATTGCCGCCTCACGAAATATCAGCTTCGGTCCCAAGTCTTTTCGGTCAATGGCAGCCAGATTTATGGCTGTGAAGGCTGGCAGCGTTTTTCTTTCTTTGGATACGATATGTTGAAGCGGCTTCAAGGGCTGCTCGCCTCTTTGGCGCCTTTTTCGGGTGTCGGTGTCAAGACAGCTCTCGGTATGGGCGCCGTAGATACGACCGTTTTGTAAGGAGATAGGTGTGATGAAAATATTATTTTCGCCGATTGGAACGACGGATCCTGTGCGTAATTGTCGAGATGGCGCTTGCCTTCATATTTTACGCTATTACCATCCTGATAAAGTTGTTCTTTATTTTACGGCTGAAATGGAAAAACGCGAACGAAATACGCATATGTATACCTTGGGCATTGAACATGTCCAGCCAGGATGTCCGGTAGAATCGCTTTATTCCGGGATTGTAGACGCTCATCTGTATGATGCCTATCTGCATGATTTGCCAGGGCATGTTTTGAAATTGCATCAAATCTATCCGGAGGCGGAAATCTTGTTGAATCTTAGTTCCGGAACGCCACAGATTAAAGTCGTTTTAGCTATTATGAGTACCGAATATGCTTGGTGCCGCGGCATTCAGGTTGCTTCGCCAGAACACCGCTCCAATACGAATAATATTCCTGTCCAAGATGAAGAAGATGTAGAAGAAATGCTGGCTTGCAATGAAGACGATGAACCCGATGCGCCGAACCGCTGTGAAGAGCCGCATTTGGAAATATTGCGGTTTTATCGCGAGAAATATGAAATCATGTCTCTCGTCAACCAGTACGAATATATGGGAGCCTGGGCCTTTTGCAAAGGCAGCCATACTATCTCTGCTCAGACAAAGAAGCTGATCCAGTTTGCCATGTACCGTTCCGATTTGCAGACGAAAGCGGCGCAACAGATTATGCGAAAATACCATGGGCAAGCCTTATTTCCCTTTGAAAGAGAAGGGGAGAGCTTGACAGAATATTTGTTGACCATGCAAATCCATAAAGAGAAGAAACAGTATGCCAGCTTCATGGTGCAAATCTCCCCCTTCCTTTATGAATTATTTGTGACCTATGCCAAGATGAATCTGAAAATACCCCTCCTCAATTACCGGGAAAAAGTAGCAGGACGCAGAATCTTACGGCGGCAGACACTGCTCCAGAAACCACAGGGGCCGGAACTGATTGCCTATTTGGACCATGTTTGGCCTCAACCTTTTTATGATAGCGAATTGTCTTTTATTTTGCTCTATCAAGTTTTCTGCTTTGCTGAACAATTCGATGGTGCCAAAGATGCGGAAAAACATCATGAATTCATGACAGATCCGTTGATGAATTCGGCAAACCCTTATATGGATAAGCTGCGAAAATTACGCAATAATACAGCTCACGAAATCATCAATGTCACGGAAGAAACTATCCAGAAAAGGACGGGGCTGACTCCTGATGACATTATGACATCGTTTTGGAATCTTTTATCCATTATATATGGTTCCCCTGTGAATCGCCAACGCATGGCTTATAAGCGATTGAATCAATGGATTGGAGAATCATTGTTGATAAACCTGTGATTACTGCATTATGATCATGTGCCGTTTGTCATACATTCCGGCTATGCCTAGAATTCGTGCGGGACGCCCTTTGGGCTAGGCGTCCCCTACGAAATCGCATATAGGCGATGGAAAGGAACTCAGACCGCAGCCCATACTTGTCTAATGGCAGATCTTTACGAATCATGAACTATAGTTTTTGATAGACTTATGATATAATATAAATTAGTTAGGTAATACCGTATTTATGCGCCCAACTTGCTTTTTGAAAACATAAAAAGAATCATTCCGCCCCGCTGGCTTAAAAATCAGCGATAGGACGATTTTTGAAAATCATTTTCCACAAAAATGTGAAAAATGAGGAGAAAAGAAAATCCGCCCCGCAAAAGGCATTTTTGATGGCTCTATGAAGCCATTTATAAGGGGTGCGGATAAGAACCATAATCCCCGTAAGGGGACGGAAACTTGTGACATAATCACGTTGACGTTCTACTAACATGTCTGATAAGAACCATAATCCCCGTAAGGGGACGGAAACTCACCGGCGATTCTAACGGCGTCTTCCGGGCTTTGCGCTTGATAAGAACCATAATCCCCGTAAGGGGACGGAAACAGGCCCCTTCTTTATCTAGTTTGCTTTTTGCATTTTGATAAGAACCATAATCCCCGTAAGGGGACGGAAACATGAGACAAGCCAACTAAGAAAGAGAGGTAATTTACGATAAGAACCATAATCCCCGTAAGGGGACGGAAACATACTTGCATAGGAAACATTAATTCCATAGCGACAATAGATAAGAACCATAATCCCCGTAAGGGGACGGAAACGACAAAATCGACGCCTACGAAGCGTTAGCCATACAGCCAGATAAGAACCATAATCCCCGTAAGGGGACGGAAACTGAAAATTACTCTTAGTGCTATGATGCGGCGTTCCCTCACTGATAAGAACCATAATCCCCGTAAGGGGACGGAAACTGTCACCGCTGTAGTAAGTTACAAGGTGGTCGATAATGATAAGAACCATAATCCCCGTAAGGGGACGGAAACCCTCCCTTGATAATGACATAGTGCCTGTTAGGGAAAGCCTGATAAGAACCATAATCCCCGTAAGGGGACGGAAACTTCTCTGTAGCTACTTCTTTTTGTTGACTACATGTTACCGATAAGAACCATAATCCCCGTAAGGGGACGGAAACTAAAACTAAAAGCACATAACTTGCAAACGCGACGCCTAAGATAAGAACCATAATCCCCGTAAGGGGACGGAAACTTCCTCAGCATAAAACGCTGCTAATTCATCGGCGATTTGAGATAAGAACCATAATCCCCGTAAGGGGACGGAAACGTCGCAAGAACATAAGCAACCGCAACAATCATAATAGAAGATAAGAACCATAATCCCCGTAAGGGGACGGAAACAGCTTGAGAAGCCCCATAGCTTCACATTCATGAAATTCGATAAGAACCATAATCCCCGTAAGGGGACGGAAACACGTTCTACGCGTTCTTTCAAAACGGGGAAGTTATCAATTTGATAAGAACCATAATCCCCGTAAGGGGACGGAAACTTCAATATCGTCACGGTATTCTGGCTTGCTCTGTTTGATAAGAACCATAATCCCCGTAAGGGGACGGAAACTAGCTTAATAGCTTTGTGTTCGTAAATCTTCATTGTCTTGATAAGAACCATAATCCCCGTAAGGGGACGGAAACAACAACCATACCCGACCGTTTGGAGACGCTTCTAACCGATAAGAACCATAATCCCCGTAAGGGGACGGAAACTACGTTTCTGCTAGGTGGTTCATAATACCTTGACCTACAGATAAGAACCATAATCCCCGTAAGGGGACGGAAACATTTTGGTATCCCTAAGGACTCTTGCATCTTTTTTGCGATAAGAACCATAATCCCCGTAAGGGGACGGAAACATCTCACGAAGTCTATCCATAATAGCAGATTTATTACGATAAGAACCATAATCCCCGTAAGGGGACGGAAACTTTCTTCTACTTTGTTTTGGTCAACTTCATTGACCGTCGATAAGAACCATAATCCCCGTAAGGGGACGGAAACATAATACGCGTTCGTTTGAACCTTTTTTTCTTCTTTTAGATAAGAACCATAATCCCCGTAAGGGGACGGAAACCTAATCATCCATTTCGTCTATGATGTAGGCTGTTTTGATAAGAACCATAATCCCCGTAAGGGGACGGAAACTACCTGCCTAAAATCTATATTCAGTTGTCAAAGAACATGATAAGAACCATAATCCCCGTAAGGGGACGGAAACTTAGAGGTTCAAGGATTCAAACGGGAAGATGATGAATTGATAAGAACCATAATCCCCGTAAGGGGACGGAAACTTTCGAGACTTTCTGCTTCATCGGAAAGTTCTTGCCAGATAAGAACCATAATCCCCGTAAGGGACGGAAACCAACCTGCCTACTGATGAGACAAGCCGCAACGAAAAGGATAAGAACCATAATCCCCGTAAGGGGACGGAAACATCAGACCAGATGAGATTATGCGGCCATTCAAATTGATAAGAACCATAATCCCCGTAAGGGGACGGAAACTTCATGCCTGCTTACCCATGTATGAACACCATGGGAGTAAGTTGATAAGAACCATAATCCCCGTAAGGGGACGGAAACGTGTCAAGATTGACTTTACGTAAAGTCTGCTGTTCTACAATGATAAGAACCATAATCCCCGTAAGGGGACGGAAACTTCTTGTTCAAGCTTTAACTGTTCTTGCATCGTTCCCTGATAAGAACCATAATCCCCGTAAGGGGACGGAAACATCTGCTGGCTTGTCGTGGTCAATCAAGTTGACAGAGGAGATAAGAACCATAATCCCCGTAAGGGGACGGAAACCTGGCGGTGTAGAGCTTACGGGTCTGTGAAGACCTTGCGGATAAGAACCATAATCCCCGTAAGGAGACGGATAAAAAAAGCAGTCTAATTTTCGTGTTTTCCTTTTTTGTGGAAAACTTTGATAAATTAGGCTGCTTTAGGCAGATAATGTATAAAAAAAGAAGCTGTCGTATTTGAGCTGTGAGCTGACCCCCAATAGTTAGATGTTAGGTCTAACAATTGGGGGTTACATCAACTTCTGACCGTCAGCCCCCATAAGAACTCACAGGTCATCAATGAAGTCGGCCTGGACATCGAAGACCAATACGGCTACGCTTATTTGCCGACGGATTTCAAGAAAAACAACGGCTTCCTTACATCGACGAAAATGACCGAAGCCTACCACCTCTACCGCCAGCCCTATTGCGGTTGCATTTTCGGTGCCCGCGACCAGGGCCTGGATTTGGGAAAAATTCGCCAAGATGCAGAAGCCTTTTTGGCCCAACAGGAATCGACCGTAGGGGGATAATTAGCTGGAGGAAGATAAAAAGAACTGACGCAAGCTTAGGTAGAATCCGGCTATTCATACAAAAGGATGTTGTTAGCTGCCACATAGGCAGCTTAGAAATGGTTCAGTAGGAATGAGCTGCGACATAATCAAGAAGGATAAAGTGGTTTTTGCAGGGCTGATGATGTACAATGGAGAAAGAACTATGATAAAGAGGAATTTTTCATTGAAAAAAATACACGGCCAATGGCCGTTGTGTAGGGGCTTCCACGTGGGAAACCTGCTAGAGAGAATTTACCACAGCCTATTCTGGGGCTTTGACGGGCCTTTATGAACAACGAATCGCAACTTTTATGATGAAAGGTGAGAAAAATTAGATGAAATACGATTTTACGACGATTATTGACCGAGCTGGTAAGGATGCTACGGCTTTCGATGGCATTGGCAAGACCGTTTGGGGCTTTGAACCGGATAAGGCCAAGCCCGGTTTCGATGAAATCCCCATGTGGGTAGCGGACATGAGTTTCGCGACTTGCCCGGCTGTCGTCCAGGCCATGGAACAACGGTTGAAACACCCGCTTTTTGGTTATTTCCTGCCGTCTGATGCCTATTACCAGCGCATCATCGACTGGCAGACGACCCGTCATGACTGGCCGGAACTGACACGCGACATGATCGGCTATGAAAATGGCGTCCACGGCGGCATTACTAGCACTATCCAGGTTCTGACCGAACCGGGTGACGCCGTCTTAGTCCACAGCCCGACATATCCCGGCTTCATCGGGGACCTGAGCAACACCGGCCGGCACGTCGTCTTCAGCCCCCTTCGCAAAGAACAGGGCATTTGGCGCATGGATTTCGCCGACATGGAAGAAAAAATCAAGAAGCACCATGTCCACTTGGCCATTTTCTGCTCACCTCAGAACCCGACAGGCCGCGTCTGGGAACGCTGGGAAATCGAACAGGCCATGGCCCTTTTCAAAAAATACGATGTCTGGGTCATCAGCGATGAAATCTGGTCGGACATCATTTTCCAAGGCCACTGCCATATCCCGACGGCAGCCGTCTCCGAAGACGCCCGCCAGCGTACGGTCGCTTTCTATGCTCCGTCCAAAACCTTCAACCTGGCCGGCCTGATCGGCAGTTACCACATCATCGCCAATCCGCTTTTGCGAGAAAAGATTACACAGCATGGACAACGGACCTGTTATAACGAAATGAACGTCCTTTCCATGCACGCCCTGATCGGCGCCTATAGCCAGGACGGACACGAATGGACCGACGAATTGAACCAGGTCCTGGAAAGCAACTGCCGCTATGCGACCCAGTACATCCAGGACCATTTCCCGGGCTGCCAGGTCAGCCTGCCGCAGGGGACTTACATGCTCTTCGTCGAATGTGGGGAATACTTGAAAGCAAACCAGATGACCCTGCCGGAACTCCTGAAAAAAGCCTGGGACGTCGGCGTCGCCTGGCAAGATGGCCGGAAATTCGCCTGGAAAGACGCCATGCGCCTGAACCTGGCCCTGCCCCGGACCCGCCTGGAAGAAGCCATGAGACGCCTGTCGGAATACGTTTTTTAGAAGGTACAGGAAATAATACAGAAAAGAGGAATTTTTGATGAAGCATTTAGAAGTGGTAGCTGCGATTTTGGAGTATGATGGAAAAATTCTTTGCATGGAACGGGGCCAGGGGAAATTTGACTATGTCAGTTTCAAATACGAGTTTCCTGGCGGCAAGATTGAACCGGGTGAAGCCAAGCATACGGCTATTGAACGGGAACTGCGGGAAGAAATGGATGTCCATGTGTCTGTCAAGGAATCGGATTTGTACATGACGGTCCATCACGATTACCCTGATTTTTCCATGACCATGTATGCCTTCTATTGCCATTTGGACAAGCCCGACTTTGTTCGCAAAGAACACGTCGATGCGAAGTGGATGACTCCCGAAGATATGCCGACATTGGACTGGGCACCGGCCGATGTGCCCATCATGAAAAAACTTTCTGGAAAGTAGGCGACAGCCATGGTTGAATACGGGGCTTTGGAACAGTGCCTGCGCGAAGGATTTATTGATTATACGGTAGAAGCGGACCAACGCTATGTTCCCAAGATTCTGACCAATAATAAAGAGAAAAAGCGCAAGGTTCTCGACACGATTTTGTCGCAGCTGTACGTCTGTGATTCTTTTTTGTTTTCCGTGGCGTTTTTGACGAAAAGCGGCATTGCCTGCCTGAAAGATGCGCTCATTCAGAATCGGAAGGCGACGGGAAAAATTTTAGCCTCTCAGTATTTGAATTTTACCGAACCCGGTGCGTTGCGGGAATTGTTGAAGTTTCCCAATGTTGAATTGCGCATGGTGACAGAAGAACGGGCTTTTCATGCCAAAGGCTATCTTTTCCATCGTCCCCAGGCAGGGCCGGAAAATTATACCATGGTCATTGGCAGCAGCAATATGACGGCTAACGCCTTGACGCACAATCAGGAATGGAATGTTTTCTTTACATCGGCAGAAAACGGCTCTCTCATCCGGCAGACGAAGGAAGAATTTGATGCTTTGTGGGATACGGCGGAAGTCGTGGACGAAGCGTGGATTCAGGCCTACGAGTCTGTGTACACGCATAATAAGCCGAAACGGCAGTCCGTATATGTGCCCTTCCATAAAATTCAACCTAATGCCATGCAAAAGGCGGCTTTAGCTGGGATTCAAAAGCTTCGTGATGACGGGCAGGATCGAGGCTTGCTCATTTCAGCGACGGGGACTGGGAAAACCTATTTATCAGCCTTTGACGTCTTAAAAATGCAGCCCCGGCGGTTTCTCTTTGTGGTCCATCGGGAGCTCATCGTCAAAAGTGCACGGGATAGTTATGTCCGGATTGGCATCAATCCGGCCGATACGGGGCTGCTGACAGGGCATGATAAAGAATTGGATAAGCCTTATATTTTTGCGACCATTCAGACTTTGTCCCAAGACGAAATCCTTCATACCTTTGCGCCCGACACCTTTGATTATATTGTCATTGACGAAGTGCATCACGGGGGTGCTGCGACGTATCAAAAAGTCATTCGCTATTTTCAGCCCAAGTTTCTGTTAGGCATGACGGCGACGCCGGAGCGGTCCGATGATTTCGATATTTATGCGCTGTTCCATCATCATATTGCTTATGAAATCCGTTTGCACGATGCGCTGGAAGAAAATATGCTCGTTCCTTTTCACTATCACGGCATCAGCGAAATTACGGTCAACGGCAAGGTGTTAGATGACATGAGTGATTTCGCCTTACTGACTTGTGAAGAACGTGTAAAACATATATTATATTATGCTGATTTGTATGGCAGTGACGCTGAACGCATCAAAGGTCTCGTTTTTTGCCGCAATGTAGACGAAGCGCAGGCCCTGGCTGAAACTTTTCGCCAGCATGGAAAACGAGCCGTTGCCTTGACGGGTGCGTCGAGCGAAAGGGAACGAAGCGAAGCCATTGGTCATTTGGAGGCGAAGGCAGCAGAAGACCTGCAGTATCTCGACTATATTTTTACTTGCGATATTTTCAATGAAGGCGTCGACATTCCCCAGGTCAATCAGGTCATCATGCTGCGTCCGACGACGTCGGCGATCGTCTTTGTCCAGCAGTTAGGCCGGGGACTGCGAAAATATCCACATAAGCGCTATTTGGAAGTTCTCGATTTCATCGGCAATTATGAAAATAATTTCCTGCTTCCCATTGCCCTGTTTGGCGACCGGACATACGATAAGGATTTTGTCCGCCGTCTCATGCAGGTCAATTTTTTGCCGGGTCCGACGTCGGTTCATTTTGACGATATCGCCAAAGAACGGATTTATGCGGCGATTGATGCCAAAAGTGCTTTGGCAGATCTGCGGGATTTGAAAGAATCATACCGTAATATGGCCTATCGCTTGGGACGTCAACCCATGATGATGGATTTTGTCCGCTTTGGCGACAAGGATCCGGCCTTGTTTGTGGCGAAGAAGGAGTCTTTCTTTGAATTTGTTCAATACATGGAGCCTTTTGCCTCGACCTTGACCGAAGCCCATCGGGCGGTATTGAAGATGCTGAGTTTGGAACTGGCTAATGGCAAACGCATAGAGGAATTGTTGGTCTTGCGCCATTTATTGATGGAATCATCTTGGTCTACGGCGGCGCTGGCTAGGGAAATGAGCGAAACATACCATTTTCTGCCGTCTACGGAAACGATGGAAAGCGTGGCCCGCTTGTTGAATTTGCAATTTTTTACGAAAACGGCTAGAAAAAAATACGGTAGTGAGCCGCTTATTTCCTTTGAAAATCATGCGTATGTGGCCACCTCCTATTGGAATGACTTGAAAGCCAATGAAGAATTTCAACGTTATGTTCAGGATATCCTTGACTATGGAACGTATCGCTTTGAAAATCTCTATGTTCATGACGAACCGGAAATCGTCCGGGGCTTTGTCCGCTACGGCCGGTATTCCCGAAAAGATGTGTCGCGTATCCTCAATTATGAAACGAACCGTGAAGGCACGCTCAATGGCTATCAGATTGTCGGCGCTACGTGTCCCATTTTCGTCACCTACGAGAAACGGGAAGACATTTCAGCCAATACGAAGTACGAAGACCAGTTCGTTTCGCCGCAGCAGTTCAGCTGGATGACGCGGGCCCGGATTCACCTGACATCGTCGCAGATTCCGGCGATTTGCGATGAACACACGCGAAAATTATTGTTTGTGAAAAAGAGCGATGCCGAAGGGTCCGATTTCTATTATATCGGTGATTTAACCGTTCTAGGGAAACCCGTCGAAACGACCATTGCCAATGACAAAGGACAGCAGCTGCCCATTGTCAATTTCCAATTTCTCTTGGATAAGCCGGTAGAAGATAAGCTCTATCGGTATTTGTGCGAATGAGATTTTATTTAGTAAATCGTAATTTACTAAATTACGATTTACTAGTTCAAAATGTTATAGACGAACCTGCGCAAAAACTTTACACGCCACCTGTGGTACATTGACGGGAAATGTGGTAAACTAGTATAGTTACAGAATTACGCATAAGGGGAGGTGTCTTACTACTCTATGGAAGATAAATATGGATTGGACCACGAGGAGCCGAAGTCGAAGAAATTCAATGGGCGCAATGTGGCCGACAACATCATGAAAGGGGTCATCGTCCTGATTATGGCGGTCATTTTTGTCATGATTGCCGACCAGGTCATTACGACGCCCTTCATCAGTGCCGAAATAGAAGGGGAATTTTTCCACGGCAGTATTTTCGGGACGACTATCATCACCATCGTGGCCTACATCATCGGCATTCTCGTCGGGGCCCTGGTGGGATATGGGATTTCACCGTTCGTGCTGCGCCTGATCTGGGCGGCGATTCACCGCATCGAATCGGGCCTGAGTGATTTCGAGAGCCAGGATATCATCGTCGGGACGCTGGGATTGCTTTTTGGACTTATTATTGCGAATTTAATTGGCCTGGCGTTCGCCCGTCTGCCGATCATCGGGGCCTATGGCCCGATCGTCTTCAGCATCGTCTTCGGCTATGCCGGCATGAGCATTGCCACCCGCAAGAAGAGCGAAATCATCGCCCTGGTCAGCAACCTGCGCCTGGGCAAGTCCGGCAAGGAGCACAGCGGCAAGCGCAAGGATATGGACTTTTCCGGCAAGCTCCTCGATACGAGTGCCATCATCGACGGCCGTATCGCCGAAATCTGCAGTACGGGCTTCCTCGAAGGGCCCCTGCTGGTGCCGGTCTTCGTCCTGGAAGAACTGCAGCTCATCGCCGATTCGTCGGATTTGCTGAAGCGCAATAAGGGCCGCCGCGGCCTGGATATCCTGAAGCAGATGCAGGAAGATAATTACGTCGAAGTCCGCATCATCAACGATGATTTCGATGACGTCCAGGGCGTCGATTCCAAGCTCGTCCGCCTGGGCCGCAAGATCAATGCCAAAGTCGTCACCAACGACTATAATTTGAATAAGGTCGCTGCCCTCCAGGGCGTGGCCGTCCTCAATATCAACGACCTGGCCAATGCCCTGAAACCGGCCCGCATCCCTGGGGAACACATGAACGTCCTCATCGTCAAGGCTGGCAAGGAAGAGAACCAGGGCGTGGCCTATCTCGATGACGGCACGATGATCGTCGTCGAAGATGGTCAGAAATACATCGGTTCTACCGTGCCCGTTACGGTGACGTCGGTCTTGCAGACGTCGGCTGGGCGCATGATATTCGTCAAGATTGCAAATGAGTAGGTGAAATGTGTGAAAGTATCTGTCATCGTCGTAGCGGCCGGCACGGGGAGCCGCTTCGGCTACGAGCGGAACAAGCTCTTCTATCCCTTGTGCGGTGAGCCCGTCCTGGCGCATACCCTGCGCCACATCTTTGCGGCCCGGTCGGTCAGCGAAGTGGTCATCGTCCACTCCCGCGTCGATGAGAAGGAAATCCGCCGCCTTGTCGATGACCTCCATCCCATCCAGCCCGTGCGCTATGCCCTGGGCGGAGCCGAGCGGGAAGATTCGGTCTACAACGGCCTCATGGCCGTCAGCCGCGACATGGACGTGGTCATAGTCCACGACGGCGCCCGGCCCTTTGCCGGTCCCGACTGGTATGACCAGGGCGCGGCCATGATGGAAACGGCCCGGGCCGCCATTTACGGCATTCCCCTCAAGGATACGGTCAAGGTCCGCGGCGACGACGGCCGCCTCCATACGCTGAACCGCAGCCGCCTGGTAGCGGCCCAGACGCCGCAGATTTTTCACCGTGACCTGCTCGTGGAAGCCCATGAGCATGCCCGGGCTGAAGGCATTCAGGCTACCGATGATGCATCCCTCGTCGAAGCCATGGGCGTGCCCGTCGTCATCCTTGAAGGGAGCGAGAAGAACCGCAAGGTGACGACGCGCGACGACATTCCCATTCTGTCCCTGTACATGAAAGGACGGGAAGTCCAGCGCATCGGCACAGGCTATGACGTCCACCGCCTGAAGGAAGGGCGGCGCCTGGTCCTGGGCGGCGTCGAGATTCCCTTTGAACGGGGCCTCGACGGCCATTCTGACGCCGACGTCGTCATCCACGCCATCATGGACGCCCTGCTGGGAGCCGCCGGGCTCCGCGATATCGGGACGTATTTTCCCGATATGGATCAGGCTTTCAAGGACATTTCCAGCCTGGTCCTCTTAGAAAAGGTCCGCCATCTGTTGCGGGAGAAATGTTGCCGCATCGTCAATCTCGACGTGACCTTATTGGCACAACGGCCTAAAATCAAGCCCTATGTGCCGCAGATGATTGCGAATATTGCCGAGGCCTTGCGTATCCCTAAGGCTGCTGTCTCCGTCAAGGCGACGACGACAGAGAAATTGGGGTTCGTCGGCCGGGAAGAAGGCATGGCAGCCCAGGCGGCAGCCATGGTCCTTAGCTATCAATAATACATATATATAGTCTTTAGGAGGAATCTTTTATGTCACAGGAAGTACGCGTTCGTTTTGCTCCGAGCCCGACAGGCCCGTTCCACATCGGTGGTGCCCGTTCGGCACTGTTCAACTACCTCGTTGCCAAGCACAACCACGGTAAGTTCGTCGTCCGCATCGAAGATACGGACCGCAAGCGTTCGACGTCGGAATCAGAAGAAAATATCAAGGAAGCCCTGAAATGGCTGGGCATCAACTGGGATGAAGGCATCGATGTCGGCGGCCCGAACGGCCCGTACCGCCAGACGGAACGCCTGGACATCTACAAGAAATATACGGAAAAGCTCTTAGCTGAAGGCAAGGCTTATTACTGTTTCTGTACGCCAGAAGAACTGGAAGCAGAAAAACAGGCTCAGCTGGCCAAGGGCGAAACGCCGGTCTACTCCGGCAAATGTGCCGACCTGCCCAAGGAAACGGTCGAACAGTACCTCAGGGAAGGCCGTCCCCATGTCATCCGTATCAAGACGCCGAAGAACGAAACGATTGAACTGGACGACCTCGTCCGCGGCCACGTATCCTTCGACTCCAACAATGTCGGCGACTTCGTCATCGTCAAATCCGACGGCATCCCGGTCTATAACTACTGTGTCGTCCTCGACGATGCCCTGATGCACATCACCCACGTCATCCGCGCGGAAGAACATCTTTCCAACACGCCGCGCCAGCTCGTCATCTACAAGGCCCTGGGCTTCGAAGCACCGAAGTTCGCCCACGTCTCGCTGATCCTCGGCGCCGACAAGAAGAAGATGAGCAAGCGCCACGGCGCCACCTCGGTCCAGCAGTACCGCGACATGGGCTATTTGCCTGATGCCCTGGTCAACTTCCTGGCTCTCCTCGGCTGGACGCCCGATGGCGATCAGGAAATCTTCAGCCGCGACGAACTCATCGAACAGTTCACCCTCGACCGCGTCGCCAAGAACCCGGCCGTATTCGACATCGAAAAATTGAACTGGATTAACTTCCATTATATGAAGCAGCTCGATGAAGACCAGCTTTATGCCGTCTGCCTGCCGCACCTGCAGAAGGCCGGCTATGCCAGCGAAACGCCAGATGAAACGGAAGCCGCTTGGCTGAAATCCGTCTGCGCGGCTATGCGCGAACACGTCCAGTACGGCGCTCAGATTGTCGATGCTGCCAAGGTCTTCTTCACCGACGACTACGCACCGGAAAATGAAGAAACGGCAGCTGTCCTCAAAGAAGAAACGGCTCCGTCCGTCCTCAAGATGTTCCGCGATGAACTGGCTGCCCTCGACGACGTCACGCCCGACACGGTACAGCCCCTGTTCAAGAAAATCCAGAAGGGCCTCAAGGTCAAAGGCAAGTTCGTCTACATGCCCATCCGCGTCGCCGTCACCGGTGTCATGCACGGCCCGGATCTGAACGTCATCGTCGCCCTCATGGGCCGCGACAAGGTCCTCCAGCGCCTCGATAAGATTTGCGGATAAAAAATGCCTCCCCTATTAGGGGCGCCTTTTACTGCCATCTGCAAATTAAATTCGCACTTGACAGGGCACGGATTATTGGGTACTATATACATACATATTAATTAATAATATGTATCAATAAGAATCTGCGATGATCAAAATGAGTTGCAGTGGCATCCGACAGAGAGGAAGGGTCACGGCTGAGAGCCTTTCCAGGTCATAAAACTGCAATGCTGCCTTTGTGAGCAGGCCGGGTGAAAGGAGTAATCCGGTCCGGGTGCGCCCGTTACTGCGCAGTAAAGATTACGGCTGTGCCGTAAAAACAGAGTGGAACCACGGGCCACCGTCTCTGTCATCGGGGATGGTGGCTTTTTTGTTCAAATTTCAGGGAGGTTACCGTATGAGAGAACTGAAAGTATATAATACATTGACCCGCAAGAAAGAAACCTTCGTACCCGTTACGCCGGGCCAGGTCAAGATGTATGTCTGCGGCATCACGCCGTACAACCATTCCCACATGGGCAATGCCCGTCCTTTCGTCACATGGGACGTCATCAAACGCTATCTGGAACACTTGGGCTATGAAGTCACGCACATCCAGAACTTCACCGACGTCGACGACAAGATCATCAACGCCGCCAACGGCGAAGGCGTCACGTGGGATACCATTTCCAACCGCTATATCGCATCGTACTTCGAAGTTATGGACAAGCTCCATATCCGCCGGGCCGACAAATATCCCCGCGTTTCGGAACACATGGATGAAATCATCCACATGGTCCAGACCCTCATCGACAAAGGCTATGCCTATGTCATCGACCACGACGTCTATTACAGCGTCGAAAAATTTAACGACTACGGCGAATTGAGCGGCCGCAGCCTCGACGACATGATGGCCGGCGCCCGCATCGAAGTCGACGACCGCAAACACAATCCCATGGACTTCGCTCTCTGGAAAGGGGCTAAACCTGGCGAACCGTCTTGGGACAGCCCTTGGGGCAAAGGCCGTCCGGGCTGGCACATCGAATGTTCGGCTATGAGCAATAAATACCTCGGCGATACCTTCGATTTCCACGGCGGCGGCAGCGACCTCATCTTCCCGCACCATGAAAACGAAATCGCCCAGTCCGAAGCCTTCACCGGCAAGAAACCCATGGTCAAATACTGGCTCCACAACGGCTTCATCACCATCAATTCGGAAAAGATGAGCAAGTCCCTGAACAACTTCTTCCTGGTCAAGGACGTCCTGGAACACTACAGCCCCGATGCCCTGCGCTTCTTCCTCATTTCCAACCACTACCGCAGCCCCTTGGACTTCAGCGATGAACGGCTGGAAGAAATGACGCGCAGCCTCGAACGTCTGGGTACAGCTATCGACAACGTCCTGGAACTCCTGGCTATGCCGGCCGGTGCTAAATCGCCGGAAGCCCAGCAGCTCCTGGAAACGGCTCACAAAGACGAAGAAGCCTTTGAAAACGCCATGTGCGACGATTTCAATACGGCCCTGGCCAGCGCCGCCATGTTCGACTTGGCCAAGAACGTCAACATCTTCAAGAATGCCGTCGTCAACAACGGCGTCCCCGTCGATTCGGCAGCCCTGTCGGAAGTCAAACGCGTCTTCAAGACCTTCACGGACATCCTGGGCATCCTCGAAGACCGCTGGACCGGCAAGAAGGAAGATGCCAGCAGCAAGGATTACGACGACCTTATGCAGGCCATCCTCGACATCCGTCAGGAATGCCGTGCCCAGAAGCAGTACGCCCTGGCCGACGCCATCCGCGATAAACTGGCTGCCCTTGGCATCACTATCGAAGATTCGCCGCAGGGAGCACGCTGGAAAAAGTGAAATTCAAACAACTGCAAGCTTTAAAGAAACGGGCCTATCGGGCCTTTGCCGACGGCAAGCGCCTGGACGTGCCCGACCAGGATGCGGCCCATCTCGACTCGATCAACCTGGCTTTCGTCGGCGATGCCTATTACGCCCTGACCCTGCGCAAGCGCCTGGTGGAAACGGGCATCCCCCACGTCCAGGTCCTGCACACGCTGGCGGCAGAATTTGTATCGGCCAAGGCCCAGGCCTATGTCTACCGCCGCATCCACGACGGCCTGACGGACGAAGAGAAGGCTGTTTGTCAGCGGGCCCGCAATGCCTATACCCTGGCGCCCAAGAGCGCGACTGTCGCCGAATACCACGACAGTACGGCCCTGGAAGCCCTGGTGGGCTACCTGGTCATGGCCGGCCGTCAGGAACGGCTGGACACCGTCATGGGCCAGGTCTATGAAGAAACGAAGGCCTATTGTAACGAGAAACATGGAGGAATGGAATGAGTGAGGCAAATATCATCATCGGCCGCAACAGTGTCACCGAAGCCCTGAAGGCCGGCCGGTCCATCACCAAGCTGTACGTCGCTGCCGGCAACGAATCGCAGCCGCTGCAGCGCATCCGCGACCTGGCAGACCGGAAGGAGATTCTCGTCGAAGACGTGCCCCTGAAGGTCCTCAACCACCTGGCACCGGGCAACCGCCACCAGGGGGTCATCGCCTTTGCCAAGCCCGTGGAATACGCCGATTTGACAGACGTCCTCATCGCTGCCGATGAAAAGGGGAAGGTACCGTTCCTGGTCCTCCTCGACGGCATTGAAGACGTCCACAACATGGGGGCCATCATCCGCACGGCAGAATGTGCCGGCGTCGATGCCGTCCTCCTGCCGAAACGGCGGACGGCGCCCATCAACGAGACCGTCGGCAAGACGTCGGCTGGCGCCGTCGAATACATGCCCCTCGTACAGATCGGCAACATCGCCCAGACGCTGAAGCAGCTCAAGAAGCGCGGCTTCTGGGTCATCGGCGCCGACATGGATGGCGAGACGGACTATTTCCACAGTTCCCTGACGGACCCGGTGGTCCTGGTCATCGGCAGCGAAGGCCGGGGCATTTCGCACCTGGTCAAGGAGACGTGCGACGTCCTGGTCCAGATCCCCATGTTCGGCCACGTCAATTCCCTCAACGCCTCCGTCGCAGCGGCCCTGCTCATGTATGAAGTCGTGCGGCAGCGGCAGGCAGGCGAATAAATCAACATTAGATAAGCGAGGTAACGATTATGCAGGCAGCGTCCCATGCAGAAGAAAGAAATGACCGCTTTGCAGGCATGACCGATGAAGAAATCGTACGCATCGCCCAGGATGAGCATGATGGCAAGGCGGCCGATTATATCGTCAACAAGTATCGCAACTTCGTCAAATCCAAAGCCCGCGCCTACTTCCTGGTCGGCGCCGACCGGGATGACATCATCCAGGAAGGCATGATCGGCCTCTACAAAGCGACGCGGGATTTTCGCGGCGACAAGCTGTCGTCGTTCCGGGCCTTCGCCGAGTTGTGCATTACCCGGCAGATCATTACGGCCATCAAGACGGCGACGCGGCAGAAACACATCCCCCTCAACTCGTATGTGTCCCTCAACAAGCCCGTCTATGAAGACGAATCGGACCGGACCCTGCAGGACATCCTGGCAGGCATCCGCGTCAGCGATCCCGAAGAGCTGGTCATCAGCCGTGAAGAATTCAATGATATCGAACTGAAGATGAATGAGATCCTCAGCGATCTGGAATGGCAGGTCCTGACGGCCTATCTCGACGGCAAGTCTTACAACGAGATGTCCCGCCAGCTTCACCGGCACGTCAAATCCATCGACAACGCCCTGCAGCGGGTCAAACGCAAGCTGGAACATTATCTGGAAACGCGCAATGCCGAAAAGGAAGAAGAACCGGATGAGAAAGGGAAAGAACCTATTGATAGAAACGGCAAATGAGTGTACAATAGTACTGTTAGCGTCATTGTGTGAGGAGGATTAGCGTGATCACAGCATTAGAAATCATCGTTGTCATTTTGGCACTGCTCATCATCGGTGTCGTCGTGGCACAGAAGAGCAAGACCCAGGGCATGGGCGCCGGTTTCGGCGGCGGTGCCGAAGACTTGTTCGGGAGCCGGGCCCGCGGCATGGATGCCCTGCTTTCCAAACTGACTATCGTCTTGTCGATAGCATTTGCCATTTGTACATTGCTGTTAGGCAGACTGATGCATACTTTTTAATGAATTATTAGGGGCTGTCGCATATGCGGCGGCTCCTTTTTTCTGACTACTGCGATTTGAGGAGGGGAACTATGGATTTACAGCTGGCTCATGATATAATAAGTATATGTAATGAAGACAGCGGCGGCGCGACGGTCGAGGACTGTGCGGAACAGCTCGGTATCACCGGCGCCCGGCTGGCTGACGTATTTGACACATTTGAAGAATTAGTGAGGAGTGAGAAACTCATGAGAATCGCAGGAGACCGGTATATCTCGGCCAAACAGCCCCAGGAGATAACCGGCATTTATAAAGGCTATACGCCGACGTTCGGCTTCGTCCTCAGCCAGGATTTGACAGAAGACGTGTATATTGCCGAACAGAACCGCCATACGGCCATGAACAACGATAAGGTCACGGTCCGCATCCTGCACAGCGGCGACGGCCGGCACAAACAGGAAGGGGAAATCGTATCCATCGTCGAACGGGCCAACAAGACCCTGGTGGGCACGTTCCAGCTGGAAAAGCACAGCGCCTTCGTCACGCCTGACGACGAACGGATCCGCGAAGACATCTACGTGCCCCTCGACAAGACCGGCGGCGCCCGTAGCAGTGCCCGCGTCCTGGTCAAGATCACCAAGTGGCCTGAAGAAGGGCGCAAAGCCGAAGGGGAAGTGACGGAAGTCCTCGGCTATGACGGCGACAAGGACCTGGACATCAAGGTCATCATGGCCCGCCACGGTCTGCCTTTCGATTTCCCGGACGACGTCAAGAAGGAAGCCGCCAAGATCGATACGGCGGTCACCCTGGAAGCAGGGCGCCGCGATTACCGCGACCGCCAGCTCATCACCATCGACAGCGAAGATGCCAAGGACCTGGACGATGCCATCGACGTCGTCCGCCTGCCCAACGGCCATTTCCGCCTGGGCGTCTACATTGCCGACGTCAGCTACTACGTCCGCCCGGGCTCGGCCATCGACCAGGAAGCGTATAACCGCGGCACCAGCGTCTATCTCGTCGACCGGGTTATCCCCATGCTGCCGACGGTCCTGTCCAACGGCATCTGCAGCCTCAATGCCAACGAAGACCGTTACTCCATGACCTGCGTCATGGAAATCGATGAGAACGGCAAGGTCCTCAAGGCCGACATCGGTCCGGCTGTCATCCGCGTCAAGCGGCGCTGCAACTACGTCGAAATCCGCAAGGCCCTCCTGGAAGGCATCGTGCCCGATGATTTGCAGCCCTTCATGCCCATGCTCCACGAACTGCGGTCTTTGTCGACGATCCTCAAGAACATGCGCCTCCGCCGCGGGGCCATCGACTTCGATTTTCCGGAATACAAGGTCATCCTCGACCCGGAAGGCGTGCCGCTGCGCCTGGAAAAACGGGAACGGACCATTGCCGAACAGATCGTCGAAGAAAGCATGCTCATCGCCAATGAAACCGTAGCCTGCTATCTCCGGGACAGCGAGAACCCGTCGGTCTACCGTATCCACGAACTGCCCGAACCGGAACGGCTGGAAATGATGCGGACCGTCCTGTCCAGTTTCAACCTGCCCATGCCCGATACGGAAGCCGTCAAGCCGGCAGACTTCCAGAAGCTCCTGGAAATGACCAAGGGGACCGATGAAGCGGCTGTCGTCCAGACCATCGCCTTGCGCTCCATGCAGCAGGCCCGCTATTCGACGACCAATGCCGGCCACTTCGGCCTGGCTTCGGAATGTTATACCCATTTCACGTCGCCTATCCGCCGCTACCCGGACCTCATGGTCCACCGCCTGATCCGCCAGTACCAGCGCAGGGGCAAGCTGACCGAGGAAGAATCGCAGCAGTCCCTGTCGTACCATACCATCGCTTCCGACCAGGCCAGCTCGCGCGAACGCATTGCCGTCGAAGCCGAACGGGAAACGGACGACCTCAAGAAGTGCCAGTACATGCTGCCCTTCATCGGCCAGCCCTTTGAAGCCCACATTACGGGCATTACGTCTTTCGGCCTCTTCGTAGGCCTGGAAAACGGCATCGAAGGCCTGGTCCATATTTCCCTGCTCACCGACGACGATTACGAATTTGATGAAGCGTCGTATACCCTGCGCGGCCAGCACGGCGGCAAGGTCTACCGCTTGGGCGATGCCATGGAAGTCACCCTGGCCCAGGTCAATGTGGAAAAATGCGAAATCGACTTCGTCCCGGGCCGCTATGAATCGCTGGAAGACGTCCAGCAGCTGATGGCAGCCAGTGCCGAACGGCGCCATAAACGGAAGCACAGCGACAAGAAGGACACCGATACCAAGCGCAACTGGTTCGCCGGGGCCATCGGCAAGAAGGGAAAGAAAGACAAGAAGGACAAGAAAGGCCGCAAAGAAAAGAAATCCGGCCGCAAAGCGGCGCGCAAGGGAAAAGGCCGGAAGAGCCGCGGCAAGAAAAAGAAGAAATAGGAGGAATTTGTTTTGGCAACGTCACCGACAAAAGGTGTGAAATATATTTCGGACAACCGCAAGGCCCGTCACGATTATTTTATCCATGAAACGTATGAAGCCGGCATTGCCCTGACGGGGACGGAAGTCAAGTCCCTGCGCCAGGGCAAGGTCAATTTGAAGGACAGCTTCTGCCGCATCGAGAACGGCGAAGTCTTCCTCCTGGGCATGCACATCAGCCCCTATGACCAGGGCAACCGCTTCAACCACGATCCCCTGCGGACGCGCAAGCTCTTGCTCCATAAATATGAAATCATCAAGCTCCTGGGCAAGATCCAGGAAAAAGGCTATACCCTCATCCCGCTCAACCTCTATTTCAAAAAGGGGAAGGTCAAAGTGACCGTCGCCCTGGTGACCGGGAAGAAACTCTACGACAAGCGGCAGGCCCTGGCTGAAAAAGAAGCCAAGCGCGACATTGAACGCCGCATGAAGAGCCGTAACTATTAACAGAAGGAGAATCGTCTATGAATTCAGAAGATCCCAAAATCCTTTCCGATCACGAACGGGACAGTTTCCGCGGCCAGACCATTGACGAAGATGGTACGGTCCACGACCAGAAGTCCCTCTATGAAGAACGGCTGCGCCAGGAACAGGAAGCGCGTCGCCAGCACAGCGGCATCCATATCGTCACGTCCGGCCTCTCGTGGCGCGTCAAACTGGCCCTGGGCTTCATCGTCTTCTGCATCGTCGCCGTCATCATCGGCGCCCTGGGCTTCATCATCATGGCCATGCCCTACCTCTTGGGCATCTTCGTCATCTACTGCATCTACAGCATCGTCAGCTCCCTGCTGCATCGGTGAAGGGAGTAGGGAGGTTCTATGAAAGAAAATATCGTCATCATCGACGGCAGCAGTCTGCTCTACCGGGCCTTTTATGCCATTCCGCATCTGACCGACGCCCAGGGGCATCCGACCAATGCTGTCTATGGCTTTTTGAACATGTTATTGAAATTATACGGCGAACTGGACCCGCAGTACGTCGCCGTCGCCTTCGACAAGGGCAAGCACACGTTCCGCAACGACTTGTTCGACGGCTACAAGGCTACGCGCAAGCCGGCACCGGACGACCTGCGGCCGCAGTTCGCCTTGATCCGCGAAGTCCTGGCCTGCCTGGGCATCTGCGTCCTCGAACAGGAAGGCTATGAAGGAGACGACATCATCGGTACCCTGGCCCGGCGGACCGCTGCCGATGGCTATGCCGTCGACGTCGTCACCGGTGACCGCGATGCTTTGCAGCTGGTCACAGACGACGTGACGGTCTATCTGACCAAGAAGGGTATCACCAACATGCTGGCCGTCACGCCGGCCGTCATGGAAAGCGAATACGGCTATACGCCGGCCCAGGTCATCGACATGAAGGCTCTCATGGGCGATACGGCCGACAACATCCCCGGCGTCCCCGGTGTCGGCGAAAAGACGGCGCTCAAGCTCATCAGCCAGTTCGGCAGCGTCCACGGCGTCTATGAGCACTTGGACGAAGTGAAGGGCAAGAAATTGCAGGAAAAACTGGCCGATAACAAGGACAAGGCCGTCTTGTCCAAGGATTTGGCGACCATCCGCTGCGACGTGCCCCTGGATTATACCATGGACATGTTCCAGCCCCAGCCGCGCCAGGAAGACGTGGCCCAGCTCTTCCGCAGCCTGGGCTTCCGCAATCTCCTGGAACGCTTTGCTGCCTTCGACCGCTTTTCCCATCTGGCCGAAGGGGTGGCCCCGGCTGAAACCGTCCAGGTCATGGCCGCTCCCGAGGCAGCCAGCCTGAAAGGGAAGACCGTCGCCGTCGCCGCCCGCTATGACGACAGCCAGCCCATCCCGGCCGTGACGGCCCTGGCCATGGCTGTCGAGGACGGCGCTTTCGTCGTCCCCGAAAGCAAGTACGACGCCTATCTCGCCGTCCTGCCTGAAGCGGCGGCCGTCGTCACCGATGACGGTAAGAATCTGACCAAGGCCGCATCCCGCGTGGCATCGGGCCGCCTGCCCTTGAAGGACATCGTCCTGGCAGCCTACTTGTTGGACCCGACGCGGACGGCTTACGGCTTGACGTATATTTCTGAGACCTTCGACGTCAGCCTCCAGGAAGGGGCCGAAGACGACGAACAGAAGCTGGCCGGCGATGCCGCCTTTGCCTTCCAGGTCTGGCCCAAAGCGGCAGCTGAATTGGATAAGGCATCCCTGACACAGCTCTATGATACCATCGAAGAACCGCTCATCCATACGCTGGCCGTCATGGAAATGAACGGCTTCACTGTCGATACGGACCGCCTCATGACCATGAAGAGCGAATTGTCCCGCCAGGCTGATGCCCTGGAAGAAGCCATTTACGACGACGCCGGCGAGACCTTCAACATCAATTCGCCGAAACAGCTCGGCGTCATCCTCTTCGAGAAGTTGCAGCTGCCGGTCATCAAGAAGACCAAGACGGGCTATTCGACGGACAGTTCCGTCCTCGACGCCCTGCGCGACAAGCATCCCATGATAGACAAGATCCTGCACTTCCGGGCCTTGAAGAAACTCATTTCCACTTATCTCGATGGCCTGGAACCGCTCATCGTGCCGGAAACGGGGCGCATCTATACCCATTTCAACCAGATGGTCACGTCGACGGGACGCTTGAGCAGTTCCGACCCGAATCTGCAGAATATCCCCATCCGGACCGAACAGGGCCGCAAGATACGCTCCCTCTTCGTGCCCGGCGAAGGCTATGACTACATCGTCTCTGGCGACTATTCGCAGATCGAATTGCGCCTCCTGGCTCACTTGTCCCAGGACCCGACTATGATTGACGGCTTCAAGAAGGGCCAGGACATTCACCGCCGGACGGCGTCGGAAGTCTTCGGCATCCCCCTGGACGAGGTCACGCCGGAAGAACGGTCCCATGCCAAGGCCGTCAACTTCGGCATCATCTATGGCATCAGCGACTTCGGCCTGGCCCGGAATATCTCCATTTCCCGCCAGAAAGCCAAGGAATACATCGATTCGTATTTTGCCCGCTACAGCACGGTCCATGACTACATGGACGGCCTCATCGCCTCGGCGAAGGAATCGGGCATGGCCGTCACCATGTTCGGCCGCCGCCGGGCCTTGCCGGAAATCAACAGCAAGAACTTCACGCGCCGGTCCTTTGCCGAACGGACGGCCATGAACACGCCTATCCAGGGCAGTGCTGCCGATATCATCAAGCTGGCCATGAACGCTGTCCAGGACGAACTGGAAAAGCGCCACTTGAAGAGCCAGCTCCTGGTCCAGGTCCATGACGAACTGGTCCTGGAAGTCCCGGCCGGGGAAAAGGACGAAGTGGAACAGCTCCTCAAGGACACGATGGAACACATCGTCGACTTGTCCGTGCCCCTCGTCGTCGACATTCACAGCGGCGTCAACTGGGAAGAAGCGAAGTAGGTGAAATCATGCCAGAATTACCGGAAGTAGAAACGATACGGGCCTTCCTCGACGAGCGTGTCCGGGGAAAGGCCATTACGGCCGTTGAAATAGGCCTGCCCAGGCTCATCAAGAATACGACGGCAGACCGTTTTGCAGCCGCCTTGACCGGCCAGACCCTGGAAGGCGTGGAACGCCGCGGCAAGTACCTCTTTGTCCGCTGCCGCGGTCCCTGGTCCTTTCTGGTCCATCTGCGCATGACAGGCAGCCTGCTCTATGAAGAAAAGCCCGGCCAGTATGCTGGCCGGGCCATTCATCTTATCTTTACGCTCAGCGAAGGGCGCCTCCTCTACCGCGATATCCGCACCCTGGGCTGCCTGTGGCTCGTGCCGTCAGAGGGGGCGACAGGCGTCAAAGGTTACGACAACCTGGGACCGGACGCCATCAGTCCGGACTTCACGACGGACCGGCTCTATGACCTCCTCAAGGGCTGCCACCGGCCGGTGAAGACGCTCCTCCTGGACCAGACGAAAGTGGCCGGTTTGGGCAATATCTACGTCGATGAAGCCCTGTTCCGGGCGGGCATCCGGCCCCTGCGCCACAGCGATACAGTGACCAAGAAAGAAGCGGCCCGCCTCCATGAAGCCATCGTCGCCGTCCTCCAGGAAGGCCTGGAACACGGCGGCACGACGATTCGTAACTTTATCAGCGGTAACGGCAAAGAAGGGCAGAACCAGGACAACCTCCGCGTCTACGGCCGCGAAGGCACGCCGTGCACGGTCTGCGGTACGACCATCGAATACACTAAATTGAACGGCCGCGGTACCCACTACTGCCCGAAGTGCCAATCGTAGGGGCCGACCGCCGCAGTTCTACCACTGGATCCCGTTGCCGTAGTATTCGCTGGGCGTATCGCTGGTCTGGACATTCATGACGACGGGCATCTTGACCTGGCCTTTGATCCAGTCGTGGAGACGTAGGGCGTCGTCGGCGCTTAACGGCGTCGTGACGGTGACTTCAGCTATGAAGCGGTCATAGCTGAAGTCACCGTTTTTTGTATCTTTGCTATGGTTCAAGGCAGTCAGTGTGCCGCCTCGGACGGACTGTATTTCTGGGAACAATAAGGGGGCCTGGCTGTTGAGGGTTTGGATGACCTGCTGGTCAGCCGCCGCCCGTTCGTAAGCCGGGTAATATTTGCTGGTCAGCATCTTGTAAGAGGCTTCTTTGTCGGCTTTGCCCTGTTTTTCGATGCGGGCATTGATCAACTGCTGCACTTCCTCTGTGTTCAGGTTCCGGTTTCCCTGGATGATGGAGAGGGTTATGCCTTGCAGGCGGTGATAGTGGCTCATGGCTGTTTTCAGCTGCTCGATTTGTTCTTCGGTCAAGACCGCCCCGACGAGGTCGACCGTCAAGGTATCGTCTTTCAGTGCATACGATACGACGCTGGTTTTCTCGAACTGCATGTCCGTCTGGATGAACGACTTGACCTGGACTTCCTGGAGGGCGTCTTTTACCGTCTGATGGGCCAGGTAGATACTGGGGATGGTGATCAAGAGGCCCAGTGTGACCAAGACGAGGCGTTGTTTGCGGAAATGGGCCTCGGCAATATTGCCATGAGGCGGTACTTTCAGGACTTTGAAGACCAGGAACGAGGACAAGGCAATGAAGAAGGCATTGATGAAGAACAGGTACAAGGCACCCAGGAAAAACGTGTGATTCCCGGAGGCCAGCCCATAGCCGGCCGTACAGAGGGGCGGCATTAGTGCCGTGGCGATGGCGACGCCGGGGATGACATTGCTCTTTTCTTTCCGCGTGTTCCCGACCGCACCGGCAATCCCGCCGCATAAGGCGACAAGGACATCCCAGATCGTCGGGGTAGTCCGGGCCAGCATTTCATCTGTCGGCGAGGTCAACGGCGAAAGGAGAAAATAAATCGAAGCTGTCAGCACGGCCAGGCCGACCTGGAAAGATAATTTGATGAGGGATTTGCGGATAAAAGGGACGTCATATGTGGCCATTCCGTAGCCCGTTGCTACGATACCGCCCATCAGCGGGGAAATGAGCATGGCGCCGATGATGACGGCGACGCTGTTCAAGTTCAGGCCGATGCAGGCGATCATGATGGCCATGACTAAGACAATCAAGTTCGTGCCTTCGATGGTGGCGTCGGATAAGATGCGCTGATTGATGACTTCCATCGGGGCCGAGTCGCTTTTCAAATCGATTAAGTTATTCCAGCGGTTCATGATTTTCCTCCTTGTCTGGGATGTACTTTATCCGTCAGGTATAAGTCGTGTTTGCCGGCTGCCAGCATCTTGACATACCGTTCTGGAAAGCCGGGTCGACGGTCTGTTTGAGGAATTGCCCATACCGGCTGAAAACAGCATGCACAGCCAGGAAAAAAAGGAGAATTCTGGTTTTTCATCTTCGTTTCCCAAGCGGATGTCACCGAGCTTTCCCAGGCATAAGATGACCAGGAAGAGGAAAAAAAGGCGACACAAAGAATGTATACCCAGCTCCAAAATAAAAATGAAAGATATGAACAAATTAATTGGATTATATAAATTGTACCATATCGAAAAGTACGTGACAAATGGAAGGAATCATTGACTTTTTCTATGGCTTATGTCATTCTTAGTAAGTCAGATTATGTATGGATTGGGGGAAGATTATGATTTTGAATGGATTGATGGCGGTCTCCGATGCGCTATGGGGGACGCCGATGATTGTCGTGCTGGTCAGCATGGGCTTGTATTTGAGCATCCGTTTTCATTTTTACTATAATTTCCGGCATATTGGCTTTCATTTCCGCAATACTTTTGGCAAGATGTTCCAGCGCCATGGCAGCGGCCAGGGGTCGGTATCGGGGTTTGCCGCAGCTTGTACGGCCATGGCCAATACGATCGGCGTCGGCAATATCGGCGGCGTGGCGACGGCCATCGTTTCCGGCGGACCCGGCGCCGTCTTCTGGATGTGGGTCTCGGGCTGTCTCGGCATGTCGACGAAGGCCTGCGAAATCATTTTGGGCCAGCGCTTCCGCGTCAAGTATTCTGAATCCATGGATGAATACATGTGCGACCGGTCCTTTGTCATGCGCAACGCCCTGGGCTGGCGGAAAGGGGCTTTCCTGCTGGCCATTGCCTGTTTCACTCTGGGTCCCTGGACGTGCAGCGTCCAGACGGAATCCGTCGTCGGCGCCCTGCGGGAAGCCTTCGGCATCGACCCGCTCTGGTCAGCCGCTTTTCTGGGCCTCACCTGTTTCGTCACCATTTTCGGCGGCTTGCGGCGCATTTCGGCCGTCATGGAACGGGTCGTGCCCATCATGGCCCTGCTCTACATCCTCGGCGGCCTGGCCATCCTCGTCCAGCATCTGCCGCAGGTACCGGAGACGCTGGAATTGATCGTCCGCAGCGCCTTTACGCCCATGGCCGGTGTCGGCGGTTTCGCCGGGGCCACCGTCAAGGACGCCATGCGCTATGGCATTGCTCGCGGCCTTTATTCCAATGACGCCGGTACGGGCTATGGCATCATCGCCCATGCGACGGCCCGGACGGATCATCCTGTCCGCCAGGCTTCCTGGGGCTGGGGCGAAGTGTTCCTCGATACGATCGTCGTCTGCTCAGTCACGGCCTTGTCGCTGCTCCTGACAAATTCCTACATCGATTATCCTGGTGTCGACAGTGCCAGCTTGACGACGGTGGCCTTTCGCATTTCCTTTGGTGACTGGGGCGCCTGGTTCATGGCCATCGCCATTACGGTCTTTGCCTGGACGACGATCATCGGCATGTATTACAGCTGCGAAAAATCGGTCAATTATGCTTTCGGCGATACCCGGCGCAACCGCAGGGCGATCAAGGTCTATATGATCTATTACATGATTCCCTGTGTCGTCCTCTACAATGCCAAAGCCGATGCCCTGTGGGCCATGACCGATATTTTGTCGGCTATTTACGTCATGATCACGATTTTATTCATCGTCACGCAGCGGAAAGAAATTTTCCGCTTGTTCAATGATTTCTGGTTCCGTTTCCTGCCGGCGCAGGAACGAGGGGAAAATCCGCCTGTCGTCGCTTATGGGACGGTGCCTGTGAAAGGGGAAAGAAAATGAAAAGTACATTGAAACAGATTTTGGACCGCGAGGGCATCCTGGTCCTCGACGGCTCCATGGGGACAGCTTTGGAAAATCTCGGGGCCGATTTGAACAACAAACTGTGGACGGCCCGCGTCCTAGCCGACCGGCCGGAACTGGTCAAGGAAGTCCACATCCAGTATTTCCGGGCCGGCGCCGATGCGGGCATTACCTGCAGTTACCAGGCCTCTTTGCCGGGCCTGATGGAAACGGGGTACAGCCGCGAACAGGCAGAAGCCCTCATCACCCGGGCAGTCCAGGTCTTTTTGGACGCTCGCCAGGAATGGTGGGACGCCGAAGGGAAGCAGGCCGGCCGGTCCTGGCCGCTCTGTCTGGCCAGTGCCGGCCCATACGGGGCTTATTTGGCCGATGGGTCCGAATATAAGGGCCATTACGGCGTCAGTGCCGATACGCTACGGGACTTCCATCGCCGCCGGGCGGAACTCCTGTGGCAGGCCGGTGCCGACGTCCTGCTCTTTGAAACGGAACCGTCCCTGATGGAAGCGGAAGTCGAAGCGCAGATCGCCGAAGAACTGGGCGCCCCCTATTGGATCAGCTTTTCCTGCTGCGACGGCCGCCACAACTGCGAAGGCCAGCTCCTGGCCGATTGTGCCCGCCAGCTGGCCCGTAACTATCCGCACCTGCAGGCCATCGGCGTCAACTGCACGAAGCCGGAATACATTGCCAGCCTCATCGGCGAATTGAAAGGGGCATCAGACCTGCCGATCATCGTCTATCCGAACAGCGGTGAAGAATATGACCCGCAAACCAAGACCTGGCATGGTGTCGGGACGGACCGCCGTTTTGGCGATTATGCCCTGGACTACATGAAAGCCGGTGCCGTCGCCGTCGGCGGCTGCTGCACGACCGTAGCCGACCACATCCGCCAAGTCGTCGCCGCCCGCAGAACGTATACGGGAAAATAATCGTTTATAGTACAGAGTTTGTAGTTTGCAGAAAAAGGCGCTGTCGCATGAAGACAGCGCCTTTTTCTGCACTTCCTAGAACCACGTGCGCACGATGAACCAGGACAGGGCCAGGATGACGAAGGAGCAGGTGATGGCGCTGACCATGGGGCGGACGCCTTCTTTGGCGATGACTGAGAAGTTGACGTTCAGGCCCAGGGCGGCCATGGCCATGCCCAGGATGAGGTAAGCTATCTTGACCAGCATGGGGACGGCCGATCCGATGGCGGGGATATAGGAGCCGATGGCACTGGCTGCGATGAAGCCGCCCATGAACCAGGGGATAGGGACTTTGAATTTCTGATCCCTATCCTGGGACTGACGGCGCTGGCGCCAGGCTTCGACGATGCCCAGGATGATGGCAACCGGAGCCAGGAGCAGGACGCGGGATAATTTGGCGATGATGGCGCTGTCTGTCCCGACCGGGCCGGCACTGCCGCCGGCGGCGACGGCGTGGGCGATTTCATGGAGACTCAGGCCGGCCATGACGCCGAACTGGCTGTCCGTAAAGCCCAGGATGGGCTGGGCGAAGACTTCGATGAGTGTAAAGACCGTGCCCAGGATGGCTACGATGGCGACGGCCAGGACGGACTGGTCAGCCTTGGCCTTGAGGGCGCCGGACACGCCCATGACGGCGGCGGCGCCGCAGATGCTGCAGCCACAGGCCGTGAGCAGGGCCAGGGTGTGGTCGACGCGCAGGAAACGGGCGGCGGCGTAATTGAGGGGAATCATGATGGCGACGACAAAGACTGCCGCTTCCAGACTTTGCAGACCGGCGCTGACCAGGACGATGAGATTCAGCTTGAACCCCAGGAAGATGATGCCGGCCCGGAGAAATTTGTTGGCAATGAAGCCCGTACTTTCCCGGGCTGCCAGGGTGACGGGACGGCAGACCTGGATGACCATGCCCAATAGCAGGGCCAGGACGAGATGGCCTATGAGGGAAAAGCCCGGCAGGGCTGCCAGGGATTGGCCGGCCAGGGAACAGGCCAGGGTCAGGACGACACCGAGCAGGGCGTGGCGCCAGTCGATCATAGTGGATAAATGCATGATGAAGTCACTCCTATACTGATATTTGAGATGACTCCAGTATAATCTGCCTCTTTCAATAAGTAAAATACTAGGATATAATATAATATATAAGTATTTGCCTATGAATCGAGGAGGAGAAGTCCATGACCTTGCGCCATTTCCGCATTTTCCTGGCTGTCTGCGAGCGGCTGAGCATGACCGAAGCGGCCCGCCAGCTCCACATCAGCCAGCCGTCAGTCACCCAGGCCATCCATGAAATGGAAGACCATTACGGCATATTGTTATTCGAACGCCTGGGTCGTCATATTTACCTGACCGCTGCCGGCGAGAACTTGAAACAGTATGCCTATCAGATTTTATCGCTCTGCCAGCAGGCTGAAGACAGCCTGACAGCCATGCAGCGCTCATTGCCTATCCGCCTGGGCGCGAGCATCACCATCGGCGACATCTTCCTGGTGGAGCTCCTGACGTATTGCCGCAGGACGCGGCCTGACTGGTCTATCTTGTCGGCCATCCACAACACGGAAGAGCTGGAGCAGTTCCTGATCGAAGATAAATTGGACCTGGCCCTCGTCGAAGGACGGATCCAGTCGCCGTACCTCGTATCCCGGCCCATCCTTACGGATTATCTGACCCTCATCGCCTCACCGGACAGCGAATGGAGCCGCAAGGCCATTACAGCGCCACAGGACCTGGATGGCCTGCCCGTCTTCGTCCGCGAACAGGGAAGCGGCACGCGGGATCTCTTCGAGCGCGTCCTGGAAGCACACCACCTGACCTGTCAGGTCGTCGGCGTCTATAACAATTCGGAAGCCATCAAGAAAGCCGTCATGGCCAACCTGGGGCTCGCCGTCTTGTCCCGCCGCCTGGTCCAGGACGAAATCAAAACGGGCCGCCTCGTCGAGCTCCCCTTGCCAGATCTTGAATTCAAGCGCCATTTCCGCCTGGTACACCACAAGAATAAATACCTGACCCAACCCATGCAGGACCTCATATCCATCTGCTGCCACAGTGAGGAATGGCTGTAAAGGGCCTATCCTGTGATGTCCCTTTTGATAGCAAATAAGGGCTGACTGCTTCTTGACGAAATCGGTGGCTGATGATAATATAGTGCATATACACGATAAGGAGATAGGACATGAATCAAGAGTGTAATGCCAGCAAGAAAGTTCATTTACGGCAATGTCATTGCTTCAATTTACGGCAAGTTACCTTGGCCGTCACGGCTTTATACGACAAGTATTTGCAAGAATCAGGGATTACGGCGCAACAGTATTCTATTCTCTGGCATAGTAAGGAATTAGGCCCTCTATCAATTACAGAATTAGCCTCAGCCATGAATTTGGACCGGACGACTCTTTCCCGGAATATTACGCTGCTTACGAAACGAGGATTGCTGGAAACGCTTCCTTCTACAGGGCGGCGAAGACTCGTTCAATTGACAGGGCAGGGACAAGCTGTGTTTGCGCAGGCCTATGAATCTTGGCAGCAAGCGCAGCAGCAACTGGAATCCCGTTTGGGAAAAAAGCAAATGAGCCAGTTAGAAGATTTGTTGGCCCAGCTAATGGGATAGATATATATTTTTTTATTTTAACGTGTATATACACGATATAAGGAGAGCTGAACATGGATACGGATAAATTAGGGCAAGTCATTTACGAGAAGGCCTTAGCCTGTGGTTTTGATGATTGTGGCATCATTCCGATAGATGATATGGATGGATTTCAACAGCGGTTACAGGAACGGGAAGAAAAAGTCCCGTCCAGTGCCTTTTTTTATCAGGGAATGGGCGATTTTGCGAATATTAAGAAACGCTTCCCTTGGGCAAAATCGGTAATCATCGGTACGTATTGGTTAGGAAAGTACCGCTTTCCCCCTTCGCTGCAGGGTAAATATGGCAAAGCCTTTTTCCTGTCGCCCAGTAATAGTGTCTGTAAGGAGAGTCTCACTGCGCGCAGAGACTTTGAAACGTGGTTTAAGGAGCAGGGAATCCGCTGTGAAGGAGGGGACCAATTTGGTCATCCCAGCATTGGTCCCCTGCGATATGCGGCCATGATGGCAGGGCTGGGGATTATTCGCAAAAATAATTTTTTCTATACGAAAAAAGGTTCTTTTGTGGAGCTGGTGGGATATGTGATAGACCAGAAGGCCTGGTGTCATCATGTACCGGATATACGACCTTGCGCCGAAAGTTGTCATCTGTGTCAAACCCATTGTCCCAGCGGCGCCCTGAAAGGGCCGTTTACCATGAGCCCGCTGGAATGTGTCTCTTTTATCACGACCTTTGCCAAAGGAGAACTCACTCCGGGGCTGAATGATAAGAACTGCAGTACTTGGATTTGTGGGTGTGACAGCTGCCAGGACGCCTGTCCCTATAATCGGCAGCATGACTGGAATCAAGGCGACGCCTATCCTGGACTGGAAGAACTGGCTCCCCAGCTGCAGCCAGAAAAATTACTGGCGCAATCAGATACATTCATCCAAGAGAAGGTCATACCTTATACGGACTATCATATCGCTGCGGACGAAGCCGAAACATTGAAACGATGCGCCGCCCGCTCCTTAGACAATCAGATGTGACCGGGAGAAGGGGACTTCCCTATGATGAATCTATTTTTTTTCTTTTGTACTCTCACCGACGATGTATGGCGGGCGGCCTTTGCTTTCGTTATAGATGCGGCCGACGTATTCGCCGAGGATGCCCATGAAGGTGAATTGGACGCCGCCGATGAAGAGGATGAGGGAGATGAGGGAAGGGTAGCCCGGGACGTCTTCGCCGTAGAGCAGGGTGCGCAGGACAATGAAGATGAGGTAGATAGCGGCGACGAAGGCGAAGAAGCAGCCGGCGAAGGCGGCGATGCGCAAGGGCGCCGTCGTGAAGCTGGTAATGCCGTCGATGGCCAGGTTGAAGAGTTTCCAGTAGTTCCACTTGGTCTTGCCCGCGGCCCGGGGCGGCCTGTCGAAGAGGATTTCTTTCTTCTCAAAGCCAATCCAGCAGAAGAGGCCTTTCGTGTAGCGCTGACATTCGCGCAGGCTGCACAGGGCTTTGACGCAGCGTTTGTCCAGAAGGCGGAAGTCGCCGACATCTTCCTGGACCGGGACAGGGGATAACTTTTTCAGCAGGCGGTAATAGACGTGGCTCGACCACTTCTTGAAGAACGTTTCCCCCTCACGGTGGCGCCGGCGGGCCGAGACGTCGCGGTAGCCTTTTTCCCACCAGGCAATCATGTCCGGCAGCAGTTCCGGCGGGTCCTGGAGGTCGGCGTCCATGATGACCAGGGCGTCGCCTTCGGCGTAGTCCATGCCGGCCAGCATGGCCGCTTCCTTGCCGAAATTACGCGACAGGGACACGTAGGCCACGCGCGCATCTTTTTCGTGGAGCTGGCGCAAAATGGGCAGGGTCCGGTCGCGGCTGCCGTCGTTGACGAAGATGAAGGTGAAGGCGTAGTCTGGCAGGCTGTCGATGACGGCGCACGTCCTTTCGTAGAACTGGGGCAGGACGGCTTCTTCGTTATAGCAGGGGACGAGGATATCTATTTGTTTCATCGCTTGTCACCTCCCGCGGCGGCCCGGTTCAGGAGGACCGTGTAGTCTTCCACGTCGAAGCGCTGGGCCGGGGCCGATCCCAGGACGCGCAGGGCTTCGTCGCGGTATTTCGGCTGGACGACGATGACGGCCGGTTCATCGCTGTTCCAGCGGTCATACAGGTCCTGGCTGTCGTAGTACATGCCTGTCCGGTCCGTATGATGGATGCCAAATTCCAGTTCGCCCATGAAGTTGCCGGCGGCGATGGGCCGGTCCAGGTAATAGACCAGGCCGGGCATGAACGAGCCGTACATGATGATGGGCGTGCTGTCCGGGACGTGCAGGGCCCGGATGTCCTGGCTGACCGTGTAGGCCGTCTGGTGGTCATGGATCTGCCCTTGGACCTGATGGGCGCCGAGGCCGAAGCCGTAGGCCATGACGCTGAGGATGACCAGGACGGAGAAGAAATCCCGCTTGCGGTGCCAGACCCAGGCCGCGGCCAGGGTGCCGATGAGGAGCGACGCTATAAGCAGGCCGCCATGGGTCAGGAAGTCGGCGACGGTCAGGAAATCCGTGTGCATGAGGTAGACGATGCCCGCTGCCGTGAACAGCAGGCAGAGGATGGCGTTGATGAGAAAACTGTGGCCGAGCCAGCGCCCTTGGTGACGGCACCGTTCGATGGATGCGGCCAGGAGGACCGACAAAGGCAGCCAGCAGGGCAGGATGTACGTCGGCAGTTTCGAGTCGGAAACGCTGTAGAAGACGTAAATCAGGCCGGCCCAAAGGGAGAGCAGCAGCAGGTCCTGTTTGTGCCGCAGGGAGCCGGGCTTGCGGAAAATCCCGTCCTTACTGAAGAACGTCGCCAGAAAGCCGGTCCAGGGCATGAGGCCGGCGATGAGGACGGGGACGAAGTAGTACCAGGGATGGAAGCGTTCGTGCATCTTGGTGGCGAAGCGCAGGAAGTGCTCGCGGATGAAGAAGAAATAGAAGAAGTCGGGATTCTTCTGGCAGACCAGGTAGTACCAGGGCATGGCGATGACCAGGAAGAGGGCGATGCCCGGCAGGTAGAAGAGCTTGAGGAAAAGGCGCGGCCGCTTGCTGAGCAGGGCATACCAGAAGAGGATGCCAACGGGGAAGACGATGGCGATGAGGCCTTTCGTGAGCATGCCGAAGCCCATGGCGGCATAGAAGAGGAGCAGGTACTTCTTGTTTTCCGTCCGCTCGAAGACGTAGAACGAGACCAGGCAGGCGTCGATGAAAAAGGTCAGGGCCATGTCCATGACGCCGATAGAGGCGACGATGAGCTGCAGCGCCGACGTAGCTACGATGATGGCGGCGAGGATTCCCGTGCGCCGGCCGTACATGGTGCGGCCCAGCCAGAAAGCCAGGAAGACGTTTCCAAGACCCGTCAGGGCCGGCAGGATGCGGCCTGTGAATTCACGGAAGCCGAAGAGTTCCATGGACAGGGCCGTGATCCAGTATTGGAAAATAGGTTTCTCGAAATAGGGCATATAGTCGAAATGGGGCGTGATGTAGTCGCCGGAGAGGACCATTTCCATGGCGACCCGGTGATAGCGCCCTTCGTCGAGCTCGATGAGATGATACGACCCGATATGGGCCAGATAGAGAAAGGCCGCAGCAGCGATGAAGAGGCCCATCAAAAAGTGCCGATGGCGGCGGATTGCGTCAGTCATAACTTACCTCCTATGTATATCTTTATCTATAGTATACAGGAGAAATATAAATAAATCCTAAATGACCTGACGATTTTACGGATTTTCTACGAAACGGCGCAGAAGTTGTGACAATTCTTCTCATCGTGTCATGGACAGACCCGGTATCAGCCGTTATAATGGAAGAAATAGATATTTTCGGAAGGAGCGATTCTTATGTTACATATTGGCCTGACCGGCGGCATTGCCTCCGGCAAGAGTACGGTCGTCACCATGTTGCGCGGATTGGGGGCAGGTATCGTCGACTGCGACGTCATCGCCCACGACGTCGTCGAACCGGGTTCGGAAGGACTGGCGGCCGTCGCCGCGGCTTTTGGGCCGAAGACACTTTTGCCTGACGGCTCCATGGACCGGGCTTACATCGGCAGTGTCGTTTTTGGCGATAAGGCGAAGAAAGCGCAGCTTGAAGCCATTCTTTTCCCCCTCATCCATGCCGGTATCGACGAAGAAATCAAAAAAATTGAAGAAAATAAAAAAAATCCTGTCATTTTCCTTGACATGCCCCTGCTTTATGAGGTAAAATACGATTCGTACGTTGACGAAACGTGGCTGGTGTACGTCGATCCGGTGACGCAGCTTACGCGGCTGATGAAGCGGAACGGCTATTCCGAAAGTGAAGCACTGGCACGGATTCATGCACAGCTTCCTATCGACAAAAAACGGTCGTTAGCCCAGGTCATCATCGACAATACCGGCTCTCCGGAAGAGACGCAGAAACAGGTGCTCGTCGCATGGCAGGCCTTGATGGACCGCATCAAAGGGTAGGGAGAAGACGTTGAGAAAAAGAGCAAGCACCAAAGGGAAAATCATCATAGCGGCATTGTTGATTTGTCTGTCCGCATCGTACTTTTATTCTTGGAAAGATGATGTCATGCGGAAGTTCGTATACCCCCTCCAGTATGATTACCTGGTCCGGCAGTATGCGTATGAAGACAAAGTCGACCCCGCCCTGGTAGCGTCGGTCATCTTAGTGGAAAGCAAGTTCGACGAACGCGCTGCTTCGCAGCCCGGTGCTCACGGCCTCATGCAGGTCATGCCCGACACGGCACAATGGATTGCCGATGAAATGGGGATGACTGACTACACGCCTGATAAACTCAACGACGTCCGTACAAACATCAGGTTGGGAACCTGGTATCTGGCCTACTTATTGAAGGAATACGATGGGAATCAAGTACTGGCCTTGGCTGCGTATAATGCCGGCCGGGGACATGTCGACTCGTGGATCCGGAAATATGGCTGGAAAAAAGATTTTCAAGAAATTGAAAAAATCCCCTTTTCAGAAACGCGAGAATATGTTAAAATAGTCTTGCTGAACGAAAAGCATTACAAACAGCTTTACGATTTCTGAGTTATGCGGTTGTGGCGGAATGGCAGACGCGCTGTCTTCAGGCGGCAGTGATCTTCGATCGTGCGGGTTCAACTCCCGCCAACCGCACCATTTTTACTATGGATGCTACATTGATTGAAACACTCAAACAATGGAATATCACAACTGTTCTCCCACTTTCAGTGGGAGATTTTCAGTTATTGGAAGAATATCGCATGATCGAGAAAGACGGCAAGCCCGTCGAGTACCGCTTGTTCACGTATGAGAACGAGGAGAACGGCTGGACCGTGCGGGCCATCTTCAACCCTGAGTCGGAAGAATTTGCTATCCGGACGGACATCGGCATGCTGGAGTTCGCCCTCATCGAATTTATTACGGATTCCTTTGAGCTCTTCCGGTCTATGGTCGAAGAACGGCTGGCGCGGATCATCTACGACGATTACGTCGAACGGAGCCGTAATTTCAGCGTCATCCTCAAGAACAAGGGCGTCCCCGATGTCCAGTGGGATGCGTTCCTGCCGGAGCAGTATCAGGGCTTCCGGCGTCTGGTCAAGCCCAACGATGCCGTGCGCATCATCAACGGGTCCTACATGATCCTGGCCTATTACGACGCGGCGACGCGCAGCGGCCTGTCGCTGATGTACAATCTCCTGCGCGATGACTTCTTTGCCGAACGGCGCGTAGAGAACTTCCCGAACCTGGTCCATGACTTCGATACGTCGTCCCTGAAAGAGCTGGAAAAAGCCTTGCAGAAACGGCTCCTGCCCGTCCTCGACGAGATTGCAGCCGACCGGGATAAAGCGTTGTCAGAATGAGCAGACAGTGGTATACTAAAAGTAATTTAGATGGTTAGATGCAAAGAGTGGGTGAGAGCCCACTCTTAACTTTTACCTATAGGAATTTTTACAGATAAGCTGGTGAATACGATGAGACGTGAACACATTGAAGATTTGATTGCCAAGGAAGTAGAACAGATTATTGAAGGGACCGGTCTGGAACTGGTCGACGTCGAATACGTGCGCGAACGGAACTGGTATCTGCGAGTATTCATTGATAAAGAAGGCGGTGTCGACCTGGAAGACTGCCAGGCTGTCAGTGAGAAGCTGAGCAAGGTCCTCGATGAAAAGGATCCCATCAGTGACAATTATCTCCTGGAAGTATCGTCGCCGGGCCTGGACCGGATCCTCAAGAAGGACAAGGATTTCGTCCGCTATGCCGGCCGGTCCGTCGATATCCATTTCTTTAAAGCACATGACGGCGTCAAGGATTTGACAGCGGAACTCGTCGGAAAGACAGACGATGGCCAGCTCAAAGTCCGCCTGGACGACCGTGATGAAACCATAGACATGAAAGACATATCGCAAGTCCGTCTGCATATTGATTTTTAGTGGAGGTTATTAACGTGAATAAAGAATTGCTCAATGCTATTGCTTACTTAGCCAAGGAGAAAGGCGTATCTCCGGATGTCATCTGCGACTCCCTGGAAGCCGTCCTGATTACGGCCTACAAGAAGGAACCCGATGCCAACCCGACGGCTGAAGTCGAATTGAACCGTTCGACGGGCGACTATGCCATCAAGGCTGCCAAGACCGTCGTCGATGAAGTCGAAGATCCCCATACGGAAATCGCCCTCGATAAGGCCCGCCTCATTGATGTCAATTATGAAGTCGGCGACGTCGTCAACGTCGATGTCACGCCGGACAATTTCGGCCGCATCGCCGCCCAGGCTGCCAAACAGGTCATGATCCAGCGCCTGCGCGAAGCCGAACGAAACATCGTCTATGATGAATTTTCGGACCGCACGGACGACATCATCACCGGTATCATCCAGCGCATCGAGAACCGCAACGTCTACGTCGACCTGGGCAAGGCCGAAGCCATCCTGCCGGTATCGGAACAGATCCCGACGGAAACGTACAGCGTCGGCCAGCGCATCAAATGCTATGTCGTCGAAGTCCGCAAGACGACGAAAGGCGCCCAGATCCTCGTATCCCGGACCCATCCGGGCCTGCTGAAGCGCCTCTTTGAACTGGAAGTCCCGGAAATCTACGAAGGCGTCGTCGAACTGAAATCCGTTGCCCGTGAACCGGGCCGCCGTTCCAAGATTGCCGTCTATTCCCGCGATGCCAACGTCGATTCCGTCGGTGCCTGCGTCGGCCCGAAAGGCTCCCGCGTCCAGAACATCGTCTCGGAATTGCAGAATGAAAAGATCGACATCGTCAAATGGGATGAAGACCCGGCGGTCTACATCGCCAACGCCCTCAGCCCGGCGCAGGTCATTTCCGTCACCGTCGATGAAGGCGAAAAATCGTCGAGCGTCGTCGTACCGGATTACCAGCTGTCCCTGGCCATCGGCAAGGCCGGCCAGAATGCCCGCCTGGCCGCGAAGCTGACCAACTGGAAGATCGACATCAAGAGCGAAAGCCAGGCTGCCGAACTGGCTGCCCAGGCAGAGGTTCCGCAGGACAGCGAACCGGCTGATGACCTGGACATCCTCAGCGACCTGGCCATGCCGGCTGCTGAAGAAGGCGCAGCTGATACGGAAGGAGAATAAGCCATGAAGACCCGAAAGACTCCGATGCGCGTCTGTGCCGGCTGTCAGGAACAGAAGAGCAAGAAGGAAATGATCCGCGTCGTCCGCACGCCGGAAGGGACTGTCGAAATCGACAAGACCGGTAAGAAATCGGGCCGCGGTGTCTACCTTTGCCCGAACAGCGAATGTCTGGAAAAAGCCTACAAAGAGCATCGCCTGGAACGGTCCCTGAAGACCAAAGTGTCCGGCGAAATCTATGAACAGCTGAGAAAGGAACTGCTGTGAGCGACAAGGTCCTGAATCTCCTCGGCCTGGCCTGCCGGGCGGGCAAGGCCGTCTGCGGTGATGGAGCCGCACAGAAGACATTGAAGCGCCGGCGCGTCCCACTCTTATTCCTGGCCTCCGACGGCGGCAGCGATAACGTCGAAAAATATCGCCGCCTGGCGGAGCGGAAAGGGATCACCGTCGTTGATACATATACGAAAGATGAATTAGGCAGTGCCGTCGGCAAAGCCCAGACCGTCATCATCCTCATCGATGACAAGGGCTTCGCCGGGGCCATAGAGAAAGTGAAGCGTGATGAATAGAAGGGGGTAACTAGATGACGAAACGAGTATACGAAGCCGCAAAAGAATACGGCGTTCCCGCAAAGACAGTAATCAAGACGCTGGAAGATCATCACATCAAAGCCGGCAATTTCACCGGCATTGACGCCAATATGAAGTCCATCCTCGACGCATCCTTCAAGAAGGGTGCCAAGGGAGAAGCACAACGTGGACAGAAACAGGAAAATAAACAGACAGGGGAAGGAACTAGCCGAAAAGTGAACGAAACGAGCCGACAGAATAAAAACAAAAAACAGGGCAATACGCCGAAACAGAATAACCAGAATCACGATAAGAAACGCCAGAACCAGGGCAATGCACAGAACCAGCCGAACCGCGCTGCCAAGAACTCCCAGGGCCAGAACCAGGGCAATCGTCCGCAGAACAGCCATAAAGGCGGCAATAATGCCGGCCAGAATACGCAGGGCCAGCAGGGCGACAGCAAGCGCACGAAATATTTTGGTCATTCCCAGGGCGGCAATGACGGCAATAACCGCAACAACAGCAAGAACAAGCGCGGCGGCCAGAACAACCGCAATAACAACAAGAACAACGGCAGCCGTCCCCATACGCTGTTGTCCAACGTCCTGAACAAGGGCAAACACAATAAGAACAAGCGCAACCAGAAGCATCAGGCACCGGTCGCATCCGAAGCTCCGAAGAAGAAGAATTATCCGACGTCCGTCGAACTGCCGGAAACGATCATCGTCAAGGACTTCGCCGAACGCCTGGGCCGCGATGTGGGCGAAGTCATGAAGAAGCTCCTCATGGGCGGCATCATGGCTACGATCAACCAGGAACTGGACTTCGATACGGCGTCCCTCATTGCCGATGAATTTGGCGTCACCGTCACCAAGGAAGCGCCGCCGGAAGATCCGACGGAAATCGAAGAAATTATCGATCCGCCGGAAACGCTCAAGACCCGTCCGCCTGTCGTCACCATCATGGGCCACGTCGACCACGGCAAGACGAGCCTCCTCGACGCCATCCGCCAGACCAATGTCACCAGCCACGAAGCCGGCGGCATTACCCAGCACATCGGGGCTTATCAGGTCCGCTATGAAGGCAAGAAGATCACCTTCATGGATACGCCGGGCCACGAAGCCTTCACGGCCATGCGTGCCCGCGGCGCCCAGGTCACGGATATTGCCGTCCTCGTCGTCGCTGCCGACGACGGTGTCATGCCGCAGACCATTGAATCCATCAACCATGCCAAATCGGCAGGCGTCCCGATCATCGTCGCCATCAACAAGATCGATAAGGAAAGCGCCAATCCGGAACACGTCATGCAGCAGCTGACGGAATACGGCCTCATCAGTGAAGACTGGGGCGGCGATACCATCATGGTCCCCGTTTCGGCGCACAAGAAGATCGGCCTCGACGACCTCCTGGAAAACATCCTCGTCCTGGCAGAAGTACAGGACCTCAAGGCCAACCCGAACCGTCCGGCTCAGGGCGTCGTCATCGAAGCCAAGCTGGATAAAGGCCGCGGCCCGGTCGCTTCCGTCCTCATTCAGAAGGGGACCCTCCGTGTCGGCGATACGATCATCGTCGGCACCTGCTTCGGCAAGGTCCGCGCCATGAACAACGAACGGGGCGAACGCGTCAAGAAAGCCGAACCGTCCATCCCGGTCGAAATCCTCGGCCTCAACGATGTACCGGAAGCCGGTGACATCCTCAACGTCACCGACGAAAAGACGGCCCGTTCCGTTGCCGAAAAACGTCTGGAAAAGAAACGTTCGTCTGAACTCCACGTCAATGCCAAAGTCACCCTGGATGACCTGTTCAACCAGATCCAGCAGGGCGAACTGAAGGAACTGCCCCTCATCATCAAGGGCGACGTCCAGGGTTCTGTCGAAGCTCTGAGCCAGTCCCTCATGGGCATCAAGAGCGACGAAGTCCGCATTGCCATCGTCCATTCCGGCGTCGGCGCCATCAACGAATCGGATATCATGCTGGCTTCGGCTTCGAACGCCCTCATCATCGGCTTCAACGTCCGCCCCGATGCGGCAGCCCGCAAGATGGCGGAACATGAAAAAGTCGACATGCGCATGTACCGCGTCATTTACGATGCCATCAACGACGTCGAAGCGGCTATCAAAGGGATGCTGGAAAAGAAATATGAAGAAAAGATCGTCGGCCGTGCCGAAGTCCGCAAAGTCATTACGACGCCGAAAGTCATCGTCGGCGGTTCCTATGTCAAGGAAGGCAAGATCACCAGCACGTCCAAGATCCGCCTCATCCGCAACGGTATCGTCGTCCATGAAGGTGAAATCGACGGCCTGCGCCGTTTCAAAGATGATGTCAAGGAAGTCGCAGCCGGTTACGAATGTGGCATTACCCTGGAAAAATATCGCGACATCAAGGAAGGCGACGAAATCGAAGCCTACGAAATGGTCGAAGTCGAACCGGAATAAAGGAGAGTACGTACTATGGGAGAATTACGAGTACGCAAGATACAGGAATTTATCAAACAGGAAGTATCGAAGATGCTCCTGAATGAATTGAAGGATCCGCGCATCGGTTTCGTCACCGTCACCGATGCCCGCATCACCGGCGACCTGCGCGATGCCACGGTCTACGTCAGCCTCTTCGGCAGCGACGAAGCCAAGCAGGAAACGCTGAAGGCCCTGAAGCGCGCCACCGGCTATATCCGCACAGAAGTCGGCAAGCGCCTGGGCATCCGTTATTCGCCGACCATTGTGTTTAAAGAAGATACGTCCCTCGATTACGGGATGAAAATCGATAAAATTCTTCGCGACATTGAAAAGAAGGACTGATATCCATGAATTGTTCGGCTCAGGAAATCTATACCTTACTGCGCCATTATGATAAGATCCTGCTGACGGCCCATGTCAGTCCCGATGGCGACGCCATCGGCAGCCTCCTGGCCTTATGGCACTGGCTGCAGCTGCAGGGGAAGAAGGCCGTCATGGTCATCGACGACGATATCGACGACCGCTATGACTTCCTCGACGGCCTGCAGTACATCAACAAGCCGGACCAGGTCGAAACGGATGATTCCTGGCTGACCGTCGTCCTCGATGCGACGGGCCTCGGCCGCATCGGCCAGGTGGAAAGCCTGGTCCGCGGCAAGGTCCTCAACATCGACCACCATATTTCCAATGAGCACTTCGCCCAGTGGGAATACGTCCGGACCGACTGCGCGGCGACGGGGGAAATCCTGACCTATCTCTTCGACCTCTGGCACAGTGAATGGAACACGGCCATGGCCGATGCCCTCTATACGGCCATCGCCACGGACTGCGGCTTCTTCAAGTTCAACAATACGACAGGCCATACGCTGCGCATGGCCGCTATCCTCGTCGACCACGGCGCCCGGCCCGATTTCATTTCGGAACACCTCGACGCCCGGTCCCTGGAAAAGCTGAAGGCCCTGTCCAAGGTCCTGGAACACCTGGAACTCTTTGACGACGGCCGCATTTCCTGTCTGTCCTATACGCCGGAAGTCCTCAAAATCACTGGTGAACACACGGGGATGTACATGGATTACGCCCGCAACGTCAAAGGGTCGGAAGTGGCCTTTACGGTCAAATACGTCAGCGACAAGGAAACGCGGGTCAGCCTGCGCTCGAAAGGCATGGACGTCAATGCCGTAGCCGCTGTCTTCGGTGGTGGCGGCCATGTCCGCGCTGCCGGCTGCACCCTGGATAAGCCGCTGGATGAAGCGAAGAAACTCATCGTAAAGGAAATCGAAAAGCGCTTATGATACACGGAATCATCAATGTACTGAAACCGACGGGCATGTCCAGCCACGACGTCATCGGCTGCCTGCGCCGCATCTACGGCATGAAGAAGATGGGCCATGCCGGTACGCTGGATCCCCTGGCGGCCGGCGTCCTGCCCGTCTATGCCGGACAGGCGACGCGCCTCATCGAATACGGCGACAGCGACGTCAAGTCGTATCACGCCGAATTTGCCCTGGGCCTGGCGACGGATACCGAAGACAGTACGGGGACCGTCGTCGAAATGGCTGCCGTGCCGGATTTGTCGGCTGATGACGTGCGCCGTATCTTGGCGTCTTTTACAGGCGACATCGAACAGGCGCCGTCTAAATATTCCGCCATCAACGTCAACGGCGTCAAAGCCTATAAACTGGCCCGGCAGGATGTCGACTTCACCCTGCCCGTGCGGCACGTGACCATCCACGACCTGCGCCTGCTGTCCTTCGACGGCCGGCGGGGGACCTTTGCCGTGACCTGTTCCAAAGGGACTTATGTGCGGTCCCTCATCCGCGACCTGGGCCAGGCCCTGGGGACCTGCGCCTGCATGACCTATCTGGTCCGCACCCAGGCCGGGCTGTTCACCATCGACGAGGCCGCGACGCTGGAAGAACTGGAACGGGACCCCATGGCCTATGTCCGGCCGGCCGATATGGCCATCCAGGACCTGAAGAAGGCCAGCTGTTCGGCCAAACAGTGTGCGTTCCTGCTCCAGGGCCGTCCCGTGCCGTTTGCCGGGCCGCACCTGGCAGACGGCGATGTCCTTCGCGTCTATGGACCGGACCAGCGGCTCATGGGCATTGCCCGCTACGACGGGGAACACCATATCCTGCGGCCTCATAAGATGTTCGCAGAGGGATTGTGAGGTAACTAACGATGGAAATATTCCACTCCTTTCAGGAAATCACCGGCTTTACCGGAGCCGTCGTGGCCCTTGGGACCTTTGACGGCGTCCACCGGGGCCACCAGATGGTCATGAAGACGGCTATCAAACGGGCCGCTGCCTGCGGTGTGAAGACCATGGTCGTCACCTTTACGGCCCATCCGCTGTCGGTACTGTGCCCGGATAAGGAACCGCTGCGCCTGGCCACGATCGGCCAGAAGGCGGAATATATCGAAGCCGTCGGCATCGACGGCCTGGTCCTGCTGCCCATGAGCGAACACCTCTTGCAGGAATCGCCGGAAGAGTTCTGCCAGAACCTGTTGACCTATATCCATCCGTCGGCTATCGTCGTCGGTTCGAATTTCACTTATGGTGCCAAGGCGGCTGGCAATACGGAGACCATGAAGTTCTTCATGAGCCAGTATGACATCCCCGTCGTCGCCCTGACCCTGCTGGAACGGCCGGGCCGGACGACGCCTATCAGCAGCACCGTCATCCGCCGGCTCATCCAGATGGGCCACATGGAAACAGCAGAGAACCTCTTAGGCCGGCCTTTCGCCCTGACCGGTACCATCGTGCCCGGCGACCGGCGGGGGAGGACCATCGGCTTCGCTACGGCCAACATGCTCATCCCCATCAACATGGCCATCCCTCCGGATGGCGTCTACATTACGGAATTGTGGTGGGACGGCGAAGGCCACCCGGCCATGACCAATATCGGCGATAACCCGACCTTCGAGAACCAGTACCGCCGCATCGAGACTCACGTCCTCGACTGGGATGCCGACCTCTACGGCAAAGAAGTGAGCCTGCGCTTCCGAAAGCGCCTCCGCGGTGAAGAAACCTTTGCCAGCGCCGACGACCTCGTCGCCCAGATGAAGAAAGACGAAGCCGCCACGCGCCGGTTCTTTGCAAAGGTTTAACGTTAAACTTAAAACTTCAAACTTAAAAAGGCGCTGTCTTCATGAGACAGCACCTTTTTTTGCTATTTCCATAAAATTTGTAGATTAATGGGCCGTATCGTGGTATAATAATCATTACTACGACGAATGTTTGCTACGCCGTATAAAAGCCATAAAAGAAAGAGAACAGATAGGAGTGAAGTTTTATGGTAAAGTTTTCTGAAGAAGCAAAGAGTTTACATGCATCGGATATCCGTGAAATTTTGAAAGTAACGGAAAATCCGGAAATTATTTCCTTCGCCGGTGGCCTTCCTGCACCGGAACTCTTCCCGATTGACGAAATGATGAAAGTCGACGTGGAAATCTTGAAAAAAGAAGGTCGTCAGGCCGTGCAGTACAGCACGACGGAAGGTTATGTGCCCTTGCGTAAACAGATTGCCAAACGCATGAAAACCTCTTTCCATACGGACTGCACTTATGAAGATATCATCATCACCGCCGGTTCCCAGCAGGGCCTGTCCCTCTTGGGCCAGCTCTTCCTCAACGAAGGCGACATTGTCCTCGTCGAAAGCCCGACCTACATGGGCGCTACGACGGCTTTCGCTGTCAATTTCCCGCAGTTCGTCGAAGTCGAAACGGACGACAAAGGCATGGTTCCGGAAGCCTTGGAAGCCGCTATCGAAAAATACGGTGACCGCGTCCGCCTGATGTATGTCATCCCGGAATTCCAGAACCCGACGGGCATCACCTGGCCCTTGGAACGGCGCCAGGCTATTATGGACATCATGAATAAACATGATATCCCTATCATCGAAGACGACCCGTATGGCGAACTCCGCTATGAAGGCGAAACGATGCCGACGTTGAAATCCCTCGATACCCAGGGCAATGTCATCTTCCTCGGCTCGTTCTCGAAAATCTTCATGCCGGGCCTCCGTATCGGCTGGATGGTCGCTGCCCATGACATCCTGGAAAAGGCCGTCATGCTCAAGCAGACCGTCGACTTGCAGACGTCGTCCTTTGCCCAGCGCCAGGCTTCGTACTACATCGATATGTACGACCTCGATGCCCATGTTAAACAGATCCGCGACCTCTATGGGAAACGCCGCACCCTCATGTACGACTCCATGAAGAAATACTTCCCCGAAGGCGTTTCCTTCACCTATCCGGAAGGCGGCCTGTTCACGTGGGTAACCTTGCCGGAAGGCCTCGATGCCAAGGCTATGATGCCGGAAGTCATCGAAAAGAAAGTTGCTTACGTACCGGGCGGTGCTTTCTACCCGAACGGCGGCAACGCCAACCATTTCCGCCTGAACTACTCCAACATGCCGGAAGACCGCATCGTCGAAGGTATTAAACGCCTGGCTGAAGTTTTGAAAGAAAAAATCGGCAAATAATTTAAAATAAAAGGAAATGAGACGCTCTCTCGCGAGGGCGTCTTTTCTTTTGCAAATTTTTTTAAAAAATTTTTACAGTCATTCTTTAATTTTTTTTAAGTTGGATATTTATCATTATCAGTTATTCTCGTTATTTACATTTGATTTATAAGCTTGTACGAAATGTAACATAATGATAACGCAAACGTTTAATTGCATAAAAGTAATTTTGATGATACTATATAGACATAGATAAACGCGTGATTCATATAACTTGAAGGAGTGATTGATATGCAATTTTCCGATTTAGCCATGAATTTGAAAGCTTCTGAAATCCGTGAACTCTTGAAACTGACGACCATGCCGGAAGTTATTTCCTTTGCTGGCGGCCTGCCGGCACCGGAACTCTTCCCGACGGAACAACTGAAAAAGGTCGACGATGCCATCTTGACCAAAGATGGCCGTGCAGCCTTGCAATACGGCACGACCGAAGGCTACGATCCCTTGCGCAAGCAGATTGCAGCCCGCATGAAACAGGCTTTCATGGTCGACTGCAATATCGATAACATCACCATTACGTCTGGGTCCCAGCAGGGCCTGTCCATGCTGGCCCAGATCTTCATTAACCCGGGCGACGTCGTCCTCGTCGAAAGCCCGACCTACCTCGGCGCCATCAACGCCTTCAAACTCTGCAAACCGGAATTTGTCGAAGTGCCGACGGACGAAAAGGGCGTCATCCCGGAAGAATTGGAAAAAATCCTGGCAAAATACGGCGACCGCGTCCGCATGATGTACGTCATCCCGGAATTTCAGAACCCGACAGGTATTACCTGGCCCGTCGAACGGCGCAAGGCTTTCATGGACATCGTCAACCGCTATGACTTCCCGGTCCTCGAAGATGACCCGTATGGCGAACTGCGCTATGACGGCGACAAGGTCCCGTCCCTGAAATCGATGGATACGAAAGGTAACATCATCTTCCTCGGCTCGTTCTCGAAGATTCTCATGCCGGGCCTGCGAATTGCCTGGATGGTAGCCGATCCGGTCATCATCGACAAAGTCGTCAAGCTGAAACAAGCCGTCGACCTCCAGGCTTCGTCCTTCGGCCAGCGCCAGACGTCGTACTATATCGACATGTTCGACCTCGATGAACACGTCGCTAAGATCAAGGCCCTCTACAAGAAACGCCGCGACCTCATGTGCGAATCGATGAAGCAATATTTCCCTGAAGGCATCACCTTTACATACCCTGAAGGCGGTCTGTTCACGTGGGTAACGCTGCCAGAAGGCATGGACGCCAAAGAGCTCATGCCGAAAGTCCTGGCCAAGAACGTTGCCTACGTGCCAGGCGGGCCTTTCTACCCCCACGGCGGCCATGCCAACCACTTCCGCCTGAACTACTCCAACATGCCGGAAGACCGCATCGTCGAAGGCATCAAACGCCTGGCCGACGTCTTGAAAGAAGAATTGGCAAAATAAGGTAAAGATGATATGATATAAAGGAGCTGTCGCTTACGACAGCTCCTTTTTGAGCATTAAGTTTGCTTTCGTAAATGGGTTGATGATTTTGATGGAACTTGAATCTCTTTTAAAACAATATTTTGGCTATACGTCGTTCCGGCCGGGCCAGCACGAGGTCATCCAGACCCTCCTCGAAGGACGGGACTGCCTGGCCATCATGCCGACCGGGGCCGGGAAGTCGATCTGCTTCCAGCTGCCGGCCTTGATGATGCCCGGCGTGACCCTGGTCATTTCGCCGCTCATTTCCCTCATGAAGGACCAGGTCGACAGCCTGGTCAACCAGGAGATACCGGCGACGTATATCAACAGCCAGTGTACTTTTGAAGAAGCCAAGGCCCGTTTTGCCGCCATCCGCGCCGGCCGGGTCAAGCTCGTCTATATTTCACCGGAACGTCTGGAGAATGAATTTTTTACGTCGTTCATGCAGAGCCTGCCCATTTCCATGTTCATCATTGATGAAGCCCACTGCGTATCCCAGTGGGGCCATGATTTCCGGCCCAGCTACTGCGCCATCAAGGACTGGATAGTTGCCCTGCCCAGGCGGCCTGTCGTCGGGGCCTTCACGGCGACGGCGACGGAAAAGGTCAAAGAGGACATGATGACCCTCCTGGGCCTGGAAAAGGAACGCATCTTCATCGGCGGCTTCGACCGGCCGAACCTGTATTTCCGCGTCGTCCGGACGAACCGAAAGCTCGACTTTGCCCTGGCCTACGTCCAGCAGCATCAAGAAGACAGCGGCATCATCTATGCGGCGACGCGCAAGGAAGTGGACCGCGTCTATGAAGAACTGACGCGGCGGGGCATCCGGGCCGGCCGCTACCATGCCGGCCTGAGCGACGACGTGCGCCGGACCATGCAGGACGCCTTCACCTACGACCGGCTCCAGGTCATCGTCGCCACCAACGCCTTCGGCATGGGCATCGACAAGAGCAACGTCCGCTACGTCATCCACTACCAGATGCCCAAGAACATCGAAAGCTATTACCAGGAAGCGGGCCGGGCCGGCCGCGACGGCGCGCCGGGGGAATGTATCCTCCTCTTCAGCCGCCAGGACATCATGATCCAGAAGTTCCTCATCGAGCAGTCCGTCCACGACCCGCAGCAGCAGGCCGTCGAATTTCGCTTGCTCAACGCCATGGTCCGCTACTGCGAAGGCAATCACTGCCTGCGCCATTATATCCTGACTTATTTCGGCGAGCATCCGTCGTGGCAGCGCTGCGAGAAATGCGGCAACTGTGACCAGGAGACGGTCGAAGAAGACATGACCGAACAGGTCCGCAGCATCTGCCTCTGCGTCGACGAATTGAAGGGCCGCTTCGGCATGACCATGGTCTGCGACATCCTCAAGGGCAGCCAGAACGCCAAGGTCCGCCGTTATGGCTTCGAGAACAACTCGGCCTTCGGCATGCTCGGCGACTTCACGCTGTCCGAAGTCCGCGACATGGTCCGCCAGTGCATCGACGACGGCTATCTCGACCAGTCCGATGGCAAATACCCCGTCGTCTCCCTGACGGCGGACGGGCGGCAGGCCCTCAGCGGCAGCCGGCGCATTGTCCAGCAGAAAGTCGTCGCCGCCGATCCCGTGCCGGAACTGCCCAAGCGCCAGCAGAAGCGCCGCGCCGGGGCCATCGACGAAGACGCCTTGCGGCCCCTTTTCGATACGCTGCGGGCGGTCCGCCTGGAACTGGCCAAGGACGAACACATCCCGCCGTTCGTCATCTTTTCCGATGCGACCTTATGGGACATGGCCGCCCTCAAGCCGGACAGCCTGGACGCCATGAGCCAGATCAAGGGCGTAGGCAGCTTCAAGCTCCACAAATATGGCCGCCAGTTCGTCGGCGCCATCCAGTCTTACATAGATAACCATTGATTTTGAGGTGACATACATGAGTATTGCCGATACACAGTATCTGAATATCGTCGAAAATATCCTCGACCACGGCTATTTCGACAACAACCGCACGGGCGTGCGGACGTATAAACTGCCCCACCAGATCATGCAGTTCGATCTGGAACAGGAATTTCCCATCTTGACGACGAAGTTCGTCGCCTTCAAGACGGCCGTCAAGGAAATCCTCTGGATCTGGCAGCTCCAGAGCAACGACGTGCGGGAACTGCAGAAGATGAACTGCCACGTCTGGGACGAATGGATGCGGCCCGACGGCACCATTGGCAAGGCCTATGGCTATCAGATCCGCAAGTATAAACAGGTCGACAAGCTCCTGGATATGCTGAAGACGGACCCCCAGAACCGGCGCATGATCGTTTCCCTGTGGAACATCGAAGACCTGCCGGACATGGCCCTCCAGCCCTGCGCCTACCAGACCTTGTGGGACGTCACCGACGGGCGCCTGAACTGCATGCTCATCCAGCGCAGCGGCGACATGGGCCTGGGCGTGCCCTTCAACATGACCCAGTACGCCGTCCTCATCCATCTCATCGCCCAGTCCGTCGGCCTGCGTCCGGGCCTGTTCACGCATGTCATCAACAACGCCCACGTCTATGAGAACCACGTCCAGGCCATGAAGACCCAGCTGGCCCGCCGCGATCAGGCTTTCCCGGCGCCGAAACTGGTCCTCGATCCCGATGTCCATGATTTCTATGATTTCACCATCGACGACATCGCCCTCGATAACTACCAGCACCTGGGAAAATTGCCCATGGAGGTGGCCGTCTGATGCTCCATCTCATTGCAGCCGTCGACAAGCGCGGCGGGATCGGTAAGGATAACGACCTCTTGTGCCATATTTCGGCTGACTTAAAACGTTTTAAATCTCTCACTATGGGCCATACGATGATCATGGGACGCAAGACCTTTGAAAGCCTGCCCGGCGTCTTGCCCGGCCGGCCGCACTGGGTCCTGACCCATCAAAAAGATTATGACGTCCGCCATGAAGCGGTCACTGTCTTCCATAGCGTCGAAGCCCTGCAGCAGGCCATGAACGATGGGGAAGACTACTTCGTCATCGGCGGCGCTGCCATGTACCGGGAATTTCTGCCCCTGGCGGACAGCCTCTACCTGACGGAAATCGACGAAGCCTTCGACGGCGCCGACACCTTTTTCCCGGACTGGGATAGAAGCGCCTGGACGGAACAAACGCGGGAATTGCACCGTGCCGATGGACAGTGTCCCCATACTTTTTCTTTCGTCCACTATGTCCGCCGTTTCGATTGACATTGTCAATCCGTTATGTTACACTAACGGAAGAGCTACAAGATAGCTGGAATTGTTTTTTTAGGAGGATTTTGTTATGCACGGTAAAGTAAAATGGTTTAGCGCAGAAAAAGGTTATGGCTTCATCGAAAGAGAAGATGGCGGCGACGTTTTCGTTCACTTCTCCGCTATCCAGGAAGATGGCTTCAAATCCTTGACCGAAGGTCAGGAAGTTGAATTCGACATCGTTGAAGGTGCGCGCGGACCGCAGGCAGCTAACGTAGTTAAATGCTAATCGGAAAGTAAAATAGACCTTTTAAGGGGCTCACGGGACGGCTTCGGCCAGCCTGTGCGGCCCTTTTTTTTGCCCTCTATAGCTGTATAAAAACACGAAAAAGTTTGCATAAATACTTGCAATATTCATACGGCTGTGCTATGATATATCCATCGAACAAGTTCTGGTCTTAACTTATTGGAGGATGGATATACATGAAACATGCAAATAGCTTCGTAGATTATACAACAGATGAATTGAAAGGCATTTTATTACTGGCCGAAAAGATCAAACAGCATCCGGATGACTACAGCCATATCCTGGACGGCAAGAAATTGTATACGCTCTTTGAAAAGACGTCGAACCGGACGTACCTGTCCTTTTCCATCGGCATGGAAGAATTAGGCGGCAAAGCCTATAATCAGCTGTGGAAGGACAGCAATTTCACCATCGGCGACCTCATGAGCGAAGTCAAATACGTCTGCCGCAACGTCGACTGCATCATGGGCCGGTTCAAGAAAGCCGAAACGACGGAAGGCTTCATGAAGAACGCCACCGTCCCGGTCATCAACGGCTGCGACAATACGTTCCACCCGACGCAGGCCCTGGCCGACATGCTGACGCTCTACGAAAAGACGGGCCATTTCGAAGCCAAGGTCCTCTACATCGGCGCTAAGAACAATACGTACAATTCGCTCAGCGAAATCGTCACCAAGATGGGCGGCATGATGTACGGCCTGACACCGTTCAGCCAGGTCACCAATGTACCGGCCGACTTCTACGACAAACTGACGGCGACGGGTCATTATAAGGAATTGCCGACGGATATCTCCAAAGAAGAGCTGAAGAAAGTCGTCGCCGATGTGGACTGCGTCTATACCGACACCTGGGTCGACATGGAATTTTTCACCAACCCGGACTATGCCGAAAAGAAGAACCAGATCATCAACATGATGATGCCCTATCAGATCGACGCTGCCCTCATGGAAGGCACGGATACCATGGTCTTCCACGATATGCCAATCCATCCGGGCTATGAAATCACGCAGGACGTCATGGAAAAACACTTGGAAACCATCCTCGACGAAGCCGAAAACAGACGGCACGCCGAAAAAGGATTGTTAGTCTACCTCATTACAGGGAAATTGGATTGGTAATGGCTCTCATGCGGGCCGCCCTTTGGGACGGCCCCTACGAATAAAGGATTACAAAAAAAGGGATTGTCGCATGTGCGGCAATCCCTTTTTTCATCCCAATCCCAGGCAGACCAGGGGGATGGTGATGATGGAGCAGAGTGTCGTGACCAGGAGCATGCCGGCGGCGTAATTGCTGTCTGAGTGCTGGTTCTGGGCCAGCATGACGATGACGGCCATACTGGGCAGGGCCGGCAGGATACTCATGGTGAGGGTTATGTCATGAGGGACCTGCAGGAATCGGCAGATTTCATAGAAGACGAGCGGGAAGAGGCACATCTTGACGGCGACGGCGCCATAGATTTCTTTCTTTCGGATGTACTGGGGGATGTCGATGTAGCAGAACAGGCCGCCCAGGTAAATCAGGGCCATGGGGGGTGTCAGGAGTCCGGCTTTGGTCAGGGCCGCATTGATGGGTTCCGGCAGGTGGAGTCCGATGAAGAGGCCCAGGATGGACAGGATGATGGCGATTGTCGCCGGATTGATCATCTTCATTAGGCGGCTGATGACGGACATGGTATTTTCCTGGTCCACCGGCGCCGTCAGATTGACACCCAGCGTCCACAGCAGGAGCTGGTCGATGACCGTGAACAAGGCGATGTAGAGCATACCCTGTTCCGGGAAGAGGGCTGCAATGATGGGAATACCCATGAAGCCGATGTTGCCGAACATGGAGCAGGCCCGGTAGACGTGATTTTCATTGCCTTTCAAGCCAAAGAGGCGTGCCAAAAAGCGGCAGAGCAGGTATAATAGGAAGTACATCAACAGGGAAATGGCCAGGATCGGCAGGGCGCTGATGAACTGCTGACGCGTTGCCCCGTTGAGGGTATTGGTGAACAAGAGCAGGGGCATGGAGACCTTGGTGATGAATTGCGAGAACACGCCAAGGGAACGGCTGTCCAGGACGTGCATACGCACGGCAACCATGCCGATGAGGAGATAGATGACGAAACCGATGATTTGCGATAAGACAATGGAAAAATAGCTCATTAGCCGGACTCCTTTCTAAAACGCCCTTATTTTATCATGCTTGTCAGGGTCTGACTAATGAAACCTTTGGCCATTGACATGAAAAAAAGTGATGGATAGGAGCGATATCATGGACCTTGCGAAGATACAATACTTCCTGGAAGCGGCACGGCTGAACAATTTCACCGAAGCCGCCCGGAAGTGTCACATCGCCCAGACGACGATGACGAAATATATTTCCCAGCTGGAAAAAGAACTGGGCTGCCGTCTCTTTTGCCGGGAACACCGCGGCGTCTCGCTGACGGCAGAAGGGCGGCGCTTCTATGAAGGCATGAAAAAAATCTGTCAGGAATACCAGGACCTGCGCGGCTCGCTGCGGCTGAAACAGCGGAAGGGCCTCTACCTGGGCATTGCCATGCAGGAATACATCGAAGCCCGATGGCTGCGCCGCTTTGAAGAAGATTTTCCCGAATGTAAGATGTATTTCAGTTTCCATGACATAGAGGCCTTGGGAGAAAGCCTGGGGAACGGGGCCCTGGATGGCTTCCTCTTTTCCGATGCCCAGGCCATGGACCTGCCTTTTACATGCCAGCGCCTGTTCGCCATCCGCCAGTCCTTCATCTGCTCCCAGGCTTTGCTGGACCAGTATCGGACGGTGGGGGCAGTCATCGCCCATCTGCCCTTCCTGACCAAGTCCAACAGCCAGGACTATGTCGTCAAGATGCGCCGGACGTGCGGCCAGGTCTTCGGCCAGCCCTTTGAGGAATCCCGCCTGTGCTATAGTTTGTCCGAACAGTTCCTGCTGCTCAGCCTGTCCCAGGGCTTTGCCATCCTGCCCATGCCCGAAGGCGATGTCTATCCCGGCCTGAGCGTCATCTCCTTGGACGATGACTTTACCGAATATGCCGTCCTGGCTTATCGGCCGGACAGCATGACCGAAGAATTGCAGAAGTTTTTATCCCTTTTTTCCGGGATGCCAGAGTTCGCTGAGAGCGACGCCACCGAGGATGCAGGCCGCTCCCAGCCATTGCAGGGACGTCAGGTTTTCCCTGAGGATGAGGGCTGACAGGGCCAGGGCCGTGAAGGGTTCCAGATAGCCGCAGATGGAGACGCTCTGGGCCGACAGGCGCTGGACGCCGGAGAAATAGAGGTAGTAGCCGAGGCCCGTGTTGACGACGCCCAGGCAGATCATGCAGGCGATGTGGCTCATATTCAGGCTGACCGGTGCCGACGGCATGGACAGGGTGACGGCCGAGACGACGACGGCTGCGACCAGGAGCTGGCACGCCGGGGACAGGATGCCGCCGATGCCGCTGACCTTTTTCATGGCGATGATGAGCAGGGCGAAGCAAAGGGCGCTCAGGAAACCGCAGACCAGGCCCCACGACAGGCCGTGAGCCTGGACGTCGGCGCCGTTGATACAGACGATGCCGATGGTGACGATGACCATGGCACTTACCTTGGGGACCGTGAAGGGTTCATGGAAGACGAAGTACGACAGGATCATGATCAGGATGGGACCGCAGTAGCACATGAGGGTGGCCAGGCTGACGCCAATCTGCTGATACGCTTCATAGAGGAAGAGCCAGTTCCCGGCCAGGAAGAGGCCCGACAGGACCAGCCAGCCCAGGGAGGCCCGGGTCACGTGGCGCAGGCTACCCCATTCATGGCGGGCCGTCGCCAGGAGAAGCAGGAATAACCCGCCCAGGACCGTACGGGTCAGGACGATTTCGTAACTCGACAGGGGAAGTTGGCTGGCAATGATGCCGTTCGTGCCGAAAATGACAGCAGCCAGGATGAATTTGATGTACGCGTTTTTCATGAGCATCCCTCCTTTGAATCGATGATTCTAATATATCATATTTGCAGAGAGATGTCAGCCGACAAGGGCTGTTGCATGAAGGCTTCTGCCATGATTGGGGAAACCTCTCAGTCAGCTGCGCTGACAGCTCTCCTATCAGGAGAGCCTTTGCGAGCCACGAGCCACTAGCCACGAGCCACGAAATCTATGGTATAATAGGAAAAAACGAAAGGGGCACTGCCATGAGTATGCATCATGAAGTAGGCATTACCTGTCCGAAATGCCAGAAGGCCGGTATCTTTACCGTATGGGACAGTATCAATACGAAATTGGATCCGGATATGAAGGACCGCGTCAAGTCGCAGGAGGTTTTCTGCTATCACTGCCCGCACTGCGGGACGGACGTCCACGTCGATTACGGCTTTTTATATCACGACATGGACCACCATTTCATGGTCTTCTACGCGCCGACCGCCAAGGACCAGGAAAACGCCGACCGCGATATGGCCGACGGCCAGGCCCAGTTCAAGGCCATGGTGGACACGGCGGGGTATGTCATGCGCCTGGTTCGGACGAAAGCCGATTTGCTGGAAAAAATCGCCATCTTTGAAGCCGGCCTCGACGACCGCCTGATGGAACTGACCAAGGCAGCGGCCCTGGCCCAGGTCGGGGAAAAGGAAAAGGACTTCACCGTCACGGAAAGCCATTTCGTCACGGCTAAAGACGGGTCCCTGCGCCTGTCCCTGGTCGATGAAAAAAGTGGCCAGCAGGCCTATGTGGACTTTAATAATGGCCTGGCCCAGCTCTACGGGCAGTTCCAGCAGCACTTTGCCGACGACCTGCCGGCAGAAGACGCCGTCCTGGCCCGCATCGACGCGGACTGGACGCAGCGGTTCTTGAATAAATACTTATATAATTAAAGGAGGGACCTTTATGTCGAAACTCGTCGTCGTCATCCAGTGCGACATCGTCACCAAGCGCTGCAGCGGCTATGCCTGCATGAATACCTTTGTCAACCGAAAGGACACCTTTGCCGATTATCCGCCGGATACGCGCTTCCTCATGATGACCTGCGGCTGCTGCTGCGGAGCCGGGCTGTCGGCCAAGCTGGAGAACCTGGCCAAGAAGTTGAAGAAATACGGCGATGCCAAGGAAAATGTGACCATCCATTTTGCGTCGTGCATCGTGTCCGACAGCTACCATCGGCCGCCGTGTCCCTTCCGCAACTATATGGCCCAGATCATCGAACGCAAAGGCTATCCCCTGGTCCACGGGACCTATATTTCCAGGATGACCGAAGAAAAGCGGAAGCAGGGGACGTACCATGCCTTATAAGAAGGGAAAAGGCCTCGTTGCGGCAGCCCTGGTGGCCAGCCTCTGCCTGCTGCCGGGCCTCGTGCCGGCTCCGGTCCAGGCCGCCGGAGAGGCCCTGCGCGCCGATACCCGGGCCCTGAAGCAGGCAGACTGGCAGCTGGCCCGGCCCTATGGCCGGCCCATGCTCGACGTCGCCCAAGGGGCCGATACTATCCTGGGACCGGCAACGATACCGGCCCGCCAGATGGTCCATTTCATCCGTCAGCGCAATCCTCACCCCAAACTGAACGCGCCCCTGGAAGACGTCGTCCAGGCCTATTATGACGAAGCCGGCCGCGAAGGCATCCGGCCCGACGTGGCCCTTTGCCAGGCCCTGAAGGAGACGGGCTACTTTGCCTATGGCGGCGACGTATCGCCGGACCAGAACAATTTCTGCGGCCTCGGCGCGACGGGGAACCGGGTGGCCGGCGCCCGCTTCGCTACGCCCCAGCTCGGCGTGCGGGCCCATATCCAGCACCTCCTGGCCTATGCCAGTACGGAGCGGCCTAAGACGGCCATCATCGATCCCCGCTACGAACTCTTGGCTGAAAAGCATCCCGAACTCTACGGTAAGGTCGATTCCTGGACGGGCCTCAACGGCCGCTGGGCCGTGCCGGGCAAGCATTATGGCCAGGAAATCCTCTGGATGTGGACCGAAGCCCAGACACCGGACGGAACCCACGATAACCTGGTCACGGGTTTCCAGGAGGTCTTCGCCCATCCCGACGACGCCCAGGCCTATCTCTACCGGGGTATCCTCTTCTTCGACCGCCACGATTACTGGCTGGCCGAACGGGACTTCCGCCGTGCCCTGGCCTTGGACAAGACGTCGCCCGCCGCCTGGTATGACCTGGCTTTGACGCAACAAAAAAGAGGGGAGCTCGAAGCTTCCCTCGCTAGTTACGACCAGGCTGTCGCCTGCCGTCCCGAATATTTGCAGGCCTGGTATAACCGCGGCCTCGTGGCCATGGAATTGAAGCAGGACGATAAGGCCCGGCAGTCCTTCCAGGAAATCCTGCGCTTTTCGCCCCAGTCGGCGGATGCGGCCAATGCCATGGCCGTCCTCTACCTCCGTAAGGGGAACGCAGACAAAGCCGGATCCTGGCTGGAACGGGCCGGCCAGATCAACTCCGCCAATCCCCGCATCCAGGCCAATCGCCAGCAGTTCCAGACCTATCTGCGATAGCTGTATTTGAATTTCATCAACTTATCCATCAAGTATTCCAAGTGACTTTTTTCCGTCTTCATCGGTCCATCGGTCGTCTGTACCAGGTGGGCCGTTTCTTTTTTCTGATTAAATTCCACTTCATATCCATGGGTCACCATCAGGGCTTGTTCCAGTCCGTAGATTAACATAAGCACTGCCCCCTTTTTTGAGTCTGAAAACAACAAAAGATGCAACGGCGAAATAAGTGCTGCGTTGCATCTTCTGTCTTACTGTTCTGCTTGTACTTATATTATATAACTTTATAAACTAAAAATCAATAAAATATTTTGAATAATTGTTAAAAATCTTAAATAATGCGTGACACAGGCTCTCCTAATAGGAGAGCTGTCAGCGCAGCTGACTGAGAGGTTGCATTTGAACGCGAACTGCGGGACGCCTTTTAGGCGTCCCCTACAATTATTTCCTTATCCACAAGGGAGGCCAGGCGGTCGGCGTGGTGTGTGGCGATGATGAGGGTCTTGCCGGCTGCTTTCAGGCTGGGCAGGAAATCTGAAAGCCAAGCCAGGCCGTCGGCGTCGAGGTAGCTTTCCGGTTCGTCCATGGTCCAGACCTGGGGGTTCATGGTCAGGATGGAGGCGATGGCCGTCCGTTTCTTTTCGCCGCCGGACAGGGTGTAAGGCGGGCGGGAGGCCAGCCGGGTCAGGCCCAGCAGTTCCAGGGCATCGTCGACGCGCTGGTGGATTTCTTCAGGCTTCAATCCCATCTGGACCGGGCCGAAGGCCAGTTCCTCGCGGACGCTGCTGCAGAAGAGCTGGGAATCGGGATTCTGCCAGACGTAGCCCAGGCGCTGGTGGAACCATTTGGAATAGGCGTGGTCCCGCATCTTGCCGGCCGTGATGACCGTGCCGTCAAAGGTATACGTCCCCTGCTGGGGGAAAATCAGGCCGTTCAGCAGGCGCAGGAGCGTCGATTTCCCAGAGCCGTTGGGACCGCTGAGGAGGACGGCCTGGCCCGGTTCGATGGTTTCCGTGAGATGAGAGAGGATGGGCCTGTCGTCATAGGCGAAACAGACGTCGTCGAGTTGTATCATGAGAGGACTCCTTCCAGGCGGATGAAGAGATAGACATAGGCCAGCAGGGCAAGGACGAGCAGCCCCGTGGCGGGAGAGAAACGGCGCTTCCGGCCGTCCTCATAGGGCCGGTAATCGCCAGTGAAGCAGCGGCAGCACATGGCTTCGTACAGGTCCTGGGACAGGCGCTGGGACTTTTGCAGCAAAATGCCGGAAACGCCGCTCATGGCGGCCTTCTTGTCGGGATTATGACCGACAGAGCGCAGCTTGAGGGCCGTCAGCAGGTCGGACGCTTCCTGGCCTAAGATGACGATGTAGCGCAGCGTCGTGTCGAGGATGAAGATGACCAGCGACGGGACGCGGAACGTCCGCAGGGCGCCGGTCAGTTCATGCCAGGCCAGGTTTTCCTGCAGGAGCATCAGGGCCGTCACGGTGAGAAAGGTCTTGCAGGGCAGGAGAAAGGCGTAGCGGCCATTGCCCAGGAAAAAAGACGGGGCGACGAGGACGGCACAGAACAGGGACCCTGCCAGGGCGGCGCCGAGGGCCCGGCGCAGGGGCCGTCCCGGTTGGAAGCAGAGGAGGACCAGTTCACCGGCCAGGACGGCCCAGAGAAAGGCCGTCGTCCGGGCCATGACGATGAGGGCGATGAGGACCAGGGCAGCCAATAAGGCCGGTGCCGCGCCGATGGGCCGGGCCGGCCGCAGTCCCTGGCCGCGCAGGGCCGTCAGGATAGAGACGATCTTGAGCAGGGAGCGGGAAATGAAATAATCCCGGTCGCTGCCGGGATTATATATTTCTTCGCGGACTGCCCATTCAGGGAGCTTCATGGACAAGCCCCCTTAATGCTGAGCCGGCGTATCGAAAGTCGGCCGGGACGGCAAGAGGGACGCGATGATCTTAAAGATGATGATGAGCAAGGCCGTGCCTACGATGGCCGAAATGATGTAGCCGGCGGCGTCGGGCAGGCCGGCAATGGCGTAGTCCGGCATGAGGGCATCGAAGGAAAAGCCGTTTTCCATGCCTGCCGGCGTATACCCTAGGGCGGAACCGAAGAAGTCCGTGTCTGCCAGTTCTTCCGCATCCCATTCACCCCAGGCCGTACCGGCAGCCAGTAAGCCGAGGGGCGTGGCGACGATGAGGGCGGCCAGGAGACCGAAGAGGGACTTATTGGACGAAGCCGGGGCGGCCAGCTGGAACAGGTCCGGCGACGTCTTGCGAAGATAAGCCAGGACGCCCGTCGTGAAGACGACTTCTGCCAGGCCGAACAAGGTGAGGTGGCCGATCATCATGGCCGGAAGGGAAATCCACAGGGGATACGGGCAGTACAGGGCCTGACCGGCAGCATCGGTGAACAGCAGGGGCTGGATGCCAAATTCCACGGCGGCACAGAAGGCAGCTGCGTTGATGCCAACATAAGCGCTGATGCCGGCGGCGACCGTATCCGATGAGATGACCTTCTTCAGGCCGTGATAGATGAAATATCCCGTAAAGGGCAGGACGAAAGCCATGTTGAAGCAGTTGGCGCCGAAAGCCAGGATGCCGCCGTCACCGAAGAACAGGGCCTGGATGAGCAGGGCCACGCTGACGGCCAGACAGGCCGCGTACGGCCCGAAGAGGATGGCAATGAGCGTACCGCCGACAGCGTGTCCCGTCGTACCGCCGGGCAGGGGGATATTGAACATCATGGCCAGGAAGGAAAAGGCCGCAGCAATGCCGAGGAGGGGCAGCTTTTCACGGGGCACCGTTTCCTTGACCTTGCGGATGGACAGCAGCCAGATAGGGACCATGACGGCGCCGAGGACACCGCACGTCGAAGGGCTCAGGTAATTTTCAGGTATATGCATAATGAAACCTCTTTTCCTTAGAAATTTAACTATATTACTATTTTACTAAAAAAGCCTGGCCAATATAAGCCCATGGGGGGATAAAAAATAGGCCTTTACCTGACGCTCTGGCAGATACTCGATGGCGCTATCCATGCTATGGTATAATATAAAATAAATCTATATTAGAAAGAGAGTATAAATGATGATTGATTTTCATGAAATTCTGGACCGCATGAATCAAAACCAGCGGATCAACTTCGATAAAGTATTCCAGCGCATGGCCCGCCGTTGGCAGCAGGAAGGCGTCAAGCCGCGGGTCCTGCTCCATTCCTGCTGTGGCCCGTGCAGTACGGCCGTCCTGGATAGGTTGACCGGCGTGGCTGATGTGACGGTTTACTATTTCAACCCCAATATCCATCCGGAAGCCGAATACCGGCGGCGGGAACTCGTCCAGAAACAGTTCATCGAAGCCTATAACAAAGAGACTGGCCACGACGTCCATTTCCTGGCCGCGCCCTATGAACCGGAGACGTACTTTGAAGCCGTCAAGGGCCTGGAAGACGAACCGGAAGGCGGCGCCCGCTGCCGCGTCTGCTTCGTCCAGCGCATGAAGGCGACAGCTGAAAAGATGCAGGAACTGGGCTATGACTATTTCACGACGACCCTGACCGTCAGCCCCCATAAGAACTCGCAGGTCATCAACGAAGTCGGCCGGGATATCGAAGACCAGTACGGCTACGCCTACTTGCCGACGGACTTCAAGAAAAACAACGGCTTCCTCACATCGACGAAAATGACCGAAGCCTACCACCTCTACCGCCAGCCCTACTGCGGCTGCATCTTCGGCGCCCGCGACCAGGGCCTGGACCTGGAAAAAATCCGCCAAGATGCGGAAGCCTTTCTGGAAGACAATAAGTAGGGGACCGCAGTTCGCAGGCCGCAAAAAAACACGGTCTACGGCCTTGTGCGTAGTATGCGTAGGGGCTCGCACGTGGCGAGCCCGCTGTGAGATTCGACCACAGTCCATCCGAGTATAATGGCAGGCTTTTACGAGCCACGAGCCACAAACCACGAGTCACTGCCTTTCCTCGGACTCAGATGCGGCGTTTCGCCGCGACAGACTCATCAAAAAAATCACAGAAAAATTTTCTTTATTTTGTATATATAATTGCAAATAATTATATTAAAAATATATTAAAAAAGTTAATATAAAGTACAAGACGACGACTTGGCAACAACTTACGAATGTCTATATACTGCTTTATTTTGCGACTTTATATGCTATAATAAAATAACAGTTTTGTTACAGATATGCTTTTTATTAGTTATATAAAATGCATATAATAACGGAAAAGGAGATGCTTTTTATGAATCGAACGTATAAGGTCATTTGGAGTAAAGCCAGACATTGCTATGTCGTCGTATCGGAATTAACGAAAAGCCAACACAAATCGTCCAGTAAGAGTGAACTTATAAGCACAAATATACACCAGAAGAGGTATTTTGGTAAGGCGGCCGTAGCTGCCATCGTCGCCGGACTGCTGACTTTCGGTGGAGTGGCTTATTCGCCGGTATTGGCTGCGGATAATACGGCAGGAAGTGGTGATGGCGTTGCTATTGGGACAAACAGCAACGCACCTAAAAAAGAAAATGTAGCCATTGGCAAAGGGGCGACTATCAAATATTCAAATGGCGAAAGCAAGTCAACTGGTGATGTAGCAGTCGGTAGCGGCGCTGTCATTGACAACTATGCCAGTCAGGGCGGCAGCATTGCCATTGGGAATAATGTGTCCATTGAGAATATGGCCGGACAACAGGAAAAAGCGTTTGGTTTTGGACAGACTACATATACTCCTAAATATGATCCCGACTATTGGTGGGGATTGGTTCCTGTGGCACAAATTCCCGATGACCCAACCAGAGTTCCTGGATCAATCGCTATTGGTCAGAACTCATATGCCCGCACAGGTGGTTTAACCATTGGCATTCATAATTATCAAGGTAAGTTAGGCGATGTAACGATTAATACATCTAACGAAAAGGATGTAAATGTAAAGTCAAAAAATGTTTTTGAAACGACTCTGGGAACTAACAGTTTTAATGCAGGTGCATTTTCCACAGTTATGGGGGCATATTCCATTGCTTCGGGAAATTATGAAGGCGGTAATGATACATCTGCTGCAACCAAGAACTTTGGTGCTACCATTACCGGATCTCTGAACAGTATTGAATCGGCTACTTTTTCCAGTCCATATTCTGGAATTGCTAACAGTATCGTAGGCACCGCCAACAGAGCTTCTAACTCCAATGGTTCTCTGATTTTTGGGGCGGGTAATGAAATTCAAAATTCTATCACTGATATTTCTTCTGCGCCTTCAAGTGGGGGAGACTCAGCACAGGCTTTGCAGAATAATTTGATGAAGGCAGTGCAGGACAGCGAAAGCGGTGGAGCTACGCTTGCCATTGGTGGTGGAAATAAAGCGAATTATACCCAAAAAACATCTATTATTGGTGTGAATAATACAGTAGTAGGAGAAAAGAGCAGTATTAGCTCCTATAATTCTATTAATGGTTTTAAAAATACGGTAACAAATGCCAGCCATGTAAAGGTGCTGGGACAGGGTGTCACGATCAATAAGGGGGCTGATTCCAATACGGTCATCGGCGATTATCGCGCCGTAGCAGAAGACCAGACCCATAACGTGATTATCGGCAATGCCGACGAAACGGCGCCCATCACAACAGAGAAAAAAGACACAGTCATCCTCGGTCATAATGCTAATGCCACTATCGATGGCGGTGTAGCCATCGGTGCCGGTTCCGTAGCTGTTATCGATAAGGGTGCAGATGGTTATGACCCGGCAAATGGTGACCATCAGACTGATACCACTGGCACCTGGAAATCAAAGGCGGCTGCTGTTTCCGTCGGTGATGCTTCTAAGAACCTTACTCGTCAGATTACTAACGTCGCAGCCGGTAAGGAAGATACCGATGCGGTTAACGTAGCTCAGCTGAAAAGTGCCCAGATTCATTATTATAGTATGAATCCAAAAAGTGGTGCTGTTACAGGTACTGATAGTAATTATAACAATAATGGAGCTACAGGGGATGATGCTATTGCTATCGGACCCTTTGCTTCAGCCCGGGGAACTCATTCATTAGCGTTAGGATATAGTGCTAAAACAACCCATTCCGATGTTTTAGATGAAAATCATAAAATGGATGATAACACGGCGGTTGGTTATAATAGCCAGTCTGGTTATCGTTCGACCGCCCTGGGCTATAATAGCAAGGCAACAGGGCGGTATGCTGTTGCACTAGGTACCGATGCCCTGGCCAATCAAGATAACAGTACGGCTATTGGCATGAATGCACAGGCTGAAGGAACGCAGGCAACCGCACTGGGTTCGCTCGCCAGGGCTAGTGGGGAATCGGCTACTGCCGTAGGTGAAGGTGCAGAAGCTTTGGCCAATTACTCGTCAGCTGTTGGATTAGGAGCTATCGTAGACACAGGTGCGTCTAAGGGAACGGCATTGGGATATCAGGCAAAGGTTTTGGCCGGTGCAGAAAATAGTATGGCCTTAGGTGCAAGCAGTCAGGTAAGTGGAGCAAACAGTATGGCTATAGGTATGAATGCACAGGTTTCCGGTGCAAAATCTGTTGCCATTGGGAAAGATGCAAAGGTTTCAGTAGAAAATTCCGTTGCCCTGGGCCAAGGTTCGGAAGCTTCGGGAAACTTGAATGATTACAATGTCATGTCTCTTACGATTCCGAATCTTAACAGCAACTATAGTGTAAGCGGCGGGTGGCCAAGCGGAATCGTTAGTGTAGGTAATGATAAAGTGGTACGGACTATTACGAACGTAGCCGCCGGACGTGTTACGCCTACGAGTACGGATGCCGTCAATGGGAGCGAACTTTATGCCGTAGCTATAGAGGCTGCCAAGCATGCGACTGTCAAAGCGGCTGCAAACAGTCGTATTACAGTAGATAACACAGGCGTTAACAAAGGAAAGGGTATCGAATATACGATTGGCTTAAATACGGACGGATTGGCTAAAAGTACGGATGGTTTAACATTTGCTGGTGATGACGGAAAGTCAGATAATAGCAAAGTCATATCGAGAAAGTTGAATGAGCAACTTAATATTGTCGGAGGAGCGACCGAAACTGTTGACGCTGCTAACATTGGTGTTGTAAGAAAAGATGATGATACCTTGAATATTCGTCTTGCAAAAGACATTACAGGTCTCAACAGTCTGCAAGCCACAACTGTTACTTCTGGTAATGTGACTGTAGACGGTCAGCATAATGTGATTACAGGTTTGTCTAATACGACCTGGGATAAAACGAAAGATTATTCTCAGTCTACAAAGGCTGCTACGGAAGCTCAGCTCCACGAAGCGATGACACAGGCCACAGCCGATGCCAATGATACACATATCACGGCTGGAGATTATGCCGTTGGTACTATTACAGACAAGGATGGCCAGTCAGTGCAGGGCGTATCGATAGACGTTGTAGATAAGACGGGAAAAGTTGGTACCGTCCGGATTACGGATGTAGCCAAAGCCAGTGATGTAGGCAATGTAACGGATTTGAATGCAGATATTAAAAATGCTGAAGGTAAAACGACCGTAGTAGATGCTGTCAATCATGTAGATAACAAAGTGGGGAATCTTGACTACAGCAGCACGAAGTACGTTAAAAAAGGTGAAGACGTCACGACTTCCATTGGAAAACTTGACGAAGCCATTAAATATGCGTCAGAAGCTGCAGGCAAGCATACTATTGTATCAACGGAAGATGCTAATCTTTCTGTTGAAAATATTGCCAAAGAGGGAGAAGCAGCGAATTATCAGATTTCCCTGAATAAAGATCTGAATGTCGATTCAGTTACAGCAGCTAATAAGATTACAACAAAAGACCTCGAAGTGACAGGTTCCGCTGCCATTGGCAAGGTCACCATCAACAAGGATGACAAAGGCACGATTGGTGGATTGACTAACAAGACCTGGGACGCCAAGAACATTACGTCCGGTCAGGCTGCTACGGAAGACCAGTTGCAAGCTGCGACCAAGAACGCCGTCAACTATGACGGTGACGACAGCAAGACCGTTACGCTGCGGGAAGACACGACCATCTAGAATGTAGCCAACACCACGATTGAGGAAGGCTCTAAGAACGCCGTCAATGCCGGGACCGTCTACAAGGAAACGAGAGTCGAAAAGGACGGAATCTTCATCAGACAGGCTAACACAGCTGGCCAAAACATAACGGCTTTGGATCATCAGGTCGCTGCCAACACGGAATCCATTTACCACATCAACAACCGCGTTTCTGACCTCGATAACCGCGTCAACAAGGTCGGTGCTGGTGCGGCTGCTTTGGCAGCGCTTCATCCATTGGACTTCGACCCTAATGATAAGTGGGATTTCGCCGTTGGTTACGGCAATTACCGCAATGCCAACAGTGTCGCTTTGGGTGCCTTCTATCGTCCCAATGAAGATACCATGTTCAGTCTGGGTACGAATTTCGGCAACGGGGAAAATATGTTTAACGCCGGCTTGAGCTTCAAGATTGGTCAAGGTGGCAGCGGCATCACGACGTCGAAGACGGCCATGGCTAAGAAGATTGAAAGCCTGGAAAATACGGTGGATCAGCAGGATAAGAAGATTGCCGAACTGGAAGCTCTGGTCAAGGAACAGGGAGAAATGATCCGTCAGTACGTCGGCAAGAAATAGAGGGGTATCATGGCACAGACAACGATTTGTATTCGCGTCGACGCGGATCTGAAAAAAGACTTTGAGAAATTTTGTGACTCCATCGGCATGAGCATGTCGACGGCAATCAACATTTTCATCAAGAAATCCGTCGGGGAACAACGGATCCCCTTCGAGATTACGGCTAGAAGCAATATAAAGAAAGCGTAAAGTAAAAACGGCGCTGTCGCTTAAAGCCATCCGCCAACAACTAACTGCTAGCCACTAACAACTTTAACGGGCTTGTCGTCGTGCGACAAGCCCGTTTTTTATTTTTGTATTACGACCGTGTACCACTCGTCATAAATTCCGGCTATGCCCAGGATTCACGCGGCCTTTTTGGCCCGTCAGGTGCCGAACAGCGGGAGGTGCAGGACGGCTGCCAAAACGGACAGCCGTGGCTGGACGCCCTTTGGCCGTCCCCTACGAATGCGGCCTGCGGGGCCCTCAACTCTAAAATTCGATGAACGACTTTTCGCCCGGCCGATAGGCACTAATCTACATTAACGGTTCCTTAAATATTCGGGAATTCGATTAAAGGACGATTAGAATTTCTGGCGGGCCCTGTTTGGTAGTGTATGATAGAATCAGAAGCCGTTCTATTGCGGAGCGGAAATGATTATTATACAATAAAAGTGAATCTGGAGGTGTGACATCATGTCCGATTCGGCACAACAGGCCAAAGCGCAAAAGAAAGCGTATGACGAGGCGTGCAAGCGGGTCCTTTCGGAACGGGAAATCATGGCCCATATCCTCAAGTCCTGCACGGAAGAATTTAAGGATTGTAGTTTGCTGGATATTGCGTGGCGCTATATCCAGGGCGAACCGAGTATCAGCCGCATTGCCGTGGAACCGGAAACCATTTCACCACGCATCGAAAGTGAGCAGACGGAAGACAAATCTGGAGCGGAAGGAACGGTGTATTACGACATCCGGTTCCATGCCGTAGCTCCCGTGGATGGGAAAATGATTCAACTCATCATTAATCTGGAAGCGCAGAACGATTTTAACCCGGGCTATCCGCTGCTAAAGCGGGCCGTCTACTATTGCGGTCGCATGATTTCCAGTCAGTATGGCACGGTTTTCGTAAAATCCCATTATGAAAAAATTCAGAAGGTCTATTCCATCTGGATCTGCACGATGCCAACGAAAAAATGGGAGTACCATATTTCACGTTACCAACTGACTGAGAAACATCTAATCGGGCATACCCAGGCCGAGCGGAGTCATTACGATTTGATCAGTATCGTCTTGGTCTGTCTGGGAAGCAAAAGCCATAGGCAGTTAAAAGGTATTTTGCGGTTGCTAAACATGCTGCTCTTGGATAACATCAGTCCTCAAGAAAAGCAGAAAGTATTGGCGAAAGAATTTAACGTAACAATGACACCGCACTTAGAGAAAGGAGTGGCGACAATGTGTAACTTGAGCGAAGGTATTGAACGGCGCGGGGAACGGCGAGGAGAAAAACGCGGACGTAAACTGGGGGAAGAAGTAGGAGAAAAACGTGGTTGGGATTTAGGAAAACAAGACGACGTACTGGAAATGCTGAAAGATGGCGTACCTTTTGAAAAGATTGCTCAGTATACTAAGTTATCCTTAGAAGCTATTGCTGACATTGCCAAGCAAAATAAATTAACCTAATCCGCCAGAAGTCCTCCACCTCTTAGGTGGGGGATGAAGGCGGGTATGGCGAATTTACGTAAGTAATTGAGCCATACCATTGCTCTGTAGATAGTTCTGTAGTATAATCAGTCGTAGATGAGAAAGAATTGATTATACTAAGAAATTGGATAGTAATAACTATTCAGTATTCTTATTCTATTACCAGCTGGTTCTAGTGGTAAAATACCGCCGCAAAGTGTTTTCTGATCAGATGAGCCAATATGCAAAAGGTATATTTGTCCACATAGAAAAAAGATTTTCCGGAAGTCAGATGTAAGCTTTGAAAGGAAATGTTTTGGTCAAAAAGCTATTGCCTGCTGACAACAGGCGGCGCTCCCATAATACGAAAATACATAGAAAATCAAGGCAGGTGATTATAGTGAATAAGGCATACCGATACAGGCTCTATCCAACAACTGAACAAAAAATTATGTTTGCCAAGACTTTCGGCTGTGTCCGATTCATCTATAACAAGATGCTTGGAGACCGCCTTGATTACTATAAGGAAACCGGTAAGAAACTGAATAATACTCCTGCACAGTACAAGGAAGAATTCCCTTGGCTGAAAGAAGTCGACAGCCTTGCTCTTGCCAATGCACAGATGAACCTGAACAAAGCATACAATAACTTTTTTAGAAATCGAAAGCATTTTGGCAAGCCACGCTTCAAATCGAAAAAGACAGGTCATGCTTCGTATTCTACGAACAACCAACACGGTTCTGTAAGAATCGAGGGGAACAAGGTCAGGCTGCCAAAAATAGGTTTGGTGAAATTGTGCCTGCATCGTCCATTGATGGAAAACAGCACGATAAAGACTGTAACCATAAGCAAAACATCATCAGGAAAATATTACATCAGTATTTTGGTGGAGTACGAAAACCAAATACTCCCTATAATGCCGAAGAAATTTCTTGGACTTGATTTTGCCATGCACGGACTATATGTGGCTTCCGATGAAGAGGATGCGGACTATCCCCATTTCTTGAGGAAAGCCGAGAAAAGATTAGCCAAGGCACAAAGAAAACTTTCTAAGCGGCAAAACGGAAGTCATAACCGAGATAAACAAAGGTTACGGGTAGCTAAACTCCACGAAAAAATTGCCAATCAACGCCGCGATTTCCTGCACAAAAAAGCCCGCTACTTGGTAGACCACTATGATGCCATAGGTATTGAGGATATCAGCGTCAAAGCTATGGCGAAGCACAAGAAAGGTGGTAAGTTCAGTTTTGGTAAATCTGTAGCCGACAATGGCTGGAATATGTTCACAAACATGTTGGAATATAAGCTGGCTTGGCAAGGTAAACAGTTTATCAAGATAGACAAATGGTATCCTAGTAGTCAGCTATGCCATGTTTGCGGTTACCAGAACAATGAAACGAAAGATTTGTCTATACGAGAATGGGATTGCCCGAAATGTGGCAGTCATCATGACAGAGATAAGAACGCTGCTATAAATATTAGAGAGGAAGCTAGGCGCATATCCGCCGCCTAATGTAACGCATAGAGTACCGTGGGTCGCACGGAAACTTACGCCTGTGGAGAGAGTGTAAGTCGCCATAACTCTTCAGAGTCAGTGGTGCTGTTCTCGCTGAAGCAGGAAGCCCCCGCCTCTGTAGGCGAGGGTACGTTCACTTTAAGTATGTTTAGCCAATAGAGAAGGGGCTGTTGCGTGAAAGCATAGGCTATCATGCACAGCCCCTTTATAGTAAAAATATTATACGGATGAAAAGGAGATTTATGGAATAAGGGCAACCATTTTCAACAGACTGGGCAGCGTTGTGCTAAGGCTTTTGCATGGTGTGTGTCATCATTGGCGCAGGGGTCAGGCGGCGCCAGCAACACCAGAGGATAGCCAGCCAGACGGGCATGATGAGGACGGCTGTGAGCATGTCCGGCATCTGGGTCATCATGAGGACGATAAAGCAGAGGAAGGCCAGGCAGAAATAGTCCGCTGCCGGGTACCAGAGGGACGGGAATTTCGTCGTCTTGCCCGCCTTCCGGCAGTAGGCCTTGAATTTTAAGTGCGTCACGATGATGGTGATCCAGTTGACGATGGTCGCGCCGACCGTGAGGGACAGGAAATACATAAAGATTTTTCCCGGGAAGAAATAGGTCACGGCGACGACGAACAAGGTCAGGCCCGAGCAGAGGCAGAGCGTGTGGACCGGTACGCCCCGGGACGACAGCTTCTTGAACCATTGCGGCGCGTTGCCTTCTTCTGCCAGGCCGAAGGCGATGCGGGAATTGCCGTAAATGGCCGAGTTATAGACGGAAATGGCCGCAGCCAGGACGACGAAGTTGAGGAGATTGGCCGCTGCCGGGAAGCCGACGTTGGTGAAAATCTGGACGAAAGGACTGTTCTGGGTGCCAATCTGGTTCCACGGCCACAAAGTCATGATGACGACCATCGTGCCGATGTAAAAGACGAGGATACGCCAGATAATCTGGTTGATGGCCTTGGGCAGGGACCGTTCGGGATTTTCCGCTTCGCCTGCCGTGATGCCGATGAGTTCGACGCCGCCGAAGGAAAAGATGACTGTCACCATGGCCAGGCAGAAGCCCCAGATGCCCTTGGGCAGGATGCCGTCGTAGGCCCAGAGGTTGCTGAAATTCTGCGGGAACGGCCGGCTGTCCTGCAAGATGAGCCAGGCGCCGAGGGCAATCATGCCCAGGATAGCCGCCACCTTGATGAAGGACATCCAGAACTCCGTTTCGCCGTAGGCCCGGACATTGACCAGGTTGAGACAGGTGATGGCTATGAGGCAGACCAGGGCCGTTACCCATTGCGGCAGGTCCGGCAGCCAGTAATGGACGTAGATGCCGACGGCTGTCAATTCAGCCATGCTGATAATGACGTAAGAGAACCAGTAATTCCATCCCAGCATGAACCCCGGGAAGGGGCCCCAATATTTGTCGGCATAATAGCTGAAGGAGCCGGACACCGGTTCTTCGACGGCCATTTCCCCTAACATGCGCATGATGAGGAAAATGACGATGCCACAGATGAAATAGGCTGCGATGACTGACGGCCCGCCCAGGGAAATGGTCGACGCCGACCCGTAAAACAGCCCGGTACCAATAGCGCCGCCCAGGGCAATCATCTGGAGATGACGGTTTTTCAGGCCGCGCTGCATTTGTGATGCTTCTTTCACGATTAAGACCTCCTGACAAAAAAGACCGCACGAAAGTTTACACCCAAGGTGGTGTACCCCTTCGTGCGGTCGTTTTGCGATTACACTCTGTCTATTAGTATAGAACAAAAACAGCGCTTGTCAATCCAAGAAGATATAGCCGCCGAATATGGCCGGGCTGGCACAGTTCTGTCACAGCTGTGGCGGGATGCTATCTTTTTCGGCAGGGAGAAGCTATAATAAAATGGAAATAAAGAGCTATTCTCAGGAAAGAAGGCTGATTCTGGTTGCAAGATGTATGCAGGACTCTCGATTGTGTTATAATGGCAGAGGAGGCGGGAAAAATGGGCCCATTCGTCGATGCGGACGGAAACCGGTGCAGTATCGAACAGGTTGTGCGGAACCTCTTGAAAGAGGACGTGACCTATGAATTCATCGCACACGTTGCCCAATGCCCGCTGAAAACGGTAAAGGAAATTGCCGCGAAAGAAAAAAGCAATAGGGAGTGATTCATTTGAAAATCTTAGTTGTCATGGATGTCGATGCAAAACAGACACAGTGGCTGGAAATGGCCGCTCCGGAGGCGGATTTTTGCTATTGTCCCGGTGATGGGAGTCAGGCCGGCAAGGCCTTGGAAGAAGCAGATGTCATCATTGGCAATATAGCTCCTGACCTGGTGAAAGAAGCGTCGCAGTTGAAGTGGCTCCAGCTCAACAGTGCCGGTGCCAATGAATACTGCCGGCCCGGTATCCTGCAGGCTGGCGTCACCTTGACCAATGCGACCGGTGCCTACGGCCTGGCGTTGTCGGAACACATGCTGGCCCAGACACTGGCGATGATGAAGAAACTCTATCGCTACTATGATAATCAGCATCAAGCCCTGTGGCGCGATGAAGGGCCGGTGACGTCTCTCTATGGCGCGACCGTCGTCGTCGTCGGATTCGGCAACATCGGCCGTAACTTCGGCCAGCGCGTCAAGGCCATGGGGGCCCACGTCATCGGCCTGCGCCGCCGTCAGGGAGCCGTACCGCCCGAAGCCGATGAAATGGGGGATATGGCCCATTTCAACGATTACCTGGCCCAGGCCGACATTGTCGCTTCGTGCCTGCCCGATACGCCGGAAACGTATCACCTCTATGATGCGGTGCGCTTTGGCGCTATGAAGAAAGGGGCGTACTTCGTCAACGTCGGCCGCGGGACCAACGTCGACCAGAAAGCCCTCCGCCATGCCGTCGTGTCCGGCCATCTGGCCGGCGCTGCTTTGGATGTGACCGACCCGGAACCGCTGCCGTCGTCAGATCCCTTGTGGAAGACGCCAGGCATCTACATTACGCCGCACATTTCCGGCGGCTATCACCTCCAGGCGACGCACGACTATATCGTCCGCATCGCCGCAGATAATCTCAAACGCTACCTGGCCGGTGATCCCTTGGAAAACATCGTCGACCTCATGACCGGGTATAAGGCGTAGGATAAACGGGGCCTCGCATGATGGAAAAAACATCGTGCGACAGCCCCATTTGTATATCGCCAACTGTTCGCGGCGGGCCATTAGGTCGCCCATACGAAACACTTAACCACTAACCACCGGCTTGACGAGGGTGCCGGTTTTCTGGCAGGTGACGCGGCCGCTGGTCGTGTCGGTCAGGGCGGCGGCGAAGGGGGCGGCTTCGTCCTGGGGGACTTCCATGGTGAAGGTCACGTCAGCGGCGAACTGGCGGTCCGTGATGGTGCCGCCGTGGTCGGGGACGAAGCGTTCCATCGTGCTGACCAGGGGGTAGGCGACAGTCGCCTTGAGGATCGTGAACGGCGTATAGACGGCGATATCCGCGACTTCCAGGCCCAGGGCGGCCGTATGGCTGTAAGCCCGGATGAGACCACTGGCACCGAGCTTGATGCCGCCAAAGTAACGGGTGACGACGATAGCCGTATTGGTCAGGCCCTGCTTCTTGAGGACTTCCAGGATGGGCCGTCCTGCCGTGCCGGCCGGTTCGCCGTCATCGCTGGACCGCTGGAAACGGCCGCCCGGTCCGACCTGGTAGGCCGAGCAGTTGTGGCGGGCATCCCAGTATTTCTTTTTCACTTCGTCGATGAAGGCAGATGCTTCATCTTCGGACTTCACTTCGCAGACCGTCGCGATGAAGCGGGACTTCTTGATGACATATTCAGCGTCAGCCCGGCCATAGACCGAGCGGATAAGAGATTCCATAACACATCGTCCTTTACTTTTTTTATCATCATACCATGGATTCGTGGCTCGTGGCTAGTGATTCGTGGCTCGTAGGGGCTGTCGCACGAAGGCTTCTGCATCCCCTAACCACTAACCCCTAAAAAAAGGGCTGTCGCATGTGCGACAGCCTCTTTTTGTGATGCTTTATTTTTTCTCATTGATATTCAATAAGGTTTTGATGGCTTCCTGCTTTTCCGGCGGTAAGGCGTGGATAGCCCGGATGATGAGGCTGTCGTCTTCGGTGATGGAAGCGCAGAAGTCACAGTTATTGCCGTGTTCTTCACTGCCTTTGCAGTACATACCCGGTCGGCCGACGAGGATACAGATGGGAATCTGGAAGAAGTCTGCCATCTTCAGCAATACGGAAATATCCGGCGAATAGAGGCCCGTTTCCCAAGAATAGACGGCCTGTTTGGACATGCCGAAGAGGGCACCGAAAGCCGTCTGGGTTAAGCCCTTTTTTTTGCGATAATACCTGATTTCTTGTCCTAAAGTCATGCGCGTTCACTCTTTCTGTATACAAAATCTCTGTTTTATGCAAGGTTTTTGGGATATAGTATCATGTACCGTGTACAACGTAATGTACTATACATTAGTCATTATAATATGGATAGCCAAAAGCGTCAACCGTATAAAACCGCATTTTTAAAACAAATAGATTTATGAAGCATGGGGGATGGAAACCTATTTATGGCCGAAAAAAGCGCGGATCAGGCGGACCAGGCTTTCCTCGTCAGCAGCGCCCATCAGTTCCCGGCAGGAATGCATCGCCGTAATGGGGATGCCGATATCCATGGTCCGCAGGGGGAGATTGGCCGAGAGCAGCGAGCCCAGGGTCGAGCCGCCGGGGATGTCCGACCGGTTCATGAATACCTGATAGGGAATTTCATTTTCCCGGCACAAGGCCTTGACGACGGCCACGGCTGTGGCATCGCCGGCATAGCGCTGGCTGCTGGCAATCTTCAGGGCGACGCCATGGCCCATGACGGGCTGGTTGGTGACGTCGCATTTTTCCGGCACGTTGGGATGGATGGCGTGGGCCACGTCGACGGAGAGCATGAAGGCCCGGCCCAGGTCGGCCGAGAAGTCGTCGTCGGTGAAGCCGAAGGCGTGGTAGATGCGGCGCAGGATGCCCGGCAGGATCTGGGAGTCCGCACCCTGTTTCGTCTGGCTGCCGACTTCTTCATTGTCGAAGAGGGCCGTCACGTTGAGGCCGTCGGCCCTATCTTCCTTGACCAGCCCCATCAGGCAGGCCAGGACCGACGTCAGGTTGTCCAGCCGCGGCGACGAGATAAATTCATCGTGCCAGCCCAGGGAGCAGCCCGTTTCACAGGGATAGACCGTCAGGTCATACGATAAGATGGCTTCCGGCAGGCAGTGACATTTTTCCGACAGGAAATCCAGGAAGAAGTGGTTCGTCAAGGCCTGGTCATCGAGGCCCATGACGGGCAGGAGGTCCTTCTGGGGATTGAGGGCGACGCCGTCGTTGGCCTGGCGGTTCATGTGGATGGCCAGGCGGGGGATGGTCAGGACGGGCCGGCCGATGTCGATGAGGCGGACTTCCGGCCGGAAGGCATCCTTACTTTGCAGGGCCACGGTACCTGCCAGGGACAAGGGGCGGTCGAGCCACGATTCGCGCAGCAGGCCGCCGTAGACTTCGGCGTTCAGCTTGAGATAGCCGTGCTGGCGCAGTTCCGGCCGGTATTTCAGGCGCAGACAGGGGAAATCCGTATGGGCCGCGCTGAGGCGCAGGTGACGGCGCACATCGGAACCCGTGCGGAAGGCGACCAGGCCCGAATCATAGAGGGGTACATAATAGGCGCTGTTCGGGGCCAGGTGCCAGGTTTTGGACAGGGCCAGGGCCTGGAAGCCGGCCTGATCGAGATAGGTCCGGCTGGCCTGGACCGTATGGTATGGCGACGGGCTGCGCTGGATAAATTTCAACAAATCTTGGGTATAGTCATAAGTCATGGGCGTCATCCTTTCTGACAGGATAAGTCTTTAATTTCAATAGTAGTTCTTATTATAACATATATACAAGAATCTATGGAATGATTGTTTTTTTGCGGTTCTCTCGCCAGCCATGGTATAATAAAAAGGATTTTATTTTTTTGAAGGGAAGCTTATGGATTTACACGTAATCTGTCAATTTTTAGGAAGAATCGCCTGGGCCCAGTCCGGCGTCATGACCCTGCCCCTGGTGATGGCCCTGGTCTTTGCCGAAGATAGCTGGCTGGCCTTTTTGGGCACGATGGGGACCTGTGCCCTGGCGGGCTGGGGATTTCTGCGTTACGGCCACGTGCGGACGAAAAAACTGACCATGCGCGAAGGCATCGCCATTACCGGCCTGGGCTGGCTCCTGGCGACCTTCTTGGGGATGCTGCCTTATTGCCTGGGCGGCTACCTGAACTATTTCGACGGCCTGTTCGAGAGCATCTCCGGCTTTACCGGGACCGGGGCGACGGTCATCCCCGATTTGGAGATCCTGCCGCAGAGCCTCCTTTTCTGGCGCAGCCTGACCCACTGGCTCGGCGGACTGGGTATCGTCGTCATCTTTATCGCCCTGCTACCGGAAGCGGGCCAGTCGACGGTCTACATGTACAATGCCGAATCGACAGGGCCTACGCGGGAACGGGTCCTGCCCAGGCTCCATGACATGACCCAGGTCCTGTTTCGCATGTACATGGCCTTTACGGCGACGGCCTTCGTCATCTTCTTCCTCTGCGGCATGGACTTCCTCGGGGCTCTGAACCACGCCTTGTCGACGGTCTCGGCCGGCGGTTTTTCCACGTATAATGCCAGTGCGGCTCACTTCGAGAGCCCGGCCGTCGAAGCCTGGATGACCTTTTTCATGATCCTCACCGGCGGCAACTACGGCCTCTATTACCAAGCCTGGCAGAAAGGCGCGCACGTCCTCTGGCGCAATACGGAATTTAAGGCCTATTTGCTGATCATCGCTGTGGCGGCCGCCCTCATCGGTATCAATCTCATGGATGGCTTTGACGTATCGGCTGCTACAGCCTTGCGCTATTCGTCGTTCCAATCGGCGTCCATCGCGACGACGGGCTTCGTCTCGGCCGACTACGACCGCTGGCCATCCTTCTCCAAAGGCATCCTGCTCTTGCTCATGATCTCCGGCGGCTGTGCCGGATCAACAGCGGCAGGCCTCAAAGTCTCGCGCGTCGTCATTATGGTGCGCTACATCTGGCAGGCTGCCAAGGCCAAACTCCATCCGCGCCAGGTCGTCGCCCTGAACATGAACGGCCACCGCATCGGTGACGACACGGTCGTCCGCGTCGCCCAATTCTGCTTCCTCTACCTCATGTTCATCGCCCTCTGGGCCCTGCTGCTGACCTTCGACGGCATCGGTGCCTTCGACGCCATCGGCATCAGCGTCTCCACCATGGGCTGCATCGGACCGGCCTTCGGCATCACCGGCGCGACCTGTACCTATGCCGAACTCTCGGTCTTCTCCAAATCCATCCTCTGCCTGTCCATGCTCCTGGGACGACTGGAAATCTTCACCCTCCTGGTCATGCTGCGCAAGAGTTTCTGGAAATCCAAGAGCAGCTGGTAAATGAGAGAATGATTAAATTTTGCCCAATTCGATTAAAGGACGATTAAATTTTCCAAGAAGACCTGAAAAATGGGGCATACTATACATATATAAATTATATGTATAGGAGTGATAAGCATGAAGAAAATGGTAGTCCTGGCTTTGGTCTTATTGGGGGTAGCCCTGTTCCAGTTTGCCCCTGTCTTTGAGTCCCTTGTTAGCGAGCCGCCGCCGGCTGTGGAAGAACCGCTGCCGGAAAAAGCCTTTGTCTATGTCACGGGGGCTGTCAAGAATCCCGGGCTCTACGCCTTGGAAACGGGAAAAACGGCCGGTGAAGCCGTAGAAGCAGCTGGCGGCATGATCGCCTATGCCAATACGAGAGCCGTCAATTTAGCGGACCGGGCTGACGACGGTGCCCATATCCACGTGCCCTATGATTTCCAGGGGATTCCCGAAAATCCGGCAGAAGCCGGCAAGGTATCTCTGAACCGGGCCGATGAAAAGGCCCTTACGGCGCTGCCTGGCATCGGACCGGCTATGGCGGCCAACATCATCGCTTATCGTCAGGAACATGGCTCTTTTGGCAGTATCGAAGAGCTGCAGAAAGTCAAAGGGATCGGCCCGGCGAAGTTTGCCAAGCTGAAAGACCAGGTGTGCTTATGATGGGACATAACATTAAACCTGAATGGGTCAGCTTGTCCCTGGTCCTGGCCTTGGCGACAGGGATGATCTTGGCCGATGCGTTCACTTTGCCCCTGATTCTTTGGCTTTTTATCTTTTGGCTGGCCCTGTTGGGAATCTTCTTTTTCCGGTCCCGAAGCCGTGTCGTCCTAGCCGTCTGTCTGTTTCTGGTTGCTTTGGTCTTGGGGGCGGGGCGTCTCCAGCTGGAAGCGAATCGTTATGAAGCCCTGCCGCATCAGGCTGTCGGGGCCAAGTTGACCGTAGAAGGGACGCTGCAAGAGCGGCGCAGTACTTATGCTACGGAGAAGGGCCTTGTCGGAAGGTATGTCATGCAAGTCCGGCGCTATGCCTATGCCGGAGAAGAGGACGTACAGCCGGGAAGTGGTTGTGCCTACGTGACTTTGCCTGAGCCGCAGATCCTGGGCAGTACAGTCGTCGTCACGGGCGACAGCCGGCCTTTGACATATTATAAGAACGACGGCATGTATGATGCATTCCATCGCGACCGGGAAAAGGCGATTTGGCTGCGTTTATTTGCCGATGATGGGAAAAAGGTGTCCGTGACGGCTCCACTGGGTCGCTGGGACTCTTTTTTGCAGGCCTTGCGCCAGGCACTGACCGGGCGGTATAAGGCTGTCCTCGGCGAATCCTATGCGCCTGTGCTTGCTAGTCTGCTCTTCGGCGGTCATTACGATGAATTACCGCCAGGCCTGCTGGAATCGTTCAGCACGACCGGACTGATTCACATCCTCTCCGTGTCCGGGTCCCATGTGGCATTGTTGCTGGCTGTCATCCAGCTCATGGGCCGCGCCCTGGGATTGCGCCCGCGCGGGTTGTGCCTGGTTTCTGTGAGTTTTTTGTTCCTGTACGGAGCGCTTTCGGATTTTTCGTCGCCTGTCGTCCGGGCTTCTCTCATGGGTGCCGCTAGTGCCTTGAGCCTGACTGTGCGGCGCGAGTATTTGGCCGGTCATGCCCTGGCTTTGGCCATGGCGGCTATGCTGATTTACAGTCCCTATCTGGTCTTTGATTTGAGTTTTCGCCTTTCCTGCGGGGCCTCGGCCGGCATCATCCTCTTTCAGCGTCCTGTCAGTGCCTGGCTTTCGGCACTGCCTGCTTTTTTGCGGGATTGCCTGACAGTCTGCGTGGCGGCGCAGATCTTAGTCGTGCCCCTCTTGTTTTCGGCTTTCTTTTCCTTTCCAGTCTATTCACTGGTTGCCAATATTCTGGTAGCCCCGGCCTTGGACCTGGTCATGGTCCTGGGGCTTTTGGCATCGGTCCTGTCCCTCTTGTGGGGCGTCGGTGCCGATATGGTGTTGTGGCTCATCAAGCCCTTGCTGGCTCTGGCTTTGAAGGGCAACGCCTTCATCGCAGCCCTGCCGGGGAGCCGCTTCTGGGGCGGGCAGCCGTCGGTCTTGGCTGTGCTGGCCTGGTATCTGGTCGTAGCTTTTGGCTTTTGTCCGGCTTTTCGCAGGCGCATCGGTTCCGGGCTGGCCCTTTGTCTGGCAGCGGCATGGTTCCTGCGGCTGTCTGGGCCCGAAGTCTTAGTCCTCGATGCCGGCCGGGATCAGGTGACGGCGGTCATTTATGAAGATAAATCGGCCGATATATGGTATAATAAATCGAGATTCGCCAACCCCGACCAGGCAGCTGTCGTCGTGACGCCGGCTTTGCGGGCTCAGGGTGTCTTTCGTCTTCGCCAATGTCGTGTCGATGGCGACGGGGCAGGCTATACGCTAGCCTTGCTGCGGCGCCATTTTGATTTCCTGCCGGAGCAAGGGGCGGAGGACGTGCCTTTTCGCTGTCTGCCGTCAGCGTCGTCGGCTTTTCCCGACGGGCCGTTGTGTCTGGAATTTCGGTCCCTGGCGGGCTGGAATGGCCGGGATTTCCCCGTATCGGCCATGGCGACCATTGTCTATGCTTCGCGCCGCGGCGATGAAGCCTTGACGGAATGGGGCGAAACGGCGGCATTTCATGGAAGGCCCTGTTATACTCCGGGCCGGGACGGTCAGATCCGGCTGTATCGCTGGCGGGGACAGTGGCAGGTAGCTACTTTTGATGAGGAACAATCATGGAATATAAGAAACATATAATGATTATTTATGGGACAGAACCTTATGTCATGGAAGACGGGCGCCGGCGTTTCCTGGCGGCTGCTAATAAGCGGGCCGGCGGCGAGGCCGAGGTCCAGTCTTTCCAGAAGGATGCGGTAGCGGCGACAGTCGTCGAATCCTTCCAGGGGGCGAGTCTCTTTAGCAGTGGGACAGTCACGATTTGGTATGACTGTCCCTTTCTGCCGCTCAAGCGCGGCGGCCGGTCGCGGAGTAAGCTCACCAAGGAAGAGCAGTGGTTCCTGGACGAAGCCCGGCGGCTCAGTGACGAGAACAGCCTTTTGTTTTATACTAAGGGCAAGATGGATACGGGCAGTGCTTTTTTTAAGGCCTTGAAGCCCATGGCCGATGTCGTAGCTGCTGAAGCGGTGACGGAAAAGACGGTCATGCCCTATGTGACGGACTACCTAAAAGGGAAAGGCAAGCGCCTGACCAGCCGGGCGGTAGCCTATTTGCGGGCTCTGTTCCAGACCTGGGGCGATATTTCCCTGCTCTATGTCTTTTCGGAGCTGGAGAAATTGTGTATTACCGTGCCCGATAGCCGGCAGACTGTTGATGTGCCCGATTTGCAGGACCTCTTTGCCGGGACGATGGAAAAGAATTTGTTCACTTTTATGGATGAATTTTTGCGGCGCAATGGGGACAAGACCCTGCCTTTTTTGGAAGGCCTCTTCAGCCGGCAAGATGCGTTTTTGAAGAATACCGGCTATATGTTGTCGCGCCTGCGCCTGCTCCTGGCCTATAAGGAGTTGCGCCGGGCCCACGCCGGACAGCACCAGTGTGAACAGATTTTGCAGACCATCAATAAGGGCCGCAGTGTAAAATATGTCTTATACCACTTGCAAAAAGTGGCATCTTATTGGAAAATAGAAGAGTTGGAAAGTTGTATTTGCCAAATTTTTACGCTCCAGCTCCATATCCGCCGCGGTATGGCATCGCCCGAGGATATAGGCCCTCTCATTTGCCTGTATTGCAGGTAGGGACGGCCCCTACGAAGCGGCATTTTAATGCCGCGTGAGCTATAAAATGAATATAATGAGTAAAGGCAGGTTAGAATGTGACTGACGAAGAACGAGCACGGAAAGAACGGATGAAGGAATATCGCCGGCGGTACCGGGAAAAGCACGGGCTGCCTCCGGAAAAGGAAAGGCCGTCCTGGAAGAAGCGGGCGGCTGTGATTGTCGCTTTGTGTGTGATTGGGTTCGGCGGCTTTTTTGCGGCCCAGAGCAAGGCGGAACAGATGGTGACCCTCAACGGCCAATCCATTGCCGATATGACGCCCGATGATATTACCAATTATCTGGATCTCCATGAGAAGGATGTAGAAGATAAGAAGCTGCGCCTGGCGACGGACGGTGTCGATGTGACGCTGGATCTCGATGAACTGGGGGCTAAATTGGATCGGGCCTATATCGACGATGAATTGCATCTCGTCGGCCGCCGGGGCCTGCCCTGGCAGCGCGTGGCCGATGTGGTGACGACGCTCCGCCATGGCAAGGATGTGCCTTTGGCCATTGCCGTCGACGACGATAAATTGGATAAGGTCTTGTCCGATGTCCACGACAAGTACGATAAGGACCCGCAGAATGCCTATGCCTATGTCAAGGATGACCAGAAGACTGTTGCTATCGAAGACGCCAAGGACCGCATCGTCATCAATACGGGTAAGCTGAAGGACGCCGTGACCGATGAACTGCATACGGGCAAGACGGATACCCTGGACGTTCCCGTAGACAGCCGGGAAGGGGCGGACATCAAGGCCGATGACCTCAAGGATATCGACACAGTCTTGTCGTACTATACGACGCATTTTGACGATACCAATCCCGACCGCAACGTCAACATCCGCCTGGCCCAGCAGCGCCTGAACCACGCCGTCGTCATGGCTCAGAAGGATTTCTCTTTCAATAAGTATGTCGGCACGCGGACGGCGGACAAGGGCTATAAGCCGGCGCCGTCGTATTTCGAGAATAAATTGGAACAGTCCACCGGCGGCGGTGTCTGCCAGGTCAGCACGACTTTGTTCAATGCCGCACTGCGGGCCGGTCTGTTCATTGCCAGCCGGGAACCGCATTTCGCTCCGGCCGCGTATGTGCCCGTCGGCATGGATGCGACCGTCGCCGATGACGGCCTGGACTTCTCCTTTACCAATCCTTTCCAGCACCCGGTCTGTGTCTATACGGTGGCCGGCAAGAATACGGTGACGACGTACATCCTGGGCAATCACGCCGATACGTGCAGTGTGTCCTTTGAAACGACGCATCTCCAGAACCTGCCCCATAAGGTCATCAAGAAGCACGATGATAGTGTGACCGAAGATAAGCGCAAGCAGGAAGGCTATGACGGCCACGACGTGACTATCCGCCGGACCGTGGCTTACAGCGACGGCGACCGCCATGTCGATACCATCGAGTCACATTACGACCCGAATGATGAAATTATCCTCACGCCCGGCGACGACAGCGAAGAAGTCGTCAGCACGGCCGACCTGGAACCGCAGGACCCGCTTCTCAACGCGCCCCACGACATGATGGACTTCAATGTCCCGGCGGCCGATACAGCCGATACAGCCGATACGGCCGATACGGCCGATGAGGAATAACTCATCGGTTAATGTAGGAGCCGTCCTTCGTAGGGACCGTCCTGCTAAGGCGGCCCGCAGACCGCTTCGTAGGGGCCGTCCCAAAGGGCGGCCCGCCTGAATCCCCTATTCATCTTCATGGTGCGGCGGAGACTCGTGACTTTAGTCATGAGAGGAGCCGCACCTCCCCTCCTTTCAATAATAAATAATAGACTTTTAGCAAAAAAATTATGATATAATAATTTTAATGAAGTAGTATAGATTTTAGAAAGGCAGGTGAAAAAATGTCTAGCCTAACTAAAACGATAAAACTTCGTATACACGTTACTCCCGAACAAGAGACGCTGTTCCGTCAGATGACGGAACAATACCGTCAGGCTTGTAACTTCGTGTCGCAGTACATCTTCGACCACCGATTTAACATGACCTACCAAAGTCTCAACAGAGAGCTGTACAGTGACCTGCGCAGCCAGTTCGGTCTGAAATCGCAGCTGGCCCAGTCTTCTATCAAGACGACGATTGCCAGATATAAGACGGTAAAACAACAGCTCTTCCAAAATCCTTACAGATATAAGGATGAGAATGGCAACTGGAAACGCATCGCCAAGACATGGGAATGGCTTTGGAAGCCTGTGTTCTTTAGCCGCCCACAAGCGGACTTGGTTCGCAATCGTGATTATAGCTTCGTTGATAGCGGACAGGTTCTGTCCATCAATACGCTCGGGAAAAGAACTAAATGCGCCTTTGAGGGCAAGCATTTTGCGGAATATCTTGATGGCGCTTATGACCTTGGAACAGCAAAACTGGTCGAACTCAAAGGTTTATGGTATCTCCATATTCCCGTAACCCAAGCTGTCGAAGATTTTCAGAAAGAAAACGTCCGTCACGTTGTCGGTATTGACCGTGGATTACGTTTTCTTACTGTTAGTTACGACGAACAGGGCAAAACTGAATTCGTCTCTGGTAAGAAGATGGCTACTAAACGCCATAAATTTCAGGAAGTCCGCCGCCAGCTCCAGTCTAAAGGCACAAAATCAGCAAAGCATAGACTCAAGGCCATTTCAGGACGAGAGAACCGTTGGATGTCTGATGTAAACCATCGGATTTCTAAGACACTCGTTGAAAAATACGGCAAAGATACGCTGTTTGTGCTTGAAGATTTGACCGGTGTTAGCTTCGAAGAGTCCCATCTTTCAAAAACGGCTAAACAAAATTACGACCTGCGCAGCTGGGCGTTCTATCAGTTGGAGCAATTCTTGACCTATAAGGCTCATGAAAATCGTTCCGAAGTTCTGATGGTATCTGCTCAGTATACCTCTCAACGTTGTCCCAAATGCGGTACTATCCACAAAGAAAACCGTGACCATCACAAACACTTATATCGTTGTCAGTGTGGTTACAGATCTAACGATGACCGTATCGGAGCTATGAATATCCAACTCCTCGGAACTATGTGGATTTCCGGAGATAACCATCCTCATTATGAAAGAATAACAACTGCTTCGGAGTAAACTCCTTAGCAAAGCGGGTGTTGTCAGCCACCCGATGATGTAGGCGGATTTAGGAAGACATCTTTTGATGCCGTTAGTACCTATGCAGTTCCGACCTACAAGCTCCCGACTTTAGTCGGGAGTAGTTGACATAGAAAGGAAAATATATGAAAGTCTGGCATATTGTTCCTAAAAATGATATTTTGATTCCCGCCGATGGCGGGCGTTCCGTGACCATCGCTTCGATTGCGGCGGATCTGGCCGGCCATGCCTGGCATGTCAAGACCGAGTCGCCTTATGCTATCGGCGACATGGACCTGCTCCGCGACCGGGTCTGCCGCAAATTGGGCCTGGATGGGACGGTATCTGTCGAACACCGCGTGACGTCTGTTTTCCACGGCGGCGACATGTCCCTGGCCGTACCCGACAACGACCCGCTGCGTCAGGTCGCCGATATTTCCACTGACGATATGGAAGGCTACGGGATTCCCCACGAAGACTGCTATGATGCCATTTACGACGTCGACGATGAATTGTACGACGATGCCGATTACAAGAAGGCCTGCCAGTCGGCGTCCCAGAGCGGCGACAGCAGCGCCAAGAAGGGCAGCAAGGGCAGCGGCACCAAGACTGGCAGTGACAGCCGGGTCTGGATGGGCCGGGCCTTTGGCGGCGATGCCGTCTCCATCAACGACGTCCTCGGCGAGGAACAGAACGACGTCATCCTCAAGGGCAAGGTCGTCAAGGTCGAGTTCCGCGAGCTCAAGTCGAAACGTACCCTCCTGACCTTCCAGATGGCCGACAGCACCAACGGTATTTCGGCCAAGAAGTTCCTCGACGTCAGCAATCAGGGCGGTGGCGGCAAGTACCGCCGCAAGAATACGCTGACGCCGGAAGAATACGACAACCTGGTCAAGAAGCTCAAGCCCGGCGTCTATGTCCGGGTCCACGGCAATATCCAGTATGATAATTACCAGAACGACTACGTCCTCATGGCCTACGACATGATGGAAGCCGACGGCGGCACGGTGGAACGGGAAGACCACAATCCGACGCCGCGCGTCGAACTCCACCTGCATACGGTCATGAGCGACATGGACGCCCTGATCACGGTCAAGCAGCTCATCAAGACTATCAAGAAGTGGGGCCATCCGGCCGTCGCCGTCACCGACCACGGCGTCGTCCAGTCGTTCCCGCTGCTCCAGGAAATTTCGACGGATAAGACCAACAACGTCAAGGTCATTTACGGCATGGAAGGCTATCTCTTTGACGATAAGATCGACCAGTCGTACCACATCATCATCCTGGCCAAGAACCAGATCGGCATCCGCAATCTCTATAAACTGGTCAGCATTTCCCATCTGAAATATATCTACCGCGGCCGGCCGCGCATCCCCCGGGCGGTCCTGTCGGAATACCGCGAAGGCCTCATCCTGGGTTCGGCTTGTGAAGCCGGCGAACTGGTGCGGTCCATGGTCCAGAAGAAGCTGCCTTATGAAGAGCTGAAGAAAATCGCGTCGTTCTACGATTATCTGGAAATCCAGCCCCTCACCAACAACGGCTTCCTCGTCCGCGAAGGCTTCGTCGCCGATGAAGAAGGCCTGCGCGACATCAACCGGACGATTCTCAAGCTCGGCGATGATTTGGGGAAATTGACTGTCGCCACGTGTGATGCTCATTTCATGAACCCGGAAGACAAGATTTACCGGGAAATCCTCATGACCGGCAAGGGCTTCAAGGATGCCGAATTTCAGCCGGATCTGTACCTGCGCACGACAGACGAGATGCTGGCGGAATTTGCCTATCTCGGCGAAGAACGGGCGCGGGAAGTGGTCATTACCAACCCCAATAAGATCAACGATATGATTGCCGACTGCCGGCCGGTACCGAAGGAAACGCTCTATTTCCCGCAAATCGCCGGGTCATCGGAAGCGCTGAAGAACATGTGTTATAAAAAGGCTCATGAAATTTACGGCGACCCGCTGCCGAAAATCGTCGAAGACCGGCTGGAAGAAGAATTTACGTCCATTTTAGGCCATGGTTTCGGCGTCCTCTATTACATTGCACACAAGCTGGTCAAGCACTCCAACGATGACGGCTACCTCGTCGGCTCCCGTGGGTCTGTCGGCTCGTCCTTCGTGGCGACCATGTCGGATATTACCGAAGTCAATCCTTTGCCGCCTCATTATGTCTGCCCGAAATGCCAGTGGAGCGAATTCTTTACGCACGGCGAAGTGGGCGGCGGTTTCGACTTGCCGGACAAGGTCTGCCCACAGTGCGGTACGCCACTTCATAAGAACGGCCATAATATTCCTTTCGCTATCTTCTTGGGCTTCGACGGCGACAAGGTCCCTGATATCGACCTCAATTTCTCTGGCGAATACCATCCGAAAGCCCATAAGTATACAGAAGAACTGTTCGGCAAGGACAACGTTTTCCGCGCCGGGACTATCGGTGCTGTGAAGGACAAGACGGCCTATGGCTATGTCATGAAGTGGGCCGAAGCCAAGGGCATCAAGGTCAATGACGCTTACGTCAACAGCCTCGTCGCCGGTTGCACGGGCATCAAGAATACGACAGGCCAGCATCCGGGCGGCGTCATGGTCATTCCCCGCGATATGGACGTCCATCATTTCACGCCCGTCCAGTACCCGGCCAACAAGAAGGACAGCGGCATCATTACGACCCATTTCGATTATCACTCCATCGAAGGCCGTCTGGTCAAGCTCGACATCCTCGGCCATGATGATCCGACGGTCATCCGTATGCTCGAAGATATGACCGGCATCAAGGCGACGACCATTCCCTTTGATGACCCGGCCACCTTGAGCCTGTTCAGTTCGACCAAGGCCCTGGGCGTGACGCCGGAAGAGCTGGGCTCGAAAGTCGGCAGCCTGGGCATCCCGGAATTTGGCACGTCTTTCGTCCGCCAGATGCTCGTCGACACCAAGCCCAAGACCTTTTCTGAATTGGTCCGCATTTCCGGTTTCTCCCACGGCACCGACGTCTGGCTGAACAATGCCCAGGACCTGATTACGTCGGGCACGGTTCCCCTGAAGGAAGCCGTCTCGACGCGTGACGACATCATGAACTATCTCATCCAGCACGGCATCAAGCCCAAGACGAGTTTCAAGGTCATGGAAAATGTCCGTAAGGGCAAGGGCATCGACAAGCTCAATAAATTGGGCCAGAAGACGACGGACTACGAAGGGGAGCTGAAAGCCGGCCATATCCCGCAGTGGTTCATCGACTCGTGCCATAAGATCGGCTACCTCTTCCCGAGGGCCCACGCCGTGGCCTACGTCATGATGGCTTTCCGCATCGCCTGGTATAAGATCAACCAGCCGTTGGCCTACTACTGCGCTTTCTTCACGATTCGCGCCAAGGCCTTCAAGCTGTCGGCTATGATCCACGGCCTGGAAGGGCAGGAACGGGCCATGAAGGAAATCGCCGCCAAGGGCAAGAGCGCATCGAAGATCGAGCAGGACCTCTATTCGGCGCTGGAACTGGCCAAGGAAATGAGCCTGCGCGGTTTTTCCTTCATGAACGTCGATATCAACCGCTCGGCGGCGACGAAGTTCACCATCTGCGACGGCAAGATCCTGCCGCCCTTTACGGCCATCGACGGCCTGGGCGCCAACGTAGCCGAACAGATCGTATCGGCCCGCGAGCAGGCGCCGTTCAGTTCCAAGGCCGACCTCAAGATGCGCGGCAAAGTGTCCCAGTCCCTGGTCGACGTCATGAGCCAGGAAGGCTGCCTGGGCGATCTTCCCGAAGATGAACAGATCGACCTCTTTGCCATGTAGACGCCTGCAGCGCCGCAGTTAGCCGCAGGCGGCTGTAGGGGCTCGCATGTGGCGAGCCCGCGCGAATCCTGTAGACATCCCGGTGGGTATTTGGATGATTTGGGATGAATGATAGAGACGCCCTCGACAGATTCCTGGTCATGCCGTATAATATTTTTAGTGTTTAACGAACTAAAGGAAATGGTCATAGAAAGAGGGATTGTCATGGCAGTGAATGAAAAATTGCGAGATCATTTGCACGATCAGCTGTTTCGTGCTATTTTGGAATTGAAAAGTGTCGACGAATGTTATGAATTTTTTGAAGACCTTTGTACCATTCAGGAAATGAAGGCCATTTCGGCCCGCCTGGAAGTGGCCCGCATGCTCAAGGCCGGCGATATCTATGAAGACATCGTCCGGAAGACCGGTGCCAGCACGGCGACGATCAGCCGCATCAAGCGCTGCCTGGTCTACGGCAGCGGCGGCTATGAGAAAATCCTCACGCGCATGGCCGAAAAGGACCCGGATTTCCTGAAGTTATCCAAGTAGGAGGGTAGCCGCTTTTATGAAGGCTAAGATTGATGTCACTATTTTCCATAATGGTGATATGGATATATTGCATGCTTCCATTTATGAAGAGTTGTGGAAGGATTATTGTACATTTAAGAAACGGGCTGCTATGCAGCAGGAGAAGGGAACCAAGAAAGGGACGTTCCTGGCCCGGCGCTATTACCGGGCGGCGCTCCTTTCCTTGTTCGCTTTCTTCGAAGGCGTCTTGAACAACTGGATCAAGACGATCATCCAGGAACGGCAGGAATTTGCCGGCGTCGAACGGCAGGATACGCTCAAGAAATGCGACGCCATGGTGGAATACTGCTTTTTCTGTTCCTACACCAAGCGGCCCGGTACGTTTTGTTCGCTCTACGGCTACATCAACCGCTATGAACAGCACGACCTGGCCCTCATCGAGCACATCGACGGCCAGACCCTGGGGCGGATCGAGACGGCCATGGAAGAGTTCTTCTGTTATGTCGAAGCCATGACCGCCCTGCGCCGTTTTCCCAAGCCGAATGAATCGACGACGGGCCTCGTGAGCCGCCTTGGCGGGATGGTAAAGGACTGCCGCGGGTGAACGGAAAGGATGTGTTACCCATGAGTGACAAGTATTATCTCGGTTTCGACGCCGGCACGCAGAGCGTCAAAGTCGCCGTCTATGACGAGGACCAGCACTGCCTGGCCATGGACACGGCCAAGACGCATCTGGCCTATCCCCATCCGGGCTGGGTCCAGATGGACGTCGATGAATATTACCGCCTCATCAAGCAGTGCATGGCTTCGTGCAGCCGCCAGATGGAGGAAAAGGGCTGGGACGTAAAGAAGGTCCGGGCCATTATGGGCGACGGGATCATCTGCGGCATCGCCGGCATCGACGCCGACGGCCATGCTATCACACCGTATGTCAATTACCTCGACAGCCGCACGGCCGACGACGTGGAAGCCCTGAAGGCGAAGAAACTCGCTATCTGGGGGAAAGAAACAGGCAATGCCGAACCGAACATCATGTTCCCGGCCATGTTCGCCCGCTGGTTCATGAAGAACATCCCGGCCTGGCAGGAAAAGGGCGTCAAGTTCGTCCACAACTGCCCGTATGTCCTCATGCACCTGGCCGGCCTCAAAGGGGAAGACGCCTTCATCGACTGGGGCGCCATGTCCGGCTGGGGCCTGGGCTACGACGTAGTCCAGAAGAAATGGTCGCCGGAGCAGTTGGAAATCCTGGGCATCCCGGAAACGTATATGCCCCGCATTGTCAAGCCCTGGGACATCATCGGCACGCTCTGTGAAGAAGATGCCATGGAAACGGGCTTCCCCGCAGGCATCCCCATCTGCGCCGGCGCCGGTGATACGATGGAATCCATGATGGGCAGCGGCATCCTGGAAGCGGGCCGCGCTGTCGACGTCGCCGGAACGTGTGCCATGTTCTGCGCCGCCACCGACGGCATCATCCCGGAACTGTCCGTGCCGGGGAGCAACCTCATTTTCAACTCCGGCACCCTGCCGGGGACGTATTTCTACTGGGGCATGGTCCGCACGGGCGGCCTGGCCCTGCGCTGGTTCAAGGACAGCATCGCCCGCGAAGAAGGCGATGATTACTACGGGACCCTGGACGAACTGGCCAAGCGCCATCAGCCCGGCTGCGACGGGGCCATGTTCATTCCCTACCTGACCGGCGGCAATGGGGACTATCCCAACGTCCGCGGGACCTTCACGGGCCTGACCCTCGATTCCGACCAGGGTGCTATGTGGCGCTGCGTCCTCGAAGGCATCGGCTACGACTACATGGAAATCACCGACCGCTACCGTAAGGCTGGCATCGACCTGACCCAGCTGACCATCACCGAAGGCGGCAGCCGCGACGAACTGTGGAACCAGATCAAGGCCGACATGCTGGATACGAAAGTCGTGACCCTGAAAGTCGCCGGCGGTGCCGTCCCGACCAACTGCATCGTCGCCGCTTATGCCGCAGGCGACATTCCGGATCTCAAACAGGCCCTCCAGCGCCAGCTGGAAGTCAAGGCCACCTACGTCCCGGACGAAAACAATACCGCCACCTACCGCAAGGCCTACGAAAAACGCGAAGGCCTGCTCAAAGCCCTGAACGGCGCGTTGTAATCCATTTTCGCAGGCTGCAGTTCGCAGGCCGCTGGCCGCTTCGGACTCAGATGCGGCGGCCCGCCGCGACAGACTCAAAATGAAAACGACGCTTCGGGATACCCTCAGCGCGTAGCGGGCCGCCCTCTGGGACGGCCCCTACGGATGCCGTTGCACGGCAGGTTCGTGGCTCGTGGTTCGTGGCTCGTGGTTCGTGGCTCGTAGGTCGTAGGTCGTAGGGGCCGTTGCACGGCAGAGCCTCAAAGGGACAAGATCGCCTTGGATGACCCTCGACTCGTAAAAATGGTCCCGATTGGGGGCTTTTCGTAGGGGCCGTCCTGATAAGGCGGCCCGCCTGAATCCCGTGAACAACGCAATCCGAAGGGCGGCGCCCGGCTCTCCTCATAGGAGAGCTGTCAGTGAAGCTGACTGAGAGGTTGCTCTTAACTTCAAACTTTAAACTCAAAAAGGGCTTGTCGCACGACGACAAGCCCTTTAAAGTTGTTAGTGGCTAGCAGTTAGTTGTTAGCGGATGGCTTTAAATTTGAAGGTTTTCTCTGCAAACCGCCCTTTGGGACGGCCCCTGCGGAGCGACATCTTTGATGTCGCGGTGACCTGTGATTCCCGGAGGGAATCGCTATCCATGCACTTTGTGAAAAATAGAAGTATCTCCTATGATGTAAGTTCATAACGTCACATACACCTATGAGGCAATTGTATTGAATAATGCGGAGAAGTAATTTGACTTCTTGATTATTGCATAAAATGCATGCCATAAATGTGAAAAATTGAAAAAAGTGCCGTTTTTTAGTGGATTTTTTTGGGAAGTGTGGTATACTATCAGTGTAAGCAGTGAATCTTATTTAGAACGTGCGTGATTTTTTTTAGAGAAATCTAGTGAAAAAAATCACGCGACGAAGGAGGAGTTAAACATGAGTAAAGTAATGGTTATTGGTGCAGGTACAATGGGTTCGGGCATTGCCCAGGTTTTCGCTACGCACGGCTGGGACGTCGTCTTGAACGATATTAAAGACGAATTCATCGCTGGCGGCAAAGCTAAAATCGAAAAACAGTTGACCAAACAGGTCTCCAAAGGCAAAATGACCCAGGAAGACAAAGACGCAACGATGGCTCGCATCTCTGGCTTCGTAACCCGTACCCCTGATAACATGAAAGACATCGACCTCGTCGTCGAAGCAGCTATCGAAGACTTGAAGATCAAATCGGCTATCTTCAAAGAACTCGACGAATTCTGCCCGGAACACACGATCCTCGCATCCAACACTTCGTCCCTGGCTATCACTCAGATCGGCGCAGCTACGAAACGCCCGGACAAAGTCATCGGCATGCACTTCTTCAACCCGGCTCCTGTCATGAAATTGATCGAAGTCATCAACGGCATCGCTACTTCCGAAGAAACGTACGACAAGATCGACAAACTCTCGAAAGACCTCGGCAAAACGCCGGTTAAAGTCAACGACTTCCCGGGCTTCGCTGGCAACCGTATCGTCATCCCGATGCTGAACGAAGCTATCCAGGCTTTGATGGAAGGTGTTGCTTCCAAAGAAGATATCGATAACGTCTGCAAACTCGGCTTCAACCATCCGATGGGACCTCTGGCTCTCTGCGACCTTATCGGTAACGACGTCGTTCTCCATGTCATGGAAGTCCTCTATGATGGCTTCGGCGATCCGAAATATCGTCCTTGCGCATTGCTCAAGAAATATGTCCAGGCAGGTTACCTCGGCCGTAAGACTGGCAAAGGCTTCTACGATTACACGAAATAAGTTAGCAATCTGCTAATCGAATACGGGGCGTGACTTTCACACCCCGTATTATTTTTAGAATCTCATACGCGTATCGGCAGTACGTCTGTCCCAGCCGACAGGGGCGGTCTGGAAGCTGGGTCCCCATAGGGGAGGGGCGTCCTGTTATACATATTATTACTATACTATTATATGTTTTAGGAGGTTTTTCTCATGGATTACCAGAACATTATTTTTGCTGTAGAAGACGGTATTGCAACGATTACGATCAATCGCCCGAAGGCTCTGAACGCTTTGAACCAGGCTACGGTCAGCGAATTGAAAGACGTCGTTGAAAAGATTGCAGCTGATAAAGCTATCAAAGTCGTCATCATCACCGGTGCAGGCGCTAAATCCTTCGTCGCTGGCGCTGACATCAAAGAAATGGCTTCCAAGAACGCTGCTGAAGGCCGCGAATGGGGCCAGTTCGGTCAGAACGTCTTCACGGAAATCGAAAACCTGCCGCAGCCTGTCATCGCAGCTATCAACGGCTTCGCTCTCGGCGGCGGCTGCGAACTCTCCTGCGCTTGCGATATCCGCTATGCAGCTGAAAACGCTAAATTCGGCCAGCCGGAAGTCGGCTTGGGCATCACTCCGGGCTTTGGCGGCACGCAGCGCCTGACCCGTGTCGTAGGCCGCGGCCACGCGAAAGAACTCATCTACACGGGCGGCATGATCGACGCTGAAAAAGCAAAAGCTATCGGCTTGGTCAATGAAGTCTTCCCGCAGGAAGAACTGATGCCGGCTGCTGTTAAATTGGCTAAGAAGATCGCTAAGAACGCTCCTATTGCAGTACAGCTCTCCAAAGCTGCCATCAACCGCGGCATCAACTGCGACGTCGTAACCGGTATCGCTTATGAAGCTGAAGTCTTCGGCCTCTGCTTCTCCACGGCTGACCAGAAGGAAGGCATGGCTGCTTTCTGCGAAAAACGCAAAGCAACGTTTGAAGGTAAATAATTCCATTGTTTGACTCCTAATAGAGAAAGGACCTGTCGCTGTGCGGCAGGTCCTTTTCCGTTGTCCGTGACTAGGAGAACCACGAGCCACGAGTCTCCATCAAATTGTGTCACAACGGCCACAAGAAGGCTAACCAGGCGTGGTATAATGAATTGCAAAAAATTCAATTCGAGGTGACCTCTTCATGAAAGGTAAACATATTACCGCGCTGGCTGTATTGTGCTGTGCCCTCAGCCTGACGGCCCCTGTCTGGGCGGCACCGGCAGTTGAAGGCTTGAGTCAATCTGCTGTGACGGCGACGACAGCCGTGCCGGCAGCGCAGTCTTCTATTCGCGATGTGACAGCTTTGAGCACGGTCTATGGCGATGGCGAAAGCGTCTCGGCTGTGGCCCTCCATTATCCCAAGCCGATAGATGCCAGCCGCCTGAAGACGTCGGACTTCACCGTCGCCGGCAAGACCATTGACAAGGTCTACACCAACGATGTACCGGAAACGGCGCAGACCGGGAAAACAGGGGATTACGTCATCGTCAGCCTGGTTCATCCGGCTACGTCGTTGCCGACGGCAGCTTCCCAGAACAAGCCCAAAGCGGACCAAGGCGATAAGAGTAAAGAAGGGGCTAATGCCCTGAACGGCGGCGATGCGCCTATGTATTCGGACCGTAAGGCACCGGATCTGAGCGTCTCCGTCAGCCAGACCGGGACGGTCTATGCCACAGACGGCACGGCATACGGCCCGACGACGGTTGCGCTGACAGCGGATAAGACGGTCGATGCCGTCAAGGATGCTTTTCAGACTTATCTATATAAGGACCCGGCTACGGGCTATAAAATGCCTTATAATCTGTACTTGCCGAAAGGTTACGACGCTGACAAGACCAAAACGTATCCTATGGTCGTCTTTATTGCCGATGCCAGTGCCAATATCAATGACCCTAAGGCGGTCCTTTATCAGGGCAACGGGGCTATCGTCTGGGCGACGCCGGAAGAACAGGCTAAGCATCCGGCCATCGTCTTGGCACCGCAGTATACGGAAGACCTTATCCGCTCGATCGGCATGATGACGACGGATACGCACCAGTGGACGAAAGGACTGACGCTGGTGACGGACCTTATCCTCGATGTATCCCATAAGTACCGTGTCGACAAGGACCGCATCTACGGGACCGGCCAGTCCCAGGGCGGCATGGCCAACATTGCCATTAGCGACGCGTATCCGGACCTCTTTGCTGGTCAGTATCTCGTCGTCTGCCAGTGGGATACGCAGGAAATGGAAAAACTGAAGGACAAGAATCTTTGGATTACGGTCTGCCAAGGCGATACGAAAGCCTTCCCCGGCATGAATGAAGCGACGGCCTTGTGGGAAAAGGATGGCGCTGTCGTCGCCCGCAGCCGTATGTGGGACAGTACTGGCGGGACGCCTGTCTTTGAACAGATGATGCGGGTCATGGAAGACCAGCAGGCACCGATTAACTATACGGTCTTCCAAGGCGGCAGCCATATGTACACGTGGTCCTTTGCCTACAATATCGAAGGCATCCGGGATTGGCTCTTTGCTCAGACAAAAGCCAAAGATGTCCTGAAACAGACGGCTCCGACCCAGGGGGCAGCCCAGCAGGGCGAAAAGGGCCATGGTCCTAAGGGGAACCCGGCCGGACGAGCCCTGCTCAATACGGGCATTGCCTACTTGTACGGCCTGGGTGTAGCTGCCGATACGGCCAAGGCCAAAGCCTGGTATCAAAAAGCCGCTGCCACAGGTAATCTCGACGCCATCGAAGCGCTGAAAGCGATGGGCTAATCCTTTTTAATTCCATACGACGAAGAATCGACGTAAAAGGGCGCTGTCTTTATGGGACAGCGTCTTTTTTTGCAATTAATTTGACTTTTTGACTTATATTCTCTTGACAAAACATATTCTCCATGCTATCTTATATATAGTCTTAGAGGTCAAATAGTCAGACTGCTAAGAATAGTCAAATGAGCAGAAGGTGAGTACGATGGATTTGGATGCACGAAAACAAAAAATACTGCAGGCCATTATTCAGGATTACATCTCCTCTGCCGAACCTGTCGGGTCGAGAACGATTGCCCGCAAGTATGACTTAGGCGTCAGTGCCGCGACGATCCGCAACGAAATGTTCGATTTGGAAATGATGGGCTACCTGGAACAGCCTCACACGTCGTCTGGCCGCATCCCGTCGCTGAAGGGATACCGCTTTTACGTCGACTGCCTGCTCAAGCCGACGAAGATCACGGACGCAGAAAAGCAATTCGTCCGGGCCTGGTTCCAGGATAAAGTGAGCAGCGTCGACCAGATCTTTCAGTCGACGGCCAAGTTACTGGCCAGGATCACCCACAACGTCACCCTGGTCATGGCGTCACAGCGGCTCAATTCCAAGCTGAAGTACATCCGCTTCTTACCGCTTGATGACCGCCGGGCCATCATGATTGTCGTCACCGATACGGGGCAGGTAGAGAACTGCCTTTACCCCAGACCGGCCGGTGCCAGCCTGGACGATTTGAACATCATCGCCCAGCGGCTGACCAATTACCTGGCCGGCATGGCCATAGACCATATCGATGAAAAGGCCATCGAAGCCTTTCACGAGACCATCGTCGATGACGTCGAATTATACCGCCTGGCATTCCGGTCCATGGGACGGGCCTTCCACAAGGGACAGCAGTTCTATAAAGGCGGGACCATGGAACTTTTGAACAAGCCGGAATTTAAAGATGTCGACAAGGCCAAGAGCCTCTTTACCATGCTGGAAGAACAGGATGTCGTCGCCAATCTTCTTCACGACGAAGGAGAAGGCGAGGCCGTTACGGTCCGCATCGGCGAAGAAGCGAAGTTATCGCCTATCAATGATTGCAGTATCATTGAAGCGACCTTTACCGACCATGATGTAGTCCTCGGCAAGCTGGCCGTCTTGGGACCAGCCCGTATGGAGTATGCTAAGATTATCGGTCTCTTGGATTTCATGAAACAGCATGTGACACATATGCTGGCGCATTACCACGACGATAAGTAGGGAGGGGTACACAGACATGAGTAATAAAGAAAATAAAGAAGAAAAAGACACAGTGTTGAAAGACGACGCAGAAAAAGTCGTCGAAGACGCTGCCAAAGAAAAGGCAGACGAAGCCAAGGAAGCTGCGGCAGATGAAAGTGCCGATCAAAAGGCACCGGATGCCAAAGACGAAGCTGCCAGCGCAGACGCCGAAAAGGCCGCCAAGCTCCAGCAGCAGTTCGTCCGTCTCCAGGCAGATTTTGCCAACTATAAAAAACGCACAGCTGCTGAAAAGCTCCAGATTTCAGAAGTCGTCAAGATGGACGTCATCAGTAGCATCCTGCCGGTCATCGATAATTTCGAACGGGCCTTGCAGGTCCCGCAGGACCAGGTGGCAGATGATGTGAAATCCTTCATCGACGGCTATGAAATGATTTATAAACAGCTCCTGGGCGTCCTGGAAAAGGAAGGGGTCACCAAGATCGATGCCGTCGGCAAACCTTTCGACCCCAATTATCATCAGGCCGTCATGCGCGTGCCCAGTGACGAATACGATGACGACGTCGTCGTAGAAGTCCTCCAGGAAGGTTATCTCCTGGGCGACAAGACACTGCGTCCGGCCATGGTAAAAGTTGCATTCAACGGTTAACCATCGTTTGAAATAAGATTGGAGGAATCTTTTATGAGTAAAGTTATTGGTATTGACTTAGGTACAACAAACTCCGTAGTAGCTGTTATGGAAGGCGGCGAACCTACGGTCATCACGAATACGGAAGGCTCTCGCCTCACACCGTCTGTCGTAGGCTTCTCCAAGACGGGCGAACGCCTCGTCGGCCAGCTGGCAAAACGCCAGGCCGTATCCAACCCGGAAAACACCATTTCGTCCATTAAACGCCACATGGGTGAAAGCTACACTGTAGACATCCAGGGCAAGAAATATACACCGCAGGAAATCTCCGCAATGATTCTTCAGAAATTGAAGGAAGATGCTGAAAGCTACCTCGGCGAAAAAGTCACGCAGGCTGTCATCACCGTTCCGGCATACTTCAACGACGGCCAGCGCCAGGCTACCAAAGATGCTGGCAAGATCGCCGGCCTCGACGTTCTCCGTATCGTCAACGAACCGACGGCAGCTGCCCTCGCTTACGGCCTTGATAAAGGCGGCGACGGCAAGATCCTCGTCTTCGACCTCGGCGGCGGCACTTTCGATGTTTCCATCCTCGAACTCGGCGATGGCGTCTTTGAAGTAAAGGCTACCAACGGCAACACCCACCTCGGCGGCGATGACTTCGATAACAAAGTCATGGAATGGATGATCAGCGAATTTAAGAAAGAAACGGGCATCGACCTCTCGCAGGATAAGATGGCTGAACAGCGCCTCAAAGAAGCTGCTGAAAAAGCCAAGATCGAATTGTCCACGGTCCTCTCGACCAACATCAACCTGCCGTTCATCACGGCCGATGCTACGGGCCCGAAACACCTCGATTTGACCTTGACCCGTGCTAAATTCAACGAATTGACGGAAGACCTCGTCCAGGCTACGATGGAACCGACCAAGAAAGCGATTGCTGACTCGGGCTTCACCATCGACGAAATCGACAAGATCATCCTCGTCGGCGGTTCCAGCCGTATCCCGGCTGTCCAGGAAGCTATCAAATCCATCCTCGGCAAAGAACCGAGCAAGGGCGTAAACCCCGATGAATGTGTTGCTATCGGCGCAGCTATCCAGGCCGGTGTCCTCGTCGGCGATGTCAAAGACGTCCTGCTCCTCGATGTCACTCCGCTTTCCCTGGGCATTGAAACCCTCGGCGGCGTCTTCACCAAGATCATCGACCGCAACACGACCATCCCGACATCCGGCAGCCAGGTCTTCTCGACGGCTGTCGATAACCAGCCGTCCGTTGACGTCCACGTCCTCCAGGGCGAACGTGAAATGGCTGCTGACAACAAGACCCTCGGCCGTTTCGAACTGACAGGTATCCCGGCTGCTCCCCGTGGAGTACCTCGTATCGAAGTCACCTTCAACATCGATGCCAACGGTATCGTAAACGTTTCGGCCAAAGACCTCGGTACGGGCAAGGAACAGAAGATCACCATCAAATCTTCGTCGGGCCTCGATAAGAGCGAAATCGACCGCATGGTCAAAGAAGCTGCAGCTCACGAAGCGGAAGACAAGAAACGTAAAGAAGCCATCGAAGCCAAGAACAACGCAGACTCCCTCATTTACCAGGCTGAAAAGACCATCAAGGATATGGGCGACAAAGCCGATGCTTCCAAAGTTTCGGAAATCAAGGATAAGATCGCTGCCTTGAAAGAAGCCATGAAGACCGACGATACGGATAAGATCAAAGCCGCTTCCGAAGCCTTGACCAAACCGCTCTATGACCTGACCAGCGAAATGTACAAGAACGCTGACGCTGCCCAGCAGGCTCAGCAGCAGGCAGGTGCCCAGGCCGGTGCACAGCAGGCTCAGAGCGATGGCCAGAAAGATGAAAAAGTAGTCGATGCCGATTACACCGTAGTCGACGACGACAAGAAGTAAGATAGATAAGAGGGGCTGCCCACCATGAGTAAAAGAGATTATTATGAAGTCCTTGGCGTTCCCAAAGACGCCAGCGACGCAGAAATCAAAAAAGCGTTCAAGAAATTAGCGCTCAAATACCATCCGGACCGCAACCCGGACAACCCGAAGGCAGCCGAAGAAAAATTCAAGGAAATCAACGAAGCGTACAGCGTCCTGTCGAATAAACAGAAACGCGCCCAGTACGACCAGTTCGGTCCGGCAGCATTCCAGAACGGCAATGCTGCCGGTTCCGGTGCCGGTTTCGGCCAGGGCGGCTTCGGAGGGTTTGGCGGCTTTGGCGGATTCGGCCAGGGCGGCCAGGGCTTCGGCGGCTTCGAAGATATCTTTGATTCCTTCTTTGGCGGCCAGGGCAGCCGTCAGTCGGCCAATGGCCCGCAGCGCGGTGCCGATTTGCGCTTCGACGTAGACATCACCTTCAAGCAGGCTGCCTTTGGTACGGAAATGGAAATCCAGGTCCCCAAGGAAGAAACGTGTGACCACTGTCACGGCAACGGTGCCGAACCGGGCAGCAAAGTCGATACTTGCCCGGACTGCCACGGCACGGGCCAGCAGCGCGTCGTACAGAACACGCCTTTCGGCCAGATGGTCAATGTCCGCACCTGTTCCCGCTGCGGCGGCACAGGCAAGATCATCCATGATAAGTGCAAGAAATGCCATGGCACGGGGACGGTCAAGGTCCGCAAGAAATTGAAGATCAAGATCCCTGCCGGTGTCGATGACGGCGCACGCCTGCGCGTAGCCGGAGAAGGCGAACCGGGCGTCCGCGGCGGCGGTCACGGCGACTTGTACGTCTACATCTTCGTCCGCCGCGATCCCAAGTTCAGCCGTGAAGGCAACGATATCTTGTCCCAGGAAACGATTTCCTTCGCCCAGGCTGCCCTGGGTGCAAAGATTCCCGTCGAAACCCTGGATGGCAAGATCGAACTGACCATCCCGGCCGGCACCCAGACGGGTACGGTCTTCCGCATCCGCGGCAAAGGCGTCCCTGTCCTGGGGTCCAAGAACCGCCGCGGCGACCACCACGTCCAGGTCACGGTCTCCGTACCGAAAGACCTCAATGCCAAACAGAAGGAACTCCTGCGGGAATTTGCCTATGCTGGCGGCGAAACGTGGGTGGGGGAGCCAAAGCCGGCTGAACAACCGGCCGACGGTGACGCCACAGACGCGAAGAACGACAAGAAAGATACCAAGAAGTCTAAGAAGGGCTTTTGGAGTAAGTTAAAAGAAGATCTGGAAAGATAAAGGGAGAATGAACGATGCAATGGAATGAAGTAGATTTGCTCGTTTCCCCAACGGCCACCGATTTGGTGGCCCTTCTTGTTTTTGAATGTGGAAGCAATGGATCGGTCATCGATGACGAACACCCGGACCACAAAGGACGCATCCGCATTACGGCGTATTTCCCGCTGGCACAGGAAGGTCTTGTGGAAACGATACGAGAAAAGATGGGCGCCCTGGAAAGCCGGGGTGTCGATTTGGGCGACTGGAAGGTCGTCGAAAAGAAAGCCGATGACAAGGACTGGCTCTTTGCCTGGCAGGAACATTTCCATCCCAAGAAGATTTCCCGCCATTTCTGGGCGGCACCGGCATGGGAACCGGCCCGGCCGGCGGACGGCGAGGACGTCCTCTCCATCGATCCGGGCCTGGCCTTTGGCAGCGGCTTCCACGATACGACGTGTATGTGCGTCCAGTACCTGGAAGACACGGTGAAGCCCGGCGATACGGTCTTTGACATCGGCACGGGCACGGGCATCCTGGCCATTGCCGCCGCCAAACTGGGCGCGTCCCGCGTGACGGCTGTCGATTTCGATGCCGTCGCCGTCAAGCAGGCGGCCGTCAACGCCAAACTGAACGGCGTCGAAGAGCGATTGACCATCGCCAACAGCGACCTCCTGGCGGCCATCCCGCAAGGGGAACAGGCCGACGTCGTCGTAGCCAACCTGGTGACCAACGCCGTCCTGGCCCTGTTGCCGACACTGCCGCCGTACCTCAAGGAAGGCGGTACGCTCATCGCCAGCGGCATCATCGACGAACGCATCGACGAAGTGCGCCGCGCGGCGGCTGCCGTCGGCTTCACCTGGGTCGATGAACAGTTCCGGAGCGGCTGGTATGCCGTTTTGATGAAGAGGTGAGACTATGCGTAAGATTTTCACGGATTTCCCCATTTGCGGGACCTTTGAACTGTCTGCCGACGATGCCCATCACGTCGTCGTCGTCCTGCGCCATACCGTCGGCGACACGCTGAACGTCACGGACTGCACCGGCGCGACCTATGAATGTTTCATCACCCGCATGGAAGGCCATTCGGCGTACCTTACGCCGGCGCGCAAGCTGTCCGACGGGCCGTCAGCGAACGGCAAGGTCATCCTGGCAGCGGGCCTTCTCAAAGGTGACAAGTTCGACTGGGTCGTCCAGAAGGCGACGGAACTCGGCGTAGGGCGGATTGTTCCTGTACAAATGGAACATTGTGTAGTAAAATTAGATGATAAACGGCGGCAGGCCCGGCTCGGACGGTGGCAGCGCCTGGCCCTGGAAGCGGCCAAGCAATGCGGCCGCGACGACGTGCCGGAGGTAGCGCCGGTCATGAGCTTTACGGAGCTCGTCGACGCCTATGCCGACACGCGCTTCATCATCCCTTATGAACAGGAAACGGCGCCCTTGTCGGAAGCCTGCCACGACGTGCGGACCGGCGACGCCGTCATCGCCATCGGCCCTGAAGGGGGCTATGCAGAAAAAGAAATCGCCTATGCCACGCAGCATCTGGCGTGGTGCCGCACGGTCTCTCTCGGGCCCCGCATCCTGCGCGCTGAAACGGCGTCGCTGGCGGCCCTGTCTATCATTATGTACGAAAGAGGATTCAAGTAATGCCAACTATCGCTTTTGCCACTCTTGGCTGCCGTGTCAACCAGTACGATACGGACAGTATGCGCGGCCTCTTCCTGGCTGCAGGCTTCACGGAAGCCGATTTCAACGGCCCGGCCGACGTCTATGTCATCAATACCTGCTCGGTCACCCAGGTGGGCGAGAAGAAATCGCGCCAGCTCATCCGCCGGACGAAGAAGCGCAACGAGGCCGCCAAGGTCATCGTCACCGGCTGTTATGCCCAGCTCGACCCGGAGCTCCTGACGTCCATGCCCGAAGTCGATGCCGTCGTCGGGACCAATGAACGCAATCGCATCGTTTCCATCGTCCGCGAGCTCCTGCACGACGGGGAAGACGAAGCCATCACAGCCGTCCACGACGTGCGCCGTCATGACGAATTTGAGGAGATCCCCCTCTATCCGTCAGCTGTAGAACATACGCGGGCCGATTTGAAGATACAGGAAGGGTGCAATAATTTCTGCTCCTATTGCATCATCCCCTATACGCGGGGCGCCCTGAAATCGCGCCGTCCCGATGCCATCGTCGCCGAAGCACAGCGCCTCGTCGCCGCGGGATTCAAGGAAATCGTCCTGACCGGCATCCATCTCGGCGCCTACGGCCGCGACCTCGACGACCATCCGACGCTGGCCCACATCCTGGACCGCCTGGTCAAGGAAACCGACGTGGCCCGCATCCGCCTGGGCTCCATCGAGTCCCTGGAAATCGGCGACGACATGATTGCCGTCATGAACAGTTCGGACCGCATCTGCCCGCATCTGCACCTGCCCCTCCAGTCCGGGTCGGACACGATCTTAAAGGCCATGAACCGCCATTATACCGTGGCTGAATATGAAGACCTCATCGCCCGCCTGCGCAGCCGCATCGACGGCCTGACCGTGTCGACAGACCTCATCCTGGGCTTTCCCGGCGAAACGGAAGCCCTCTTTGACGAAACCATGGCGGCCCTGGAACGGCTCCGGTTCTCCCATATCCACGCCTTCCCGTACTCCCAGCGCAGGGGGACGCCGGCTGCGGATATGAAGGACCAAGTCGATACGGCCGAAAAGAAGCGGCGCGTCGAACTCGTCAATGAACTGTCGGCCCGGCAGAAAGAAGCGCTCCTGACGTCCCTGATCGGACAGAAGGCCGCCGTCCTCATCGAAAAACAGGACGGCACGACCGGCGAAGGCTTCACGGAAAACTACGAACGGGCCGTCGTCGGGAACCTGCCGGATGATGCCGCAGGCACCATCGTCGAAGTCACCCTCACCGGTACCGACGGACAGAAGCTGGAAGCTCGTTGTTAGTGTCTCGTGGTTTCGGCCTGCTAACCACTAACCACTAGTTTCCGACACGAAACGGGTAGGGGCTCGCACGTGGCGCGCCCTTACACAACAAAGGAGGAATTTATCATGGAAGACTGCATTTTCTGCAAGATCGTTGCCGGGGAAATCCCGAGCACCAAAGTTTGGGAAGACGATGATTTCTTCGCCTTCAAGGACATCAACCCGGTCGCCCCGGTCCACGTCCTGGTCATCCCTAAGAAGCATATCCAGAGCATCGCGGCCCTGACGCCGGACGATGCCGATGTCGCCGGCAAGATGCTCTTCGCCATCCAGAAAGTCGCCCAGGTCATGGGTCTCGACAAGGACGGCTTCCGCGTCGTCTTCAACACCGGTGAAAAGGCCGGCCAGACGGTCCATCACATGCACGCCCATATCTTAGGCGGCAAGGAAATGGCTTGGCCCGGCGTATGAGTACGCAGCGGGGACAGAAGCCCCGGCGCCAGGTGACGATGACGCCGGCCGTCCTGACCCGCATCATCGCTATCGTCCTGCTCATCGGTATCGTCGCGTTCCTGATGATTCACAAAATTTAATCTTCTTCTCAGAAAAAAAGGCCCGGAAGGGTCTTTTTTTTATGTATTTTTAATCTTTCTCTGCTACTATGGGGGTAATTGGAATCAAGAGAGAAGGGGGACCCGCCATGGAGAAGAAAGCATTAGGTTATTATGGAGAACAGGCGGCGCTGGCTTATGTGCGCCACGAGAAGGGCTATCACGTGCGCTGCTGCAATTACCGCAACCGCCTGGGGGAAATCGACCTCATCGCCGAAGACGGCCATACCTTGGTCTTCATCGAGGTCAAGACGCGGACGACGGCCGCTTACGGCCTGCCCTGTGAGGCCGTGGAACGGAACAAGCGCCGCAAGATCACCCGCGTTGCCTCGGCCTACCTGGCCCAGTTCGATCTTTGGGAGCGGCCGTGCCGGTTCGATGTCATCGAGGTCTGGCCCGATGACCAGGGGGAACCCGTTATCCGCCACCTCGTCCACGCCTTCCAGGCAGAAAGGCGGTGAGGCTGTGTTCGCGCGTATCTACGGGGCGGCGACGTTGGGCCTGAACGGCCATGTCATCGCCGTCGAGACGGACATCTCCAACGGTCTGCCGTCGTTCGACCTGGTCGGTTTGGCCGCGACGTCGGTGAAAGAGGCCAAAGAGCGGGTCCGGGCAGCCGTCAAGAACAGCGGCTATGAATTTCCCATGCGCCGCCTGACGGTCAACCTGGCGCCGGCCGACCTCAAGAAGGATACGGCCGGTCTCGACCTGAGCCTGGCCGTGGCCATCCTCGTGTCGAGCGGCCAGATTCCCGAAGAGGTCTGCGAAAACTGCCTCTTCCTGGGTGAACTGGCCCTGGACGGTCGCATCCGCCCGGTGAACGGCATCCTGCCCATGGTCCTGGAAGGGGCGGCCCAGGGGATGAAGACGGTCTTCGTCAGCCGGGACAATGCCGCCGAAGCCCTGCTCTGCCCGGACCTTACGGTCTATGGCGTCGGGACTCTCTGCGACGTCGCCGGCCATTTGACGGGCGAGAAGGCGTTAGAGGCCGCCCGGGCCGCACTGCCGGACCCGGACCTGCCCGATTACGACGTCGATTTTTCCGAAGTCCAGGGCCAGGCCGAAGCCAAACGGGTCCTGGAAATCGCTGCGGCCGGCGGCCATAACGTCCTCATGATCGGACCGCCCGGGAGCGGCAAGACCATGCTGGCCAAGCGCATCCCGACGATCCTGCCGCCCATGAATGAAGCCGAGGCCCTGGAAGCGACCAAAATCTACAGCGTCGCCGGTCTCCTCGGGAAGGGCCGTCTCCTGCAGCAGCGGCCCTTCCGCAGCCCGCATCATACCATTTCCATGGCCGGCCTCGTCGGCGGCGGGTCCATCCCCAAGCCGGGCGAAGTGACCCTCAGTCATCACGGCGTCCTCTTCCTCGACGAACTGCCGGAATTTCCCCGGTCGGTCCTGGAAGTCCTGCGCCAGCCCCTGGAAGACGGTGTCGTCCATATCGCCCGTGTCCAGGCGGCTCTGTCCTATCCGTCGCGCTTCGTCCTGGTAGCCGCCATGAATCCCTGTCCCTGCGGCCGTTACGGCTTCGATGAAGGCTGTATTTGTTCAGAAAGCGAGATACGCCGCTACACCCATAAGATTTCCGGCCCCCTGTTGGACCGCATCGACCTCCACGTCCGCGTCGAGCGGCCGGCGTACCAGGAACTGATAACCCGGCGGAAAGCCGAATCGTCGGCAGCCATCCGCTCGCGGGTCCTGTCGGCGCGCCGTCGCCAGCAGGAGCGCCTGGCGCCCTATGGCTGCACCTGCAACGCCCACATGGGCCACCGGGAGATACGGGCGACGTGCCAATTGACCGAAGCAGCCCAGCAGCTGCTGCGCGAAGCCTTCGACGTCCTGCGCCTCAGCGCCCGCAGCTACGATCGGATCATCAAAGTGTCCCAGACCATCGCCGACCTGGCCAAAGAGCCGGTCATCGCCAAGGAACACGTCGCCGAAGCCATCAGTTACCGCAATAAGATGCAGCAGCCATGAAGGAGGGAAGACTGTGAACCATGAAACGATGTACGCCGCGGCCCTCCAGTCCCTCAAGGGCTGCGGCAGCCGCCGCCTGCAGGCCCTCCTCGACGTCTGCCGCTCGCCGCGCCGGGCCTGGGAAGCCGTCTGGGATGAGGATTTGCGGCGCCGGACGGGAATCCCGGCCAAGATATTTTCCCAGCTCAGACAAGAACGAAACGTTTTTGACTGGGACCGATTCCAGCATCAGCTGGATTTCTATGGCGTCCGGCCCCTGGCCCTGTGGGATGACGACTATCCGGCGTGGCTGCCCTTCACCGCCCAGCCGCCGCTGGTCCTCTTCTGTCAGGGAACGATGGGCCGCGACAGCAGCAGCCTCGCCATCGTCGGCTCGCGCAAGGCCAGCCCTTACGGCCTGAACGCGGCGGAGTCACTGGCTGCCGAACTGGCGGCCCAGGGCTTTACCATCATCAGCGGCGGTGCCCGGGGCATCGACACGCGGGCCCACCGGGGCGCCCTGAAGGGGAAGGGGCGCCCCGTCGTCGTCGCTGCCAACGGCCTGGACCGGACTTATCCCAGGGAAAACAAGGCCCTGTTCCGGCAGGTCGTCGAGAACGGCGGCGCCGTCATTTCCGAGTATGCCTTTGGCGTCGAGCCGCTGTCCCGGAATTTCCCGGCCCGGAACCGAATCATCGCCGGCATGGCGGCGGCGACGATCGTCGTCGAAGCAGCCCTGCGCAGCGGCTCCCTGATTACGGCCGACCTGGCCCTCGACGAAGGGCGCGACGTCTTTGCCATGCCGGGCAGTGTCTTTTCCGAGACCAGCCGCGGGACGAACCACCTCTTGCAGCTCGGCGCCATTCCCTTGACCTGCGTCGACGATGTAATCCGGGAATTTCGCCGCCGCGGCTGGCAGGGACCGGAAACCGTCGCTGAGGCAGCAGCACCCAGCCTGAGCCCGGCTGAACAGGCCGTCATCGACGTCATCCCCTTCGACCGGGCGGCGCCGGTGAGCGAGCTCCTGGAAAAGACGGGCCTGGCCGTCGCCGACCTGCTGCCCATCCTCCTGGCCCTGCAGATGAAAAAAGCCGCCGAGGAATTGCCTGGCGGCTACATCCGCTGTGCGGCGGCCTTTTCTGTCTTATAAGGCGGCGATATAGGCTTTGGCCTTGTCTACGGAGACGACGTCGATCCAGCCGAAGGGGGTCAGGGCGTGACACACCGCGAAGAGGGTGTGGTGGTCTGCGATGAAGGCTTTCAGCGCCATGAAGACCTGGTCGCTGCCTTCGACGCTGCCATAACCGGCGACAGCCGCATCGATGAGGGCGTTGTCCGGCCATTCTTCGCGGAAACAGCTGTGCAGGAAGAGGAACAGGTCCAGGACCGGTGCCGGCGCGTCGACGAATTTCTTTTCGTTTTCCCAATCGAGGAGGGTAATCGTCCCGTCTTCCCGGTCGTAGGCGATGTCCCGCAGGGCCGGCCGGCCGTGGTGCAGTCCGGCGGCGTGGAGACGGGCCAGGCCCTGGCCGGCTTTTTCAAAGGCCTCCTGGCGGACGTCGGCATATTCTGCTTCTTTGGCGACGCCCTGCAGGGTCTTGCCGGCCGCTTCCATGACGAAGAAGTCTTCATCCAGGAGGACCAGTTTCGGCGCCAGGCGCAGGCGGGCGTTGACGGTCATGATCTTATAGGCTTCGCACCAGAACGCGGCAGACGGGTTCTGTTTGGCAAAGGCATTGCGGCCGTTGCCCCTGCGGCGTTTGATGAAATACTTTTTATTTTCAAATGAAAGCGATAAAACCCGCTTGTCCGGGTGTTCGGCAATGGCAGACTGAACGGATTTTAAGAGAGACTTGTTGAACAAGAAAGTCACACCTTTCAAAATATTAAGATACAATTTCATAATTTACAGTTTCTATACCTGGAAGTATTTCTATATTATAGCAAATCCGGCCGGGAAAATAAATGGGGAACCCAGTAACATAGCGCAATCAGGCGATATAGGATGATTTTATGTTTGCAATAATAACAAAATGCACTAATGAAATTGATAAGTACTATTGACACGTGAAGAAAAGCACTTTATAATAATAGCTGTAAATGAATATCAATATTTTAAAGGGAGATGTGTCGTATGTTTCAGAATACAGATTTTTGGATTGGCTTAGGTATCGGTGTCGTCGCCGGCGTCTTCGGTTACAAATTGATGTCTGAACGGGAACAGCAGCTCATGGCTCTGCAGCAGCCGGCTGCCGGTGCTATGACCGCGTCGGTTCCCCTGGCTGAATTGCAGCGTCAGAAAGAAGAATTGGAAGACATGATTGCAGCCCAGGAAGCCGCACAGGCGAAATAAGTTTGTAGTGAAGGCCTTTGCGTTTTCACTTGCTGAAAACTAAAAACTACAAACTTCAAACTCAAGAAGAGGCCGTCTTGGATGACGGCTTCTTTTTTTTAGGAAAAAAACAGGAAGGACTGCTTGTATGATTATTCCGACGTCGAAATGGGACCTCATCATGAGATCTGTTACTATTTCGTCTTACTTGCCGGGCCGTATCCGCCTGTACAGCAAGAAACTCGTCGGCAATGCTGATTTGGGCCGCAAGGTCTATGCCTACATTGCCAGCTATAAAGAAATCGATAAAGTCGATGTCAATGTCCTCACGGGTTCTGTCTTGATCACGTATCGTCCGCAGGTCCTGCGGGCCAACCGGGAACTCGTCCGGGTAGAAAATTATATCATGAGCCACGTTGAAAGGAGAAGGTAATTATGTCTTATGCCTCAGGTTTTATGGTGGGCACGTCGATTGGCAAAGCCGTATACGATATGTTCCACAATAAGAAGGGCAAAGCGGCTGCCGCAGCTGCGCCCGCCGGTGTATGCCGGTCTCAGGTCCAGGCGGCAAAGCCTGCCGCTGCTGTGCCCCATTTTGCCTGCGTTTCTGTCTTGAAAGGACGCCGCCGTTACCGTGCGGCCGCCCTCGTTGGCAATGCGGAATTGGCTAAATTGATCGAAGAAAAAGTCAGCACCCTGCCGGATGTCCAGTTCGTCCAGGTCAGCGCCGTTACGGGCAGCATCTTGGTCTTCGCCCATAGCGAAGGGACCTTGGATAAATTGGAAAACTTTTTCCGCTTCCGCCTCTTTCCAAATGCCGTAGAAGGCCTTGTCGGTGCCGTCTGCGATGCCGGACAGGCTGAAGCCGGGAAAGCGGAATCGGCGACGTATTTGAAGGCTGTCCAGGATACGGCCGACGTCTTCAGTCAGGCTATTTTTCGGAAAAGCAAGGCCTTCCTGGATTTGCGGACCCTGATCGCCGTAGTCCTGACCCTTCGCGGCCTGCGGAAGACCGTATTCCTGGGTCAACGCCCGACAGGACCGCAGATGCTGTGGTGGGCCCTGTCTTTATTGAGGAGGCGTTAAGTCATGTACATGCGCAATACGATCTTCCTGAACAGCGAGCTCCCCAGCCGCCTGCGGCCTGTCCTGAGTGTCAAGCTCCGCCAGGTCCGGGGCATCGTCTCAGCTGTTGTCGAAGAAAAGAAGGTCACTGTCTACTATATGGGACGGCTGGACCTGCGGGCGCTCCAGCTCTTCGTCCGCGCTTTTGAAGAAAAATATGGCCGCAAGAAAGAAGCCAAGAACGACGATATGGACGTCGCCACGTACCGCCGGGAAGCGATTATCTCCGTCGGCGGCTTCATCGCCATGAACATCCTGCGCAAGGTCAATCCGGAATTTTACGGGTCGATCCTCTTGTTTCGCCGATTATTTACCTTATATATTGCACGCCGTTACATTAAGAACGGCATCCTGGGCCTCGTAAAAGACCATCAGGCCAATGCCGACACGCTGACGGCGACGGCTGTCGCTGCGTCCGTCCTGGCCGGCAAGCCCGAATCGAGCCTGACCCTCCTGGCCCTGTCGAACGGCGCCGAAATGATGACCGAATACGCCGCCGAAAAGGCACGCCGTCAGATTTCGGGCCTGCTCAAACTAGACCAGCGCGACGTCTGGCTCGTCGAAAACGGCCATGAACGCAAGGTCCCCGTCGAATCGCTGAAGCGGGGCGACCTCATCGCCGTCCACCTGGGCGAAAAGATCTGTGTCGACGGCAGCGTCGTCAGCGGCAATGCCGCCGTCAACCAGGCGTCCATTACGGGCGAATCGAACCCGGCCATCAAGCAGGAAAAATCGCCGGTCTATGCCGGCAGCGTCATCGAAGCGGGCGACCTGGTCATCCGCGTCGAGAAGGTCGGCGCCGATACGTCCCTGGCCCAGATCATCCACCTCGTCGAAGAAGCCCAGACCCGCCGGGCACCGGTCCAGAACTTTGCCGATAAGATGGCCAATCTCCTGGTTCCTATCTCCTTCATCGGCGCAGCCATCGTCTACGGGGCGACCAAGGACTGGCAGCGCGTCCTCAATCTCTTGTTCATCGACTTCTCGTGCGGCCTGAAATTGTCGACGGCAACGGCCATCTCGGCCGCCATCGGCGTGGCAGCCCGCAAGGGGATCCTCATCAAGGGCGGCAACTACATCGAAAACCTGGCCGACATCGACACGGTCGTCCTCGATAAGACCGGGACCATTACCATGGGCGTCCCGCAGATCGACCATATCGAAACGGTCGAAGGCGTCGATGATAAAGAAATGATCCTCCTCGCCGCTTCGGCAGAAATGCACTCGGTCCATCCCCTGGCCGTAGCCGTCCAGAAATACGTCAATGCCCAGGGCTGGCAGACGCCGCCGCACGCTTCGTCGGAAACGGTCGTCGCCCGCGGCATGAAAGCTGCCGTGCCGGACTTTGAAGGCTACGAAGGCGGGGACGTCCTCGTCGGCAGCCGCCGCTTCATGACCGAAGAAGGCGTAGAAGGCATGCCGGCCACGGACAACAAGACGTGGGGCAAGAACCTCTTGTACATCGCCCGCAATGGCCGGTATCTCGGCTTTTTGGTCATCCAGGACCCGGTCCGTCCGGGCATGAAGAAGACCTTGAACCGCATGCGCCGCCTGGGCATCGACGAAGTCGTCATGCTCACGGGGGATTCCAAGGACGTCGCCGCCGAAGTCGCCCGCGACATGGATATCGACTCGTATCATGCCGAAATCCTGCCGGAAGACAAGGCCAATTACGTCATGAAAATGCAGAAGCGGGGCAACGTCATGATGGTCGGCGACGGCATCAACGATGCGCCGGCCCTGGCCTTTGCCGATATCGGCGTCAGCCTCGGCGGCAACAAGACGGACATCGCCGCTGAATCGGCAGCCATCACCATCCGCTCTGAAGACCCGTCGAAACTGTACGATGCCCTGTACATCGGGCGGGAAACGATGCGGGCCATCAACCAGAACTTTACGGCTACCATCGTAGTCAACTCGGCAGCCATGCTCCTCGGCGCCTTAGGGAAGATCAGCCCCCTCTGGGCCGCTGTCATCCATAACACAGCCACCCTGGCCGTCGTCCTCAACAGCGTCCGCATCCTCAAACCGGCGCGGACCATCCGCCGTTCCGCATAGTAAGGGCTCGCCCATGCCCATATTTGTAGGGGCTCGCATGTGGCGAGCCCGTCAGGTATATGTAAGCTGTCTGTGAACGGATTGGCGTGAACGGGCGCCCCTAAAAAGGGACTTGTCGCAAAACGACAAGTCCCTTTTTTATAAATGAATTTCAATAACATCTATTGACAGACTATGTGAAAAAATATATAATGTTTTTGGTAATGAAATATATTATCATAAAAGAAGGGATGTGTGAGTATTATTTACGGAGCTGAAAGGAGCGAGGTAAATGAGTGTCGTCATCGTAGGTGGAAATGATTGTATGGTTTGTCGTTATAAGCGTATCTGCAAAGAATACGATTATAAGGCCAAAGTCTTTACACAAGTACCGAGCGATTTCAAGTCGAAAATCGGATCGCCGGATCTTGTCGTGTTATTTACCAGCACCGTGAGCCACAGTATGGTCCGCTGCGCCATCAAGGAAGCGCAGCGCAAGAACGTCGAAGTCGTCCGTTCCCATACGAGCAGCTCGAACGCGCTGAAGAGCATATTAGCCGCCCGGACGGAAGAAGCCGTCTGAGGGCCAGAAAAGGGGAGTTAGTCATGAAAATTGTTTCATTAGCCGAAATGAAAGTCGGCCAGTCGGGCGTCGTCGAAGCCTTAGAAGGGCGGGGGAACATCCAGCACCGCCTCGTCGACATGGGCGTCGTCAAGGGCTCGCACATTACGGTCTTCAAAAAGGCCCCGCTTGGAGACCCTGTCGAAGTCAAAGTCAAAGGGTGCGCACTGGCATTGCGTATGAATGAAGCGGCCATGATTTCCGTCGCTGTTGAATCATAAAGGGGGTACATAGTAGTCATGGAAAATGCAGCAAAAATCAAGATTGCCCTGGCCGGCAATCCGAACTGCGGTAAAACGACGATTTTTAACAACATTACCGGCGCCAAACAGCACGTCGGCAACTATCCTGGCGTTACTGTTGAAAAGAAAGAAGGCCATCGCACCTTCAACGGCAAGGACCTGCTCTTCGTCGACCTGCCGGGTACATACAGCCTGACGGCGCGGTCCCTGGACGAAGTCGTCGCCCGTAACGTCATCATCAATGAAAAACCGGACATCATCGTCAACGTCCTCGATGCGTCCAACCTGGAACGTAACTTATATCTGGCGGCACAGCTTGTCGAACTGGGCCGGCCCATGGTCATCGCCCTGAACATGATGGATATTGCCGACCGCATGGGCATCAAAATCGACTTCAAGAAACTGGGACAGCAGCTCGGCGCCGTCGTCGTGCCCCTTGTCGGCAGCAAGAACATCGGCACGAAAGAATTGCTCGACGCCATTTCCGGCACGCAGACGAAGGACCTGGTCAATGCCAAAGTCGATTATGGTCCCGACGTCGAACCGGCTATCGCCAATTTGACCGATGCCATCGAAAAAATGGGCATCATCAAATATCCGGTCCGCTGGCTGGCTGTCAAGCTCTTGGAAAACGACTCTGATGCCGTCGAAAAAGTCCGTGCCATGGAAGGCACCCAGTCCATCCTGGCCCTGGCTTCGACCCTGCGCGATTCTCTGACCAGCAAGATTGATTTGGATTTTTATTTCGCTCAATGCCGATATCAATTCGCAACAGACGTATTTAATAAATCGATTATCAATGTCGGTTCCAGCGACTCCTTATCCGATAAGATCGACAGTGTCTTGACTCATCGCTATTTAGGGATTCCTATTTTCCTGGCCCTCATGTGGCTCATGTTCGTCGTCGTCATCAACGTTGGCGCTTACCCACAGGGATGGCTCGATACGGGCTTTTCCATGCTCGGCGACTGGTGCAGTGATGTCATCGAAGATGAACAGCTCCGGTCTCTCGTCGTCGACGGCGTCATCGGTGGTGTCGGCTCCGTCCTATCCTTCGTCCCGCTTATCGTCCTCTTGTATTTATTCATCAGCCTTCTCGAAGATACGGGCTATATGGCCCGCGCCGCTTTCCTCATCGACCGCGCCATGCGTGCCCTGGGGCTGCACGGCAAGTCCTTTATCCCCATGATCCTCGGCTTTGGCTGCAACGTACCGGGCATTATGGCCGCTCGTACCTTGGATAACGAAAAAGACCGTCTGGTCACAATCCTGGCCTGCCCGTTCATGAGCTGCGGCGCCCGCCTGCCCGTATACACCCTGCTCATCGCTGCTTTCTTCGGCGCTTCCGGCCACGGCGGTACAGTCCTCTTCGGCATTTACCTCTTAGGCATCGTTATTTCCATCTGCGTCGCCCTGGTCCTCCGTCACACGACCTTTAAAGGGGAACAGGAACCGTTCGTCATGGAAATGCCGCCGTATCACATTCCGACCTTGAAAGGCGTCCTCATGCACATGTGGGAACGCACGGTCTTGTACCTCAAGAAAGCCGGTACCTTCATCCTCGGTGCCTCTGTCCTGGTTTGGTTCCTCACAGCTTACCCGGTGGATGTCGATTATTCCCAGGATTTCGATGCCGCTAAAGATCAGGTCACAGCCGAAATGGAACAGAAACAATCTGACATCCTCCAGTCCTATGGCCTCAGTGCTATCGAAGACAATGACGCCTTGAATGAGATGTATGAATCCATGGTCGCCGCCGCCGATGAAGCCGCTGACGAAGCCGATGAAAACGAAGCCGATACGGGCAACGCCTTGAACCCGGCTGCTGCTTTGAGCTCCGTTGAAGACCAGGTCAAAGACTCTGAAAATGCAGAAGATAACCTCTTCATGGGCAAATACCCGCAGAGCTTCGCCGATCTCCAGGAACAGAATCCGGCCGTCTTCGCCCAGGCCCTGCCGCTCTTCGATGCCAAAGCCGATGCGGACGACGAAACGTCTAAGCTCGAAGATCAGCAGAATGCTGAAAAATTGGAACAGTCCTATGCGGCCCGCCTCGGTCACTTCGTAGAACCGGTCATCGCACCGCTCGGCTTCGACTGGAAGATCGGCGTAGGCCTCATCGCCTGCACGGCTGCTAAAGAAGTCATGGTCTCCACGCTGGGTACGATTTACAGCGTCGGCGGGGACGATACTCATGAATCGGGCCTCGTCGCTTACCTCAGAGATGATCCGGACTTCAACCAGGCCGTCGCCCTGTCGCTCATGGTCTTCGTCCTGCTCTACATGCCGTGCGTCGCTGCCATGGCCGTCATCAAACGTGAAACGGGCTCGTGGAAAATGCTCCTCGCCAGCAACGGCATGTGCCTCGTCCTCTCGTACGTCCTGGCCTTCGTCACCTATCACCTGGCCCTCATGGCCGGCCTCGGCGCCTAAGCCTTGAAACAACCCCTTCCATAACGTATAATGTTAGTGGCCTGCCTCCCCTCATAGGGGAGGTGGCCCAAAGGGCCGGAGAGGTTGCTCTCACAACTAATAATCGCTAATTTGCTAATCCCGGGAGGAGGTATATCTATGAGTCCTGCAACCATCATCGTCGCTATCGTCGTCCTCATGGCCGTAGCGTACTTCATCCATCATATCCGTGGTCTGTTCAACGGAACCACCAGCTGCTGCAGCCATTGCTCCGGCAGCTGCTCATCCAGCAGCAAAACAAAAACGGGAGGCAACTCGAAACTGCCTCCGTGCTGCCAGAAATAGCATAAGAAAAGAGGCTGTCGCACGTGCGACAGCCTCTTTTCTATTTTTTCAAATACGAATCGAAGAAGGTCGTGATGATGTCGAGTACTTCTTTTTGGTTCCAGTAGATGCCGCCATGGGCCGCGCCTTCTACCAGGTAGCGTTTTGACGGGACATGATGTTTCTGGAGGGCCTGGAAGAGCAGGTCCGTCTGGCTCGGGGAAACGACGGTGTCATTCGTGCCGTGCATGAGCAGCAGGGGCGCACTGGTCTGGGAAATGTACGTGATGGGGTTGGCCTTTTGGGCGCCTTCCGGATTGGCCAGGATGCCGCCGTCGTGGCCGCCGAATACGGCAGAGCCGTTCACCCAAAGGGCTTCGGTGGCGCCGGCCGATCGGTGGGCTTTTTTCACGGAATCATTATAGTCATCGCCGATGCGGGTCAGGTCAGAGAGGCCGTAGAGGTCGACGGCGGCTTTGACGTCGCTGCCGACCTGGAGATTATCGCCTTTGTCGAAGGTTTTCGTGCCGCTGGTCGTCGCCGCCATCGCCGTGAGATAGCCGCCGGCACTGCCGCCGATGATGCCGATTCGTTCCGGGTCGATGCCGAATTGGTCTGCATGGGCTTTCAAATAGCGGATAGAGGCCTTCACATCTTCCAGGGGTTCCGGGAAGCGGGCCGTCGGTGCGACACGGTACTGGATGGAAGCGACGACATAGCCCGCTTCGGCCAGGTGCATGCGGAGCTGGATGCCATTGTCCTTATTGGCGTTGATGAAGCCGCCGCCTGTGACATAAACGATGGCAGGCAGTTTCGCAGCTGATTTCGGCTGAAGGATGTCCATCTTCATGGCCACGTTGGGGTAGCCCCGCATGGGGACTTGTTCATATACGACATCGGAAATCTGATTGATGACCGGTGTCTTTACCGGCACGGATAGCTTCGTGCTTTCTACTTTTCCCGGCATGTCTTTCGTCGCCGAGTCGACGTTTACCTGGGTGGCCATGGCATTGCCTCCTATACACATCAACCCCATCAAGGCCAGGGTTAGCAGCTGTTTTTTAGATTTTTCCTTGCCTTTGAATATTTGCATGCATATTTCTCCTTACATTTTTTCTTCATTATAGCATATTATTTTCATTTGTTAGCAGGATTTTGGCGGGCCTGTGTCGAAATTTATAAAGTAAAGCAAATTCCGAAAGATAGGGGGCTCGTTATGAGACGATGGAAAGAATGTATCTTAGCCGGGCTGATTTCATGCTTTTTGGCCGTTCCCTGCCTGTCCCTGGCTAACGATGAGAAGATACCGGAAGGCGCGGGCGGAGGAGCCATCGCCTTGCAGACCGATGGGAAAAGCGACCTGTTGCAGGCCGTCCGGGCCAAGGATTATGACAAGGCCCTGCAGATCGTCAACGGCCAGATCGAAGCCCATCCCGGCGATGCCGATGCCTACGACCGCCGCAGCGCTATTTACGCCCTTTTGGGACGCTATGACCAGGCCCTGGCCGATTGTGACAAGGCCATTTCCCTGGAACCGGGCGCAGCCTTCCATTATTTCAACCGCGGCGCTATCTATGAACAGCGTAAAGAATACCAGCTGGCTGTCAACGATTATACCAAGGCCTTGTCCCTGAGCCAGAACGGGGATCACCTGCAGGGACTGATGTATTTCAATCGGGCCCGGGCCTATACGGCCATAGAAGCCTACGACAAAGCCCTGGCCGACCTCAAGCAGGGTGAAAAGCTGGCGCCGGCCTTCCCGCATAATTATTTCCTCGAAAGCCTGGTCTATGAAAAGAAAGGCGATAAGAAATTGGCCGATCGGAGCCGCCATGTCGGCGTCATGTACGAACTCATGCACCGCGGCGATTACTTCCTGGCCGGGTCCGTCGCCGAAGAAGCCGGTTTCTATGACCAGTCCCTGGCCCTGCTCCAGGAAGCGGTGAAACGCCATCCCGACGACAGCCGGGTCTATTCCGAACGGGGCCTGGTCTATGCCAAGATGGGTCAGGATGAGCTGGCCATTGCCGACTTGACCAGAGCCCTGGCACTGAAGGAAACGGCTATGGATTACAACAACCGCGGCGAATGTTACCGCCACTTGAAACAATTCGACCTGGCCAAACGGGACTACGACCAGTCCATCCGCCTGGCGACAGATGATGACGATAAGCTGGCCGTCTACGACAGTCTGGGCCAACTGGCCATAGACCAGGGCGACTACCGGCGGGCGGTGCAGTACCTGAGCCAGGCCCTGGCCATCAAGCCCTATGAAGACGGCTATCGCCTGCGCAGCCAGGTCTGGCGCAAGTTAGGCGATACGAAGAGAGCTGACCAGGATGAAGCAGCGGCCCAGGAAATCGAGCAGCGCGAGCTCCTGGGTTCGTAACTGGACTTTTCAAATTCCCCTGAATATGATATAATTGAAATGTTGTTCGTGAAAACAAGTAAATGTCATACACATAATTTCAGTATTTTAAGGGGGAATTTAATGAAGAAGTCTATCATTACCATTCTGTTTCTCTGCTGTCTTATGGGAACCGTCACGGCTTCGGCTGCACAGGTCAAAGATGCGGAAACCGTATCTCCGGCCGTCGCTGCCATGGCTCAGGTACAGGCACAGGACAAAGCCAAAAAGAAAGATAAAACCACTGAAAATAAAAACTCCGATAAGATCGGTGACCGCCTTCGGGACCGCGTCCACGCCCTGATTCCGGCATCGGCCTTTTCTAATATCGACAACCCCGGGACGATTACGCCCGACACTGTCAAGTACCACTATGCCGAATCGCAGCACATGGCTACGCCGGTCACGGCCTGGAACCGTCAGAAATATGAAGACCAGTACCAGTATCAGTACCAGCATGACTCGTATGATGCGGCCATTGCCGACGCCTATGCGTACCGCCGTGATTTCGGCAAGAGCAACCTGCGCAAGTGGAGCAGCACTGAAGGCATGGATACGCCGTGGGACAGCAACTGGACGACCGATACGGCTCATTTCCAGAGCTCGACCATCGCCTTCCTGGACCGTCTGAATACGGAAGCCCGCCAGGCCGGCATTTCCTTCGTCATTACCGGCGGTGCCGAAAGCGGTTACCACGCCAGCGGTATCTATTCCCATGAAAATGGTTATAAAGTCGACATCTCCGATGATGGCATCTACCAGGGCACCAAAGCCTACGAAGTCCTCATCAACGCCTTGTCGCCGTATAAACACCAGATTACCCACGAATGGGACAAGAACCACTACGACATCACAATCTATCCGGAAAATTATAAAGGGTAAGAAACAACTTCAAACTCAAAAGGGCTTGTCGTACGACGACAAGTCCTTTTTTGCACCCGAAAGGAGCTATTATGAAGCGAAGGGATTGGGATGGCTATTTTGCCTCCCTTATTGGCGACAGCGGGACCTGCGTGCCCGGCCTGGCCGTCCTGGCCTATGCCGGCGGCCGTGAGGTCTACCGCTTTGCCGGCGGTATCCGCCGCATGGCCGGGGCACAGACCTGGCCCATGACGGAAGACAGCCGTTTCCGCATGGCGTCCGTCTCCAAGATGTTCACGGTCTTTACGATTATGCAGCTCGCCGAAGCAGGGAAGCTGTCCCTCGACGAGGATGTCAGCGAGTACCTCGGCTTTCGCCTGCGCCATCCGTCGTATCCCGACATGCCCATTACGCTCCGCAGCCTGGCTTCTCATACGTCGGGCCTGCGCGACGGCAAAGTCTACAGTATCCCGCCATCCGTCAGCGTCCGGGCCTTCTTTAGGCCAGGCAGTCCCTATTGGGAAGGCGGCGCCCATTTCGCGCCGGCCGGACAGGCACCGGGCGCCTATTTCACCTATTGCAACCTCAACTACGGCCTCTTGGGGACGGTCATCGAAGCCGTGACGGGCCAGCGTTTCGACCAGTATCAGAAGACCCATATCCTGAAGGACCTGGAATGCCGGGCTGATTACGTGCCGGGCAACCTGGAAGCGCCTGAGTTCGCCCGCTTAGGGACGATTTACCGCAAGCAGGATAGACAGGGCCGGTGGGAGGAAAAAGGCCCCTGGCAGGGGATTATGGACGATTTTGGCGGTGTCCAGCCGCCAAGGGAGACCCTGTCCTTGCAGAATCCCTATGCCCAGGACGTCTGTCAGACTTACGACCTGGCCGGTTATCAGCCTGGGACCAATGCGACGATTTTTTCTCCCCAAGGCGGCCTGCGCCTGTCCCTGAAAGAATTGGGCCACGTCCTGGCGATGCTTCTTCACGACGGCCGTTACGCCGGGCGGCAGGTCCTCCGGCCCGCTTCGCTCCAGGCCATGTTCAGCCCGCAATGGACCTATGACGGCCACAATGGCGATACGTGCGGCCAGACCCTGCTGACCTATGGCCTGGGCGAGTTCTTCGTCGACGGCAGAGGGCCGGCCCGCTGCTGCCGTACCAAGGCCATCGATTTATGGGGCCATACGGGCCAGGCCTTTGGCCTCTTATCGGGCCTTTTCATCCGTCCCGGGACGGGAAGCGGCTTTGCCTATGTCATGAATGGGGAGGCCCTGGCCGAAGACGACGACCCGCGCAGTGCCGGTCAGTTCAGCCGCAATTATATTTGGGAAGAAAAGGTCATGGACGGCCTGTGCCGGTTGATTGACGGCCTATAAGGGCTGTGCTATGATAGTGAAATGTAAATGACATTCCCTATAGGAAGGCGATAACGATGAATGCATATGAAAGTACCATGAATTTTACGCGCCGCGCCGTCTGGGCCCAGATCGACCTGGACGCAGCCGCTCACAATATGCGCCAGATCCGCAAACACGTCGGTCCTGACGTCAAGATTGCCGCCGTCGTCAAGGCCAATGCCTACGGTCACGGCAGCGTCGAACTGGCCAAGACCTTTGCCGAAAACGGCGCCGATTGTTTTGCCGTATCCAGCCTGGACGAAGCCGTCGAACTTCGCCGCTACGCGCATATCGACAAGGAAATCTTCATCCTCGGCCATACCGATGCCCGGCGGACGGAAGAACTCCTGACCTATGACATCGAACCGGCCGTCTTCAACTTGAAGAACGCTGAATTTTTCTCGCAGGAAGCCCAGCGCCTGGGCAAGACCTTGCGCGTCCACATCGCCGTCGATACGGGCATGAGCCGCGTCGGTTTCCAGGTCAATGAATTTAGCGTCTCTGAAATCAAGGCCATCGCCGCCCTGCCCAACATCGAGATCCGCGGCATGTTCACTCATTTTGCCGTCTCCGATATCAAGGACAAGACCTTTACGCGCGAACAGTACGGCCACTTCCGCTGGATGTGCAAGCGCATGGAAGAAGAAGGCATCCACATCGCCCTGCGCCACTGCTGCAACAGTGCGGCTGCCCTGGAACTGCCGGAATACTATTGTGACATGGTCCGGCCGGGCATCATCATGTACGGCTGCGAACCGTCGCCGGATGTCGATATCAAGCCCTATGACCTGCGGCCGGTCATGTCCCTGCGCTGCTGCATTGCCCATGTCAAACTCATCGACGCCGGGGCGACGGTCAGCTATGGCCGCCATTATACGGCACCGTCGCGCCGGAAAATCGCGACCCTGCCTGTCGGTTATGCCGATGGCTATTCGCGCATCCTGTCGGGGAAAGTCGACGTCCTCTATCATGGCCACCGCGTCCCCCAGGTCGGCGCCATCTGCATGGACCAATGCATGATCGATGTCAGCGGCGAAGCCAATGTTCATGCCGGTGACGAAGTCGTTCTCTTCGGCCGCCAAGGCGACAGCTTCATCCCCATCGAAGAAATCGCCGCCGCCTGCGGCACCATCAACTACGAAATCATGTGCGACATCTCGCGCCGCGTCCCCCGCGTCTACATGAAGAACGGCAAAGTCGTCGGCCGCGAAGAATATTTATTTGATAAACCGTAAGAAATCGTTCATCGTAGGCCGTTCATCGATGTAGGGGCCGCCATAGTCGGCGGCCCGCCTGAATCCTGTGAATAGCCTTATTCAGTATTTGTGTGAATCTTCGACAAACGATGAACGACAAACGAACCACGAAAAAGGATTGCTGCGTCAGCAGCAATCCTTTTTTTATCCCTTCCATGATTTTGTTGCAAGTGGTATACTGTATATAAGATACATGCATACATAAATGCAAAATAATCATAAAAAAGGCGGTGTTGTATTATGGATTGGAATAACAAAACAGCGGCTAATGTCAAAGCCATCAAACCCTCGGGGATCCGCAAGTTCTTCGATATTGCGGCTCAGGTCAAAGGGGTCTTGTCCCTGAGTATCGGTGAACCAGATTTTGCCGCACCAGACAAGGTCCTGGACGCCATGAAGGCCAGCCTCGATGCCAAGGAAACGAGTTATACCGGCAATTCAGGCATGATGGAGCTCCGTGAAGCCATTAGCCAGCACTTTGAAAAGCGCTATGGCGTCCATTATGACCCAAAAGACGAAATCCTGGTCACCGTTGGCGTCTCCGAAGGCCTGGCCATGGCCCTTTTGGCCATTACCGAACCGGGCGATGAAGTCATCATCCCCGACCCGGCCTATGTCGCCTATCCGGCGTCTGTCGAACTGGCCGGCGGGACGCCGGTCTTCGTGCCGACCTATCCGGAACACGACTTCAAATTGACTGTCGAAGCCTTGGAAAAAGTCATCACGCCCAAGACCAAGGCCATCGTCATCGGCTATCCCAACAACCCGACAGGGACGGTCATGTCTGCCGAAGAACTGATGCCCATTGCCAAATTTGCCGAAGAACACGACCTCATCGTCTTGTCCGATGAAATCTATTGTGAACTCATGTACGGCGATGCCAAATTCACATCCTTTGCCAAATTGCCGGGCATGCGCGAACGGACGGTCATCTTCAACGGCTTTTCCAAGGCCTATGCCATGACCGGTATGCGCCTGGGCTATGTCTGTGCCCCGCGGGAAGGCCTGGCGCCTATTTTGAAGCTCCATCAGTACGCCATCATGTGTGCCAATACGACGGCCCAGGTCGGCGGCATCACGGCCCTCAAGGAATGTGATGATGACGTCGAAGCCATGCGCCAGGAATACGACCGCCGCCGCAAAGTCATCTATAAAGGCCTGTGCGATATGGGACTGCCCGTCTTTGAACCGAAAGGGGCTTTCTACATCTTCCCGGATATCCGCTGCACGGGTATGACGTCGGCCGAATTTTGTGAAAAACTGGTCCAGGAAGAAAAAGTCGCCGTCGTCCCGGGTACGGCCTTCGGCGCCCAAGGCGAAGGCTTCGTCCGCATCTCCTACGCCGCCAGCATGGACACCATCCAGGAAGCCCTGAAACGCATGGCCCGCTTTGTGGATAAATATAGAAGTTGTTAGTGGTTCGTGGCTCGTGGCTAGTCACGAACCACTAAAAAAAGCGCTGTCGTAAAGACAGCGCTTTTTTTCTAGAAAAATCGTCCGATAAGGGGCATTTTGGCAGCGTCTTCTTTGGTGACGCCTCCGTTGAGGACCATGCAGCCGATGTAGATGGCCGACCCGACGATGCAGGTCAGGAAGAGGTCCAGGAAGAGTCCCAGGTAGGGGAAGAGGAAAGCGTACATGAAATACATGGCGACGCCCATGATGGCGGCGGAGACGATGTTTTTCAAGACGACTTTGACGTCGATGACGTAGCCGATTTTACGGTAAATGAAGAACATGTTGAGGACGGCGGCGACGCCGATGTCGGCCACCGTCGCATAGGAAGCCCCGGTGATGCCCAAGGTCGGGATGGCGACCAGGAACCAGTTGCACAGGACCTTGGCGACACAGGCGACAGCCATGTTGATGACCGGGATCTTCGGCTTCTTCAGGCCCTGAAGGATGGCCGTCGAAATCTGATGCAAGCCTAAGAAGCAGATGGCGATGGCCACAGCCCGCGTCGCTTCCGTCGCGGCCGGTGCATTGTAGATGAAGGTGACGATCGGTTCGGCCATGACGTAGAGGATGACGCTGAACGGAATGGTGACCAGGAAGGAAATGCGCATGGACGTCGCCGTCCGTTCGCGGATTTCATCGTATTCCTTCAAGGTGAAGCTGTGGCTGATGGCCGGTACCAGGCTCATGGCCATGGCCGCCGTCAGGATAGTGGCCAAGTTGATGAGCGGTACGGACATGCCCGTTAAGTAGCCGAACAGTTCCGTGGCCTGATGGGTCGAATAACCAGCCACTTCCAGCCGCCGCGGGACGATGAGCAGGTCCAGGTTGGATACGACGGGGAGCATGATGCTCGACAGGGAAATGGGGATGGCCAGGATGACCAGGCGCTTCAAGATGTGTTTGATGCTTTCCTGTTCGAACGTCGGCCCGCCGACGGGGAGGGACCGCTTCAGTTTATAGTAGTAATAGACCAGGACCAGCCAGGCCGCAAACCCGCCGGCGCCGGCACCGAGACTGGCACCGCCGGCAGCATAATCGAGGCCGTACGGCAGGAGGAGGGCGGCGAAGCCGAGCATGACGACGACGCGGACCAGCTGTTCGACGATCTGGGAAATCGCCGTCGGCGTCATCTGCTGCCAGCCCTGCAAGTAGCCGCGGTAACCGGCGATGATCGTCGTGAAGAAGATGGCCGGTGCCAGGGCGATGAGTGAATAATAGGCCCGGCTTTCGCGGATGATGTGTTCATCGATGAGGAAGCTGGAGCCGAAGAACATGAGGATGCTCAAAAAGAGCGCCGTCGTACACAGCATGGACAGGGACACGTGGAAAATGCGCTGGGCGCCGAAATAGTCCTGTTTCGCTACTTTTTCAGCTGTGATGATGGAAATTGCGATCGGCAGGCCGGCACTGGAAATATCGAGTGCCAGCAGGTAAATCGGGAAGGCCATCTGGTAGATGCCGATGCCTTCACCGCCGAGAATACGGGACAAGATGATCCAGTTGATACTGCCAATGGCTTTGACGACAAAGCCTGACAAGGTCAGGATCAATGTGCCGGAGATAAACTTGTTTGCCATGATAACCCCTTAACTCTATAGAATTTTTACCAACATAACAACTAATTTTAGCACATTTACCTAACCTTGTATATAGTGAAGTGTCAGCCGCCAACCTCTCCGGCCCGTCGGGCCACCTCCAGCCCGGCTCTCCGTTTTGGCAGCCGTCCTGCGTTTCCCCGCGGTCAACGCCTGACGGGCCAAAAAGGGCCTATCAAGGGAGGCTTTCACAAACCACGAATCACGAGCCACGAGCCACTAGCCACGATCTGCGGCCTGCGCTTTCAGGATATCCATAAATTCTTTGCCCGTAATCGTTTCTTTTTCGTAGAGGTACTTGGCCAGGGCATCCAGGGCCGGGCGATGGTCTTCCAGGATTTTCTTGGCCTTGGCGTGTTGTTCCTTGACGACGGAGACGACTTTGGCGTCGATGTATTTCTGCGTTTCCGGCGCGCAGGCCAGGGACGTATCGCCGCCGAGGTATTTATTGGTGACCGTTTCCATGGCGACCATATCGAATTCGTCCGTCATGCCGTAGCGGGTGATCATGGCCCGGGCCAGCTTGGTCGCCTGTTCGATGTCGTTCGAAGCGCCTGTCGTGACTTGGTTAAAGACGACTTCTTCGGCAGCCCGGCCGCCGGTGAGGGTGGCAATCTTATTTTCCAGTTCTTCCCGGGACAGGATGTATTTATCCTGCTGGTCGACTTGCATGGTGTAGCCCAGGGCGCCTGACGTGCGGGGGATGATGGTGATTTTTTGGACCGGTGCCGAATGGGTCTGGAGGGCAGCGACCAGCGCATGGCCGATTTCGTGGTAAGCGACGGTCCTCTTTTCATCGTCCGACAAGATGGCGTTCTTCTTCTGATAGCCGGCGATGACGACTTCAATGCTTTCTTCCAGGTCAGCCTGGCTGACGGCATCGCGGTGGTCGCGGACAGCGCGCAGAGCCGCTTCGTTGACGATATTGGCCAGTTCGGCCCCGGAAGCTCCGGCAGCCATGCGGGCGATGGTGTGGAAATCGACGTCGTCGCCGAGGACGACTTTCTTGGCATGGGCCTGGAGGATGGCTTCACGGCCTGCCAGGTCCGGCAGTTCGACAGGGACGCGGCGGTCGAAACGGCCTGGCCGCAGCAGGGCCGGGTCCAGCGATTCCGGCCGGTTCGTCGCTGCCAGGATGACGACGTTGTCGTCGGCGTTGAAGCCGTCCATTTCCGTCAGCAGCTGGTTCAGCGTCTGTTCCCGTTCGCTGTTGCCCATGGCATTGCCTGTACGCTTCTGACCGATAGCGTCGATTTCATCGATGAAGATGATGCACGGCGCTTTCTGTTTGGCCTGCTGGAAGAGGTCGCGGACCTTGGAAGCCCCCATGCCGACGAACATTTCCACGAATTCCGAACCGGCAATGGGGAAGAAGGGTACACCGGCTTCGCCAGCGACGGCTTTGGCCAGCATGGTCTTGCCGGTGCCCGGCGGGCCGACGAGGAGGACGCCTTTGGGCATCTTGGCCCCGATTTTGGCGTATTTATCGGGATGGTGGAGAAAATCGACAATTTCCGACAGGTTTTCCTTGGCTTCATCTTCACCGGCGACGTCATCGAAATGGATGCCGTTAGCCGACGGGACGTAGACCTTGACCTGGTTCTTGGCGCCGAACATGAGCGAATTGCCGCCGCCGCGGTTCATGAGCCTGCGGTTGAAATAGTGGCCGATGCCGAAGAAAATCAGGATCGGCAGGATCCAGGCGATGAGGAAGTCCGTAAAGGGCGAATCCTTTTCCTTAATGACTTCGTTGAAGGAGACCTTGGCCTTGTGCAGTCGTTCCGTCAGCTGCGGGTCGTTGACGACGCCCGTGCGGTATTCCTTGCCGTCTTTGTCCTTGAAGAGAATCTGGTTTTCTTCAATCTGGACGTCGGCAATCTGTTCGTCTTCGGTCATGTTCATGAACGTCCCGTAGTCGACCTGTTTCACGCTCTGCGAGTCGTAGTACGGCCGGGCAATGGCGTTGAATATGAAAATGACAGCCAAAGCGACGATATAGTAGAATAAAATCGGCTTTTTCTTTTCTTTGACTTCTTTCACGATCCGTCACATCCTTTTGTGTTTTATCTATTCTTTATATTGTACACCCGTGGGGGCTGTTGGCAAGGGGAAAGCCTCCCTTAATAGGGGAGGTGGCCCAGAGGGCCGGAGGGGTTGCTCTTAGGGTTTGATGTTTGACGTTTGATGTGATGTGTGATACGGTAAAGACAAATCTACAGAGAAAGTGAAGAGCATATAATGAATATATTGACAGTAGAACATGTAAAGAAATCTTACGGCCTGCGGGTCCTCTTCGACGACGTGACCTTTGCCATCGACGGCGGTCAGAAACTGGGCCTCATCGGCCTCAACGGTGCCGGGAAGACGACACTCTTGAAAATCATTGCCGGCCTGACCGACACGGACAGCGGCGACATCTGGCGCAATCCCAAGGCGCGCATCCATTACCTGCCGCAGGAACCGCAGTTCGTCGCGGGCCATACGGTCCTGGAAAGCGTCCTCGACGGCGACCTGCCGGTCATGAAGCTCCTCCAGCGCTACGAAGAAGCGGTCCAGCGCGATGATGATGCGGCTGTCGTCGCCCTCAGCGCCGAAATGGACGAACAGCAGGCGTGGGAACTGGAAGCCCATGCCAAGATCATTCTCAGTAAATTGGGCATTTCCAACTTTTCCCAGTCCGTCGACGAATTATCCGGCGGCCAGCGCAAACGCCTGGGCCTGGCCCGGGCCCTGATCATGCCCTGCGACCTGCTGATCATGGACGAACCGACGAACCATCTCGACGACAAGACCATCCTGTGGCTGGAAGAATACCTGCGCGACAGCAAGGCGGCCATCCTCCTCAGCACGCATGACCGCTACTTCCTGGACTGCGTCGCCGATTCCATGATCGAACTCGACCGGGGCCACGTCTATACCTACGTCGGCAATTACGGCCAGTACCTGGAACAGCGCCAGGCCCGGCTGGAACGGGAAGAAGCGAGCGAAGCCAAACGGCGCAACCTCATCCGCCGGGAAAAAGCCTGGATCCAGCGCGGCGCCCAGGCCCGGTCGACCAAGCAGAAGGCCCGTAAGGAACGGTATGAACAGCTCTGCGCCATCGAAGCGGGCAAACCCATTGGCGAAGTGGAAATGTTCGATACGTCTGTCCGCCTGGGCAAGACTATCATCGACATCGACGACATGGCCTTTGGCTACGACCCGGCCCGCCCGCTGTTCCAGCACGTGACGTATCACGTCGTCAAGCATGACCGCATCGGCATCATCGGTGAGAACGGCGTCGGCAAGTCGACACTGCTCAAAGTCTTGGCAGGCCAGCTGGCGCCGACAGCCGGGACGGTCACCATCGGCCAGACCGTGCGCTTCGGCTTCTTCACTCAGCAGCTGCCCCAGTTCGACGAAGGCATGCGGGTCATCGATTACGTCCAGGAACACGGCCATTTCGTGACCAATCAGTTCGGCCAGCGCATCTCGGCGACGCGCCTGTTGGACCAGTTCCTGTTCACCGAAGAGATGCAGTACACCTACATCGCCAAGCTGAGCGGCGGCGAACGGCGGCGCCTGTACCTGCTGCGCCTGCTCATGGACCAGCCCAACGTCCTCCTCCTGGACGAACCGACGAACGACCTGGACATCCCGACGCTGACCGTCCTCGAACGCTACCTCGACACCTTCCAGGGCGTGGTCCTCGTCGTATCGCATGACCGCTACTTCCTGGACCGGGTGGTTGATAAACTTTTCACATTAGAAAAGGGGACCTGGGACCGCTTTTATGGTGACTATAGCGAATACTTGGAGGAAAAATACAGCCATCACCAGGAAAAGAAAGGTGAAAAGGCCACTGCACCTTCTATTACTAAAACGAATATTACGCCAGCCAAAACAAAAGCCGGCCTGACGTCGCGGCAGGAAGAAGAACTGCGGCGCATCACGGAAGAACTGCCGCGCTACGAAGCCATGCTCAAGGGCCTCAATGCGGCCATTGCCGCGGCGGGGAGCAATTATGAAGAAGTGGAGTCGCTGCTGTCGGAACAGAAGGAAACCCAGGAGAAAGTCGATGCGCTGACAGAAAGATGGTGTGAATTAGAGGACTTAAAGGCATAGGCGATGACAAATTTACCTATATATTACAAAAAAGCATAGAATATATGGTAAAAAGGGTAGATGAATTACACAAAAGTAATGGAAATCTATGGCACTTTGTATTATCCTATAGGTAATGAAGTTTGTGATAAAATGTTACATAGTTACTGTTAGTTACACTTACTGAATTTCTGACCGAAAAGGAGTATCTGCATATGCCTGAATTTCATTCCCGTTTTGAAAAAATTGACCGTCGTGTTCCCATTGATGAACACAACTGTGCCGTTCAATTTGACGTAACGAAGTGTAAGAACTGCACCTTATGTCGCCGGGCCTGTGCCGACACACAGACTGTGTTGGACTACTACTCCCTGTCCAGTACAGGGGACATGCCCATCTGCGTACATTGCGGCCAGTGTTCGTCTGCCTGCCCCTTTGGTGCCATCGTCGAAGTCAACGATGTGGACAAAGTCAAGGCGGCCCTGAAAGACCCTGAAAAGATCGTCATCTTCCAGACGGCTCCGGCTGTCCGCGTCGGCTTAGGCGAAGCCTTCGGCATGGACCCCGGTACGTTCGTCGAAGGAAAGATGGTCGCAGCCCTGCGTACACTCGGTGCGGACTATGTCTTCGATACCGATTTCGGTGCCGACCTGACCATCATGGAAGAAGCGACGGAACTCCTGCACCGCCTGCAATCGGAAGAAATCCCTATTCCGCAGTTCACCAGCTGCTGCCCGGCATGGGTCGAATTTGCGGAAACCTTCTATCCGGACCTGCTCCAGCATCTGTCTTCGACGAAGAGCCCCATCAGTATCCTCAGCCCGGTCATCAAGACCTATTTCGCCCAGCAGAAGAACATCGACCCCAAGAAAATCGTCAACGTCTGCGTTACGCCGTGCACGGCGAAGAAAGCCGAAATCCGCCGTCCTGAACTGAGCGCTTCCGGCCTCTTCTGGGATGAACCGGAAATCCGCGATACCGATATCTGCATCACGACGCGGGAACTGGCCCAGTGGATCCAGGACGAAAACATCGACTTTGCCAGCCTCGAAGATAGCAAGTTCGACAAGGCTTTTGGCGAAGCCTCCGGCGGCGGCCGTATCTTCGGCAACTCCGGCGGTGTCATGGAAGCGGCTATCCGCACGGCATACCACATGTTCACAGGCCGTCCGGCCCCGAAGGACTTCATCCCCTTCGAACCGGTCCGCGGTCTCCAGGGCGTCAAGAAAGCGACGGTCATCTTCGGCCACTTCGTCCTTCACGTCGCTGCCATCAGCGGCCTGGGCAACGCCCGCGCCTTCATCGACGACCTCATTAAGAATGACGCCTTTGAAGACTACTCCTTCATCGAAGTCATGGCCTGCCCCGGTGGCTGCATCGGCGGCGGCGGTCAGCCGAAAGTCAAGCTGCCGCAGGTCAAGAAAGTCCAGGAAGCCCGCACGGCATCGATTTATAAGAGCGATGAAGAAACCGATATCAAAGCCAGCTGGCAGAACCCGGAAATCGAAACACTCTACGAAGCTTTCCTCGATGAACCGCTGTCAGAAATGGCCGAATTTACCTTGCACACCTACTTCTCCGACAAGAGCGACCAGCTGGGCCGCATGAAGAACCTCACGCCCCAGACCAACCCCATGTCGCCGAAGTACAAACCCCCGACAGAAGAATAGCCTCCCTTGTTAGGGGAGGTGGCCCAAAGGGCCGGAGAGGCTGTCTTAATGCGACAGCCTCTTTTTTTACTTCCAAACACGATATTGACAACTAATATCATAAAATGTATAATAACTACGTACTTATTGGAACAAGCCATGTGACAAAGGGAACCATATAGGCGGAATCCTTATATGATGCGAGAGGAAACTAGGTACACTCGACCGCAGCGGATAGGGGAGGCCTTTATGATTTCCCTGTCACAGGCTTATACACAGAGAAAGAAGGTCATATTGATGAAAAAGAAAATCGTTACCTCCTTAGCCGCTATGATGGCTGTCGGCGCTGCCTGCGCCTTTGCTGCCAATCCCTTTGTCGACGTACCGTCTGACAGCTGGGCTTACAAATCCGTCGTCGAACTGGCTGACGCCGGCATCATTCAGGGTGTCGATGGACAGTATTTCCAGGGCAACCGCAACATCACCCGTTATGAAGCCGCTGAAATGGTTGCCAAAGCCATGGCTCACATGGACAAGGCGTCCGTCGAACAGCGTGCCCTCATCAACAAACTGGCTGACGAATACGCTGACGAACTGAACAACCTCGGCGTCCGCGTCAGCGCCCTGGAAAACCGCGTAGGCAACGTCAAGCTCAGCGGCGATGCCCGCGTCCGCTTCCAGCACCAGAGTTCCGGTGAATCGAACGGCAACGACGGAGCTGGCTATAAGAATGATGCTTCTTGGGATTACCGCGTCCGCGTCCGCGCCAACGCCAAAGTCAACGACCGCACGACCGTAACATACGGCATCAGCACGGATGACATCAGCTTCGCCGATAATGGCGCAGCGAGCGACAACAAAAACATCTTCACCGATGACGCTAAAGTCGACTACAACTTCGGCGGCGACCACTGGAACCTCAGCGTCGGCCGTACCGATACGTATGTCCTGGGCGGTGAAAACGCCTACGGCTTCCAGTACGGTGACGTCTTTGACCGGGCTGAATTGAAATACACGAACGACCACTTCGCAGCTACGGCTGGCTATGGTAAATTCAAAGCCGGCGACCTCCTCGCTGGTACAGATGACATGGATGGCGTCAAGACCGGCTATGGCGAATTAGAAGGCTTCTTCGGCGGCGGCCGGGCAGCCGGTTCGGCAGTCGGCGTCTATTATAATGACTTCACCGTAGCTGGCGGCGAAGGTGACGAAAAGTATGGCGACGGCTTTGCTGCGGATGACCTCTGGGGTGCTTATGCAAGCGTCAACTTCGGCAAATGGAACGCTTTGGCTAACTATGAAAAAATCAACAGCAACAATAGCTACCTCGAAGCAGGGAATACGAAAGATCCGGAAGTATGGATCGGCAAACTGACTTACGGTTCCGCTGACAGTGACGCTCGTGGCTCTTGGGATGCCTGGGTTGAATACCTCAACTCCGATAAAGGCGCTCTCCTCGGTGGTGCGACCAACTCCTGGCGTGATGACAGCGTCCTGGACAACGTCAAATCCTGGGGCGTCGGCATCGACTACACCTTGGCCAAGAACGTCATCCTCACGGCAGCCCAGACCTTTGGTACGCAGACCAAACACGGCAATGCCGCTGACCCTGACGAATTCACCGATGTAGAAATCAACTTCCTGTTCTAAAAGGCTCGCCTCATAGGAGAGCTGACCGCTGAAAGCGGTCTGAGAGGTTGTCTCATAGAAGTTGTTTTATAGGGACTGTCTCATGAAGGCATCTGTCATCATGGGCGGTCCCTTTTGCTTTACATTATGTTTTTTGTAGGGGCTCGCATGTGGCGAGCCCGCCGGGTACATGTGAAATACTGGTGAACCAAATTTGCGTGAACGGGCGCCCCACGTGGTCGCTCCTACAGAAAACGATTGCCAATTACGCCGGTTTAGTTGTATAATAAATAAGTTGAAAAAGATTAGGATCGCAAAGGAGAAGATAAGCGTGTTGAAAAAAATATGGATACTTCCGCTTTTACTGCTCGTGTGCCTCATACCTTTCGTATCGGCCCAGGCAGCTTCCAAACCGGAAATCACCAATGTGCGTACGGCTACGCGGACGGATGCCAATACACCTTTCGTCCGGACCGTCCTCGATGTCAACGGCAAGGTCAATCCCAAGCTGTACATCGACAACTCCGGTGAGTACGTTTTCGTTACTTTGCCCAATACCGGCGTAGGCAAGAACGTGGCCAAGAGCTATAAGCCCAACAGCAACGTCATTTCCCGCGTCACCTTATCGCCCCGTTCGTCGAGTACGGACGTGACCATCAAGGTTCCCCGGGCCGTCACCAAGAATGACGTCAAAGTCTTTACCTTGCCGGGCGCTACCAACAGCAAAGCGTCGAGCCGCGTCGTCATCGACATCAACGATAAGTCGGGCAAGCTCAAACAGTGGAGCCATTGGGGCGATACCAATATCGGCATCAAAGGGGCGACCAAGCCGACTCAGAGCTGGAAACCGTCGGCCACCAAACAGCCGGCTGCCAATGTCCCGGCCTATAGCAGCAGCAAGACTTACAGCCTGACCAAGGGCCTCCAGGGCAAGACCATCGCCATCGACCCCGGCCACGGCGGTTCAGACTCCGGTGCTGTCGGCGCCTATTCCAAGGAAAAAGACATTACCTTGGCCATTTCCAAGAAAGTCGCTTCCTTATTGAGTGCTGCCGGAGCCAATGTCATCATGACCCGCACGACCGACGTCGACGTCTATGCGCCTTATGACGGCGCTGTCGAAGAATTGCAGGCCCGCTGCAACATTGCCAATGCGGCCAAAGCCGACGTCTTCGTCTGCATCCACATCGATTCCTTCGATTCCCCGTCGGCAGGTGGTGTCACCGCTTACTACAACAGCAAGACACCTTATGATTACGGCCTGGCCAACTACATCCACCTTCAGAACATGAAGGCCACCAACTTCCCGGACCGCGGCGTCAAGACGGCCAACTTCTACGTCCTCTTGCACACCAATATGCCGGCCACCTTATTGGAACTGGGCTTCATCTCCAACCCGAGTGAAGAAAAAGCCCTCAACTCCGACGCCCAGCAGCAGAACTTCGCTGAAAGCATCGTCAAAGGCTTGGCCGATTACTTCAACCATAACGGGAACTAAGAAAATAGTTTGCAGAGAAAAACTTCAAATTTAAAGCCATCCGCTAACCACTAACTGCTAGCTACTAACAACTTTAAAGGGCTTGTCGTCATGCGACAAGCCCTTTTTTTCGGACTCGGCTGTGTGAAATGAACGCAGTTCGTAAAATACACGGCCCCTGGCCGTATGCGTAGGGGCTCGCACGTGGCGAGCCCGCTAGGGAGATTTCATCACAGCCCATGCTGATATAATGGCAGGTTTTTATGCACCACGGACAACGAGCTATCTGTCGAGTCTCCGGCTATACACAGAATTCGCTGCGGCCTTTTGGGGCCCGTCAAGTGCCGACCAACGGAAGGATGCGTAGGGGCCGCCAGGCCCTACGAACCACGAACCACGAGCCACTAAAAAACTTGACATCGCCCCTTATTTATGATATATTAGGGAAGTCGTAGCATAAGTGGCTATGGATAAGCCGCGTGGAGAGGCTCGCAAGTTCCCGCAAGGGACGCCGTATTCAGCGAGTATATTGATGAGGAGGTGTCACTCATGTACGCTATTATCAAAACAGGTGGAAAACAGTATCGTGTCCAGGAAGGCGACAGCATTTTCGTCGAAAAACTGAATGCCGATGTTGATTCCAACGTAGTATTCGACCAGGTATTGGCAGTCGTTAACGACGGTGATGTTAAAGTAGGTACTCCCGTTGTTGAAGGCGCTAAAGTAACTGCAAAAGTATTGGCTCAGGGCAAAGAAAAGAAAGTCCTCGTTTTCAAATACAAAGCAAAATCCAACTACCGTCGTCGTCAGGGTCATCGTCAGCCGTTCACGAAAGTTGCAATCGAAAAGATTGAAGGCTAATGATTACCATTACGATGCATCGCGATAAGAAACATCGCTATACGGGTTTTACCATAAGCGGCCATGCCGATTATGACGAAGCCGGCAGCGATATCGTCTGTGCTGCCGTTTCGGCCTTGTCGCAGACTGCCTTGTTGGGTCTCATGCAGTACGCTTCGCAAGACGTACCGTATGAAGTAAACGATGGCTTCTTATCCGTCCAGGTCCCAAAGCCCTGCGAAGCGTCGCAGATTATCTTAGGGACTATGGTAGCAGGTTTGGAACAAATTGTACGGCAGTATGGAGAATACGTCGTACTCGACTCATAGACGTCAGGAGGTGGACGGAATGTTCAATTTCAACTTACAGCTTTTCGCTCATAAAAAAGGGACAGGCTCCACGCGTAACGGCCGTGATAGCGAATCCAAACGCCTTGGTGTAAAATGCCATGACGGCGTCGTCGTTAAAGCCGGCAACATCATCGTTCGCCAGCGTGGTACGCACTTCCATCCGGGCACGAACGTAGGCATCGGCAAAGACGATACCTTGTTCGCAACGGCTGCAGGCAAAGTTGCTTTCGAACGCGCTGGTAAATACAACCGCAAAGTTAGCGTATACCCTGTAGAAGCATAATTAGCTTATAGCATGAAGTTTGTAAAAACTACAAACTGAAAACTAAAAACTCAAAAAGGACTTGCCATTACGCGGCAAGTCCTTTTTTATACCAAAAAAACCTTGTCGTCTTCTCAAAATCCTGTATAATAGAGGATGTATGTACTTTGATTAAACTCAAGCGGAGGTGTACGCCATGCGCGTTAGTGTAAATGGAGAAAACCGTGAACTCCACGTCTATGACCGCTCTACGGGAGTAGATTATGCCAAACAGATTCTCTGTTCCCAGGAACAGCTGGTGACGGATATGTACGGTGAATTTGTCCTGACTGAAGAAGAATACAATCATTGGACGGAACTGCTGGCTATCCAGCAGGAATCGGAAGACCTGCTCTTTGAACTGAAAGATGTCCTGGTCAAACAGGAACTGGATGATTACATGTATGAAGAAACGAAATACATGACGACGACCATCGAAACGATCCATATGGAAAATATCTGTATCAAAGAGCTGAAAGAAGCTCTGGAAAAAGGCGATGAAAAATGGCTGACTGAGAACCATTTCGTCAAGACCCTGAAAAACGTAACAAAATAAAGGAAGTCTTATGGTGAAAAAAATATGCTCGTGGATCATCGGCGTCATCCTTACCGTCCTGGTCCTCCTCATCGGTATCTTTGCTTTTTGGTATTTCGGGTCGACGAACTATCACCTGACAGGCGTCCCGGTCCTGAATTATCATCAGGTCAATAATAAATTCAATACCGTGCTGACCATGAAGCCAGCTAATTTTGACGAACAGATGAAATATCTGCACGACAACGACTATCATTCCATTACCTTGGAACAATTCGATGCCTACATGCGCGGCGAAGGCGATTTGCCGGACCGGCCGGTCCTCATCACCTTTGATGACGGCTACGTCGACAATTACGAAGAAGCCTATCCCATCCTGAAGAAATATAACATGCGCGGCACGATATTCCTGATCATCAACCTCATGGATACGCCGGGCTACCTGACCTGGGACCAGGTCAAGGAAATGGCTGCCGACGGCATGGAATTTGGGTCCCATACCATCAGTCATAAACCCCTGACCAGCTTCGACCGGGCCGGAGTCCGTCATGAACTGCAGGACTCGAAAGACATCATCGAAAAAATGACGGGCAAGCCCTGTCATTTCATCGCCTTCCCGGAAGGCAAATATAACGATATGGTCATGGAAGAAACGAGAGGCGCCGGCTACCGCTACGCCTTCACCGTAGATACAGGCCGCGACTTCCCTTGGGACGATCCATACGACTTGGACCGCGTCCCCATGTTTGAAGGCCCTATAAGCTTCAAACACTTCCGGTTCCGCCTGACCTTCAGCGCCTTCAGTGCGCTCCTGTGGAAGACCCATAAATACTTTGAACACATAGAAATGACCAAAGACCTGGCTCAGCATATCCCGCAGCCGTAAAAAAAGGGGCTGTCGCATGAAGGTTTCTTCCGTCATGCGAGGCCCCATTTACGTTATAGTTTGTAGCACCGAGTTTGTAGTTTGCAGAGAAAACTTTCAAATTTAAAGCCATCCGCTAACAACTAACTGCTAGCCACTAGCAACTTTAAAGGGCTTGTCGTCGTGCGACAAGCCCTTTTTTATTTTGGTATTACGACCGCGTGCCACTCGTCATAAATTCCGGCTGTGCCCAGGATTCACGGCGGGACGACCTTTAACCTCTCAGACCGCCTTTGGCGGCCAGCTCCCCTATAAAGGGAGCCTTGTGCGGCCCGTTGCGAGATTTCATCACAGCCTTTTCGAGTATAGTGGCGGGCTTTTACGAGCCACGAACCACGAACCACGAGCCACGATTTTTTTCACGAGCCGAGGGTTACTCGAGGCGATGTCGTCAATTTGAATCTGTTACCGCGCAGCGGCATTTGAATCCGAGGCGGCCTGCGAACTGCGGTCTGCGGGGCCATCAGCCCCTTACTCTATTTTCTCTTTCCAGCAGAGGAAAATTTCGACGGCCAGGGCGGCGAACCAGATGTTTCGGGCCAGGACGTTGATGATACAGTACCAGCCGGATTTCCCCAGGTCATGGTAGCGGCGTATCATATAGGAGAAGTCGACAGGGATGAGGAGGATGGCGATGAGGCACGAGGCGATGGTGTATTCCAGGGCCGCCGGGCCGCCTTGCGAGGCCAGGTGCTGGAGCCAGATGATGAGGCAGATGGGCAGGATACTGAACAGGCGGAAGTGCAGGTAGCGTTTACGGCTGACCTTGCCTTTGAAATCTAAATGGTTGCGGATGAGTACGCGAATAGGCGCGTCTTCGGCTATGATCAAGAGAAGGACCTCCTTTGATGAATCATGGATTTTTCTCTAGTGTAGCACGAAAGACGCGCCTATTTCGATAGGACGGGCAAAGTGGCAAAAGCTGGCACGAAATGCCGGAAAAGTCAAAATTCTCCGGCCGCTGCCGCTTCCTTGAGAAGGGCCACGTTGTCCGTATCATATTCAATTTGTTCCGACCAGCGGCGCACGGCTTCAGGCAGATTGCCCGTTACGGCAGCGGCAAGGCCGATGAAGTCCGTGTTACGTGCAGCATAGGTGGCGAGGACGTCAGAAGGGACGTCTGCAAAGGACTCGAGCTGCCGGTAAAAGAGATAGTCGTACACGCGCTGATACCGTTTGGCCTGTTCCGGATCCGGAGCTGCGACCTTTTCCGTCGATGCTATCCGGGCCTGTAAGGCTTTTAGACCAGCCGTCCAGGCATCGTCAATCGGTTCGGTCCGGGACAGGACGGCCAGGAGGCGTTCATGGCCTTTTTTCGTCGTGTCGGGCTGATAAACGAGACCCGCCGATGGCGCCGGATAATCCAGGGCATCCAGGAGCTGCGCCAGCGTTCCCAGGGACTGGCCCCTTTCCTCATCATAAAAGGTGAGGGGAGAGGGGCTGCTCAGCAAGAGACCGGCCGCGGCTTCACAGCAGAGCCCGACGCCGCCGAGTTCCCTGTCCTGCCCGTTCCCGTCGGTGACGACCTGGAAGAACCGCGGATGGAGGGCGCAGATATCGCAGAGGATGTCGTCGCCGCTTTCATGGATGAGACGGCATAAGCCATCGGGCCGCAGGAAGGGACAATTCCCGTCGGCAGTGAGACAGAAATGCCAGCCCTCCAGCCCTTCGGCGATGTGCTGGCGGATTGCCTCACCTAAGGGGCCATCGAGGTGCTGATAAACGTCGGCCGTCACGTCGTCGATGTCGATCTCCCAGCCCCGGCAGCACGTATGCTGGCAGGCGCCGGCTTTGCACTGGAAGCGGTCGTAGAAATCAGGAAGGATCATGATCAGAATTCATACGTTGTCCCCGGGTCGACGACCTGGACGGGGATATTGTATTTCGTTTCCGTGAGCTTCTTGTATTCCTGAGGGTCTGCTTCGACAATGGGCCAGGTCTTGTAGTGGACGGGGATGACGAAGCGCGGCTGGATCCAAAGGGCTGCCAGGGCTGCGTCGTCGATGCCCATGGTGAAGTTATCGCCAATAGGCAGGATGGCGCAGTCGATCGGCCCGAAGCGATCGAGGATTTTCATGTCCGAGAAGAGGCCTGTGTCGCCGGCGAAATAAACGCGCTTGCCGCCAAATTCGACGATGACGCCGCATGCCAGCCCTCCGGCAATGCCCGAACCGTGGAACGCCGGTGTCAGGCGTACTTTGCCAAAGGGGAAATCCGCACTGCCGCCGACATGCATGGCATGGGCCTTGCAGCCTGCTTCGCCCGCTTTGCCAGCGACTTCGGCCGTGCTGATGACCGTAGCGTCATTGGCTTTGGCAATGGCTTCGGTATCGCCATAATGGTCGCCGTGGCAGTGAGTGACGATGATGTACTGGCAGTGGATGTCTGTCGGACAGACCTGGGTCCAGGGATTCTCCGTAATGAACGGGTCAAAAAGGATGGTCGTCACATCATCGGAAAGAGTGAATGCGGAATGACCGTAATAATTGAATTTCATAGTGCCTCTGCTCCTTAAAGACAATCAGTCTTTTTCAGTACTGTTCAAACTCCATTTCTTCCATTCTTCGAACCAGCTCTTGACGTGTTCCTGCGGGAGGGAGCCGCAAAAAGTGTTCTTCAAGGTCTTGCGGAGTTCGCCTTCTTTTTCGCCTAACGGATAGACGTCTTTATATTCGTCATAGACGTTCCAGAAGTCGCGCATGTGCAGGTTGGCATAGGTTTCACCGTAAATCTTGTAGCACGTGTCGCACAGGGTGATGAAGACGGCTTCGTCGTTGTGCTGGTTGGCGTCGTCGAGGCCGCAGCAGCGCGTATACAGTTTGATTTTGCTGCCGAAGAGTTTGCGAAGGTAATCGTAGACGTCGGAAACCATCTGAGGCTGCAGCTGCAGCAATTTACAGCCGGGAGCGAAATACATGGGATACTGGGCAATGTTATCAAAGTTATCCATAATTGACACCTCTTTCTGAAATCAATAGAAACTTTACCTTTCTATTAAATAATAACTATTATTTATAAGTGTACCATAAAAAGGCCGGAAACGCAATGTTCCTCTTGTACTTCCTGCATAAATCCTGTACAATATCCCTTGGAGAGTGATATAAGTATGCATATCGTAATGGTAGAGCCGGAAATCCCCGGCAATACGGGCAATGTCGCCCGCTTATGCGCAGCCAATCATATTACGCTGCATTTGGTCAAGCCCCTGGGCTTTTCCATCGATGACAAGCATTTGAAACGGGCCGGCCTCGATTACTGGTCGCTCGTCGATGTCCAGATCCATGAAAATTTTCAGGAAGTCCTGGACAAATACAAAGACCACCGTTTTTTCTATTTGACGACCAAATCGGAACAGTGTTACGCCGATATCCAGTTCCAATACGATGATATGCTCGTATTCGGCAAGGAAACGAAAGGCCTTCCGGAAGACCTCCTGAAAGCCAATCCGGAACGCTGCTTCCGCGTACCGATGGTCGAACAGGCGCGCAGCCTGAACCTATCCAATACCGTCGCTATCGTGTCTTACGAAGCGATGCGCCAGCTCGGCTTCCCGGGTATGGCCAAGAGCGGTATCGGTATCAAGAATCTTTAATTACAGAAATGATGAGGTGTAGAACGTGGAAATTTACGATAAAGCCCATGAATTAGAGGCTGCCATCAAAGAATGTCAGGAATACAAGGACCTCGTCGCAGCCGGTCAGGAACTGGCCAAAGACGAAAAGACCAAGCATCTGGTCCGCGATTTTCTCATGCTCCAGGCCCAGCTGGCCTATGCCCAGTCCATGGGGGACAAGCCGATCCGCAAGAAGATCGACCATTTGAACCAGATGGCCGAACTCATTAAAAACAATCAGACTGCCGTGGAATATTTGAACCATTATAATAAATGGCAGACCATGGCCGGTGAAGTGTTCCAGATTATTCAAAATGCAATGGCAGAAGGAATGAGCATCCTTGATCAATAAATATGCACTGACGACTTTCGTCTCCGAATTAAGTAACTCTGTTCCCATGGAACGGATCCTGCTCGACGAACCCATGAGCGAGCACACGACCTTTGCTGTCGGCGGCCCGGCCGACGTCCTGATCCTGCCGGAATCGGTCAAGGAAATGTCCCTGGCCATCCGGGCAGCACGGCGGCTGGAACTGCCGGTGACGGTCCTCGGCGGCGGCTCCAACGTCCTCGTCCGCGATGGCGGCATCCGGGGCGTCGTCATCCAGTTGAATACGATGACTAAAGTATTGGCCTGCCACGACCGCAAGATCCTGGCCAGTGCCGGTTACATGTTGAAAGATGTCTGCCAGTTTGCCCAGGAAAACAGCCTGACCGGCATCGAATTTGCCTGTGGCATCCCCGGTACCCTGGGCGGCGCCGTCTTCATGAACGCCGGGGCTTACGACGGGGAAATGAGCCATGTCGTATCCCGCGTCCGCACGGTCAACAGCGAAGGCGGTGTCCATACGTATGATGCGCCGAACCTCGGTTTTTCCTATCGCCAGAGCCGCTTCCAGAAATCCCAGGAATTCGTCGTCGAAGTCGAACTGACCTTGCGCAGCGGCGACCCCAAGGAAATCCAGGCCCGTATGGACGATCTCATGAACCGCCGCCGCAGCAAGCAGCCTTTGGAAATGCACAGCGCCGGCAGTACCTTCAAGCGTCCGCCGGGATACTTTGCCGGGACCCTCATCGACCAGACTGGCCTCAAAGGCCTTTCCTGCGGCGATGCCCAGGTCTCGATGAAACACGCCGGCTTCGTCGTCAACACGGGCCACGCGTCGGCACGGGATGTCCTCAACGTCATCCACGAAGTCCAGAAACGCGTCGAAAAAGCACACGGCGTCCACCTGGAACCGGAAGTCCGCATCATCGGCGAGGACTAAAATTTAAATCCATCCGCTAGCCACTAACCCCTTAAAAGGAACTGTCGCACCTGTGACAGTTCCTTTTACTATATTGTTTTATCATAAGAATCATGCTATGATGGTATTAGAAAAGTACGTGATACGATTTACGTTATAATACCTATCTTAATGAGAGAAAGCAGGGATTGTCATGGATAAACGAGCTATGTGGAACGAAATGATCGGCGTCATCAAACAAGATGTGACGCCGGCGACGGGGTGTACGGAACCGATTGCCCTGGCCTATGCCGCGGCGACGGCAGCCCGGGAACTGGGCGAACCGGTGCGCTTCGTCGACGGCTGGGTCTCGGCCAACCTGATGAAGAACGGCATGGGCGTCACCGTGCCGGGGACAGGGATGCCAGGCCTTTACATTGCAGCAGCTGTCGGCGCTCTCGGCGGCGATGCCGATGCGGGCTTGCAGGTCCTCAAGGCCTTGACGCCAGACGTCGTCGCCCTGGGCAAACAGTACGTCGCTGACGGCAAGATCACCGTGTCTGTCCGGGAAGATACGCCGCATGTCCTCTATGCCGAAGCCGTCGTCTATGGCGAAAACCACCGTGTCCGCGTCGTCATCACCGATGACCATACGAACATCGTCTTTATCGAAAAAGACGGCAAAGTCCTCCGGGACCAGCGCGTTGACGGGGGCAGCGGCGAAGACCCGAAAATCGCCTTCCTCCATACGCTGACCTTGGCAGATATCGTCGATTTCGCTGAGCAAGTGCCGATCGAAGACCTTGCTTTCCTAAAGGAAGCGGAACGGCTCAACGACTACTTGTCTCAGGAGGGCTTGACCGGGAAATACGGCTTGAAAATCGGCTATACCCTGCAGCAGTTAGTCGAAAAGGGCGTCTTAGCAGACGATTTGTCCCATCGCATCCAGATCCGTACCGTCGCCGCGTCGGATGCCCGCATGGGCGGTGCTGCCTTTCCGGCGATGACCAATTCCGGATCAGGCAATCAGGGCATCGCCGCGACGGAGCCGGTGACAGTCGTCGCCGATTTCCTCGGCGTCACGCCGGAAAAACGGCTGCGGGCCCTGGCCTTGTCCAGTATGGTCGCCATCTATGCTCACGGCTATTTGCCGAAACTGTCAGCCTTCTGTGCCACCGTCACGGCTTCCATGGGAGCCGCTGCGGGGATGGCCTGGCTGCTGGCCGATAACGAACCGCTAGCCGTCATCGAACGGGCCCTGGCCACCATGTCCGGCTCCATCGTCGGTATGGTCTGCGATGGCGCAGCCAACAGCTGTTCCATGAAGGTCTCGGCCTCCGTCCATGCCGCTTATGAGGCAGTCCTCTTGGCCCTCAGCGACGTGCGCGTCCAAGGGACGGATGGTTTGGTCGCCTATTCCGCCGAAGAGTGTCTAAAAAACGTCGGCCTCTTGGCCTCGCAGGGGATGCAGCAGACTGATGAAGAAGTTCTGCGCATTATGCTCCATAAAAATAAAGCCTGATTTTTTCGGAAAGGGTGTTGTCTCATGGCTAAAAAAGTCCTCATCTTATCTTCCAGTCTCCGTCCGGACAGCAATTCCGAGCAGCTGGCCCGGGAAGCCGGCCGCGGGGCCCTCGAAGCGGGGAACGACGTAGAAGTTCTCAGTTTGGCCGGCCGGGATATCCGTTATTGTGAAGGCTGCATGGCCTGTCACCGCTTGCTCTACTGTCCCATCCAGGACGACGCTACCGACCTCATCAAGAAGGTCCAGGAAGCAGACGCCGTCGTCTTTGCTTCACCTATCTACTATTACGATATCTGCGGCCAGCTGAAGACCTTCCTCGATAGGACCAATCCGCTCTACGGCCAGCCCTACCGCTTCCGCGACATCTATCTCATCACCGTCTCGGCCGACGACGCACCGGACACGGCGAAACGGGCCGTATCGACCCTCGATGGCTGGATCCGCTGCTTTGACAAGGCCCATCATGCCGGAGGCTTCAACGCCGGCGGCATGAGCGAAGCCAACGCCGTAGGAAATCACCCGAAATGGCTGCAGAAAGCCTATGAATTAGGAAAATCTATCTGATATTTTACCGCCTGTTGACAATAAATTCAGCAGGCGGCTTTGCATTTCTGCGCAATCCATGCTATACTAATCTAGTTACATACAATCTAATATTTGTTAATGAGAGAGAGGACATTAGATGGAACGCAAAGATATTCGTAATATTGCAATTATTGCCCACGTTGACCATGGCAAAACGACACTGGTCGACGCCATGCTCAAACAGAGCCATGTTTTCCGTTCTAACGAAAAAGTAGAAGAACGTGTCATGGACTCTGGAGATATTGAACGTGAACGCGGCATTACAATCTTGTCCAAAAATACATCTGTCATGCACGAAGGCGTCAAGATCAACATCGTCGACACCCCGGGGCATGCTGACTTCGGCGGCGAAGTAGAACGTGTACTGAACATGGTAGACGGCGTACTGCTCCTCGTCGATGCTTTTGAAGGCCCGATGCCGCAGACGAAATACGTTTTGCGCAAGGCTTTGGAACAGAAATTGAAACCAATCGTCGTCATCAATAAAATCGACAAACCCGGTGCCCGCGTCGCTGAAGTCGAAGACGAAGTTCTTGAATTGTTCATGGAACTCGATGCGACAGACGAACAGCTCGATTTCCCGGTCGTCTATGCAAACGGCCGCGATGGCATTGCTAAATACTCCATGGACGACGACAGCGATAATCTCGAACCGCTGTTCAAGACCATCATCAAATACTGCCCGTGCCCGAAAGGCGATGCCGAAGGCCCGCTGCAGTTCATGGTCACGACGTTGGACTACGACGATTATGTCGGTAAAATCGCTATCGGCCGTATTGTCCGCGGCAAAATGCATCCGAACCAGAACGTCGTCGTCACCGACGGCGAAGGCCAGCGCAAAGCCAAAATCGGCCGCGTCTATACCTATGAAGGCTTGAAACGAGTCGAACAGGATGAAGCCGCTATGGGCGAAATCGCCTGCATCGTCGGTATTCCGGACCTCAAGATCGGCGAAACCGTTACGGACCCGCAGAATCCGGAAGCCCTGCCGAAAATCAACATCGACGAACCGACGCTGTCCATGATTTTCTACGTCAACGACAGCCCCTTTGCCGGCCAGGAAGGGGAATACGTCACCAGCCGTCATCTCCGCGACCGCTTGTTCCGCGAAGTCCAGACCAACGTATCCCTGCGCGTCGAAGAAACAGACAGCGCCGATGCTTTCAAAGTATCGGGCCGTGGCGAACTCCACATCGCTGTCCTCATCGAAGAAATGCGCCGTCAGGGTTATGAACTCCAGATCGGTAAACCGAGCGTCATCACCAAAGAAATCAACGGCCAGAAATGCGAACCGCTGGAAGCTCTCACCATCGACGTTCCGCCTGAATTTATGGGCGCTGTCATGGAAAAACTCGGTACCCGTAAAGCCGAAATGGTCAACATGACCGATATCTCCGGCTACACCCGCCTGGAATTTATCATCCCGGCCCGTGGCCTCATCGGCTTCCGCAGCGAATTTCTCACAGCTACCAAAGGGAATGGTATCATGTACCACGTCTTCCACGGCTATGCTCCCTGGAAAGGCGAAATCCCGGGCCGTACCCGCGGCAGCTTAGTTGCCTTTGAATCGGGCACGACTACCGGCTACGGCATCTTCAACCTGCAGGACCGCGGCACGATGTTCATCAAACCGGGCGAAGAAATCTACCTCGGCCAGGTCGTCGGTGAAAGCAACCGCGACGTCGATATCGATGTCAACCCGTGCAAGAAGAAACACTTGACCAACACCCGTTCCTCCGCCTCGGACGAAGCACTCCGCCTCACGCCGCCGCAGGAAATGGGCTTGGAAAAATCCCTGGAATGGATCAACGACGACGAACTCGTAGAAGTTACGCCGAAGAGCATCCGTATCCGCAAAGCCATCCTCGACAAACACGACCGCAAAAAAGCGATGCGTCGTGCACAGCAGTAAGCTTTTCACTAAAAACTACAACTTACAAACTTAATATTCAAAAAGGGGCTGTCGCACGAAGGTTTCTGCCATCATGCGAGGCCCCTTTCTCTTTAATGTTTGAGGTTTGATGTATGATGTTTGAGGCGATTGCTTTAAATTTAAAACCATCCACATCAAACATCAAACTTTCAACTTCAAACTCCAAAAGGCGCTGTCTTCGTGCGACAGCGCCTTTTTGATGCTTGCGTAGTAAATACTTTACAAGGTGTGATATACTTATTTATAATAAGTTAATATCACCTATAGTGAGTAAGAATGTATGTAAGGAGATGAATGTCATGAATTTATCTGATTCTGCCAAAGTAATCAAGGTACCTGTTGAAAGAAAAATTCTTACCAGCAAAGGAAATCAAGAAATAAAAGAAAAAATCCGTAAGGCCTCTCAGCTCATGTTTCAACGCAATGAAAAAGCCTATAGGGACTTAGAAAATCGATGAAACACGAGCAAATATTGATAGAAATTATCCTAGAAGATGTACTTGCTTTTCATGAAGAGATGGAGCAGAGATATGTTATGGATAAAGGCATTCATGATATGAATTTGCTGGAATCTGCCGTAAGTACTCCGTTTCAGTCATTTGCTGGGGAAGAACTTTATCCTACTATTTTAGATAAAGCAGCTAGATTATGTTATGGCCTTACAAAAAATCACCCATTTCGCGATGGTAATAAACGCTCTGCTATTCATAGCATGTTGGTATTTCTTTATATCAATGGGATTGATTTAGATTATACACAACAAGAATTAGAAGATATGGTGGTTGATGTTGCTGCTGATAATTTGGATAGTGATGGAATCAAACAATGGTTATTGAAACATAAGAAAATGGAAACATAGAAAAAGCGCACTGATAAGTTCCATGAATGGCTTATCAGTGCGCTTTCGATTTGGCGGAGCGGGTGGGATTCGAACCCACGAGACCTTTCGGCCTAACTGATTTCGAGTCAGCCCCGTTATGACCACTTCGATACCGCTCCATAAGGTACTTTGCTAGTATATCATGGTATGCGCTATCCGTCAAGTTTTTTTGCATATCGATTTTTTACATCTCGGTTATAAGTAAATAGTTGACTTAGAGCGTACTTCAGGTGGTACAATGAAGATAACTGGTTTTAGGAGGGAATACTCATGGAAAAAGCGAAGGTATATTTTACGGATTTCCGCTGCCGGCCGGGCAAGAACAACCTGCAGAAACTGCAGAAGCTCTGCAAAAAAGCAGGCATTGAAAGAATCAATTTTGAAGGGAAATTTGTCGCCATCAAGATGCACTTCGGCGAACTGGGCTGTCTGGCTTCGCTGCGGCCGCAGTATGTCAAGGCTGTTGCCGATTTGGTTAAGGAATTGGGCGGCCGCCCGTTTTTGACGGATTGCAATACGCTGTATCCGGGCAGCCGTAAGCACGCACTGGAACACTTGGACTGTGCCAACCTCAATGGCTATAACACGGTCACGACAGGCTGTCAGATTATCATCGGCGACGGCTTGCGTGGCACCGATGAAGTAGAAGTGCCCGTTAAGAATGGTGAATACGTTGAAAAAGCGAAAATCGGCCGGGCCATTATGGATGCGGACGTCTTCATCAGCCTGGCTCACTTCAAAGGCCACGAAATGACGGGCTTTGGCGGCGCCATTAAGAATATCGGCATGGGCTGCGGCAGCCGTGCCGGCAAGATGGAACAACATTCGTCGGGCAAACCGAAAGTCGACGAAAGCAAGTGCAAGAACTGTCATCGCTGCGCGCAGGAATGCGGTTCTGACGCCATTACCTATGAAAATAACGTCGCCCATATCCACGAAGACCTGTGCAAAGGCTGCGGCCGCTGCATCGGCGCCTGTGCCTTCGACGCCATTGAAACCGTCGAATGGGATGCCAATGAAAAACTGGACCGCAAGATGGCCGAATACGCCCAGGCTGTCTGCCAGGATCGCCCATGCTTCCACATCAATCTGGTCATGGACGTTTCGCCGAATTGCGACTGCCATGCTGAAAATGATGCGCCTATCCTGCCAGACATCGGCATGTTCGCTTCCTTTGACCCGGTTGCTCTCGATCAGGCCTGTGCCGATGCCTGCATGAAAGCAGCGCCTATGCCCAACAGCCAGTTGTCGGATAACCTGGCCAAACCTGATTGGCACCATCATCATGACCACTTCCTCGACAGTAACCCCAACGTCGATTGGAAGACGACACTGGAACACGCTGAAAAAATCGGCTTAGGCACACGGGAATACGAACTCGTCTGCGTCCGCTGATATATTGGCTTTGTAACGCTATACATATGCTTTAAAAAAGACCTCGCATGATAAGGACTATGTCCATGCGAGGTCTTTTTTTAAAGCTGAATTATAAAATTTTCGTATGATAATGTATGAATAAAATAATATTTTATATGATATCTATATTATCTTATTATATAAAAACATTAATCAAATATAAAATACATAAATCAGTTAATAACAATTAGTTTTATTATGTTATATAAATTTTATAAATACATGATATAATATGGCTATCTCCGTTTGCAATATGAAATGTAATCATAGAACAGTAGAATATGATTTAAATTTTTAAAAATAAGCCATGAAAACAGAAAAAATGCGGGGGGGGGAGGGTACAAGAAATTTTTAAGATTTCTATCGTTACTCCATCATCCCAGTTATATACAAAAATTGAACAATTTCTGCCTGTGACACAGAAGCGGAAGCTGGCCCATCTTGATTTGATTGATGGCAGTGCGGCTGATGCGGCGTATCGGATCCGGAAAAGTATCCAGGCCGGCCGGGATGCCGTCATTTTGTGGGACCCGATGGCTTCGGCTGTCGCCGCCACGTATCCGCAGCAACGAGTTTTTGTCGTCCAGCCCAGCGTCCTCGATTTGTTGAATTGTGTCCGTCAGGTTCCCGAGGGGAAATCCTGCGGCGTCATCATTCCCTTTTCGCTGCGCGCCTATTATGATGGTTTAGAGGTGCAGTTCAAGGCGATGGGGGTCACTTTTTATTGCCTGGCCTCGGATAGCGATGAGCGGGCGATGCAGACCGCCGTCCATCAGGCGGCACTTTCAGGCATCCAGTATGTCGTCGGGAGTGCCGGTATCGAAACGTATGCTCGTGGCGAAGGACTGGGCTGGATTCCCTTGCAGCCAGGATGGGGCGGCCTCGTGCGGGCTTTTTTCAAAGCCCTGTGGAGCCTGCGTCAATCCCGGATGGCCCCGGGAAGGACGATTTCATCGCGGTCCGGGATGATGGCCTATTATCATTTGGACGATATCATCGGTACTTCGCCTATGATGCAGCAAGTCAAAAGGTTGGCCCGGATTTATGCCGCTACGGAATCGACCATCCTCATTACCGGTGAATCGGGGACGGGAAAAGAAATGATGGCCCAGGCTATCCACAATCTGAGCAGCCGGTGTCACGGGCCGTTCATCGCCATCAACTGTGGGGCCGTCTCAGAAAGCCTCTTAGAGAGTGAACTCTTTGGTTATACCGGCGGTTCCTTTACGGGAGCGCGCCGTGATGGCCGTGAAGGGCTCTTTGAAGCAGCAAATGGGGGAACCTTATTCCTCGACGAAATCGGAGATATGCCGTATAATTTGCAGAACCACTTGCTTCGGGTCTTGCAGGAACGCAGTGTCCGCCGCCTGGGTGCTCACAATGTCATTCCCATTGACGTCCGTATCATTGCCGCGACGAATAAGGATTTAGAACAGGCTGTCCAGGAGCACCACTTCCGGCTGGACCTCTATTACCGCCTGGCTGTCCTGCTCATCCACATGCCGCCCTTGCGCCAGCGCAGAGAGGATGTGGCCGTCCTTGCCCGGACCCTGCTTCAGCGGTTCAATGAACAATACGGTCAGCCTCATGATTTGGGGCAGGACGTCCTCGATTATTTCCAGACCCTTCCCTGGCCGGGAAATGTCCGTCAGCTGGCCAATACCATCGAACGCCTGTCCTTGGTCGTCCGTGAGGAAAAGATTACCTTGCCCGACTTAGCCTGGGTCCTGCCCAATCCGCCTGTCGTGCCGGACAAGAATGTCCGCGACCGGAATCTCAAGGCCATGACGTATGATTACATTGAAAAACTGTACCAAGACGGTAAAAGCGTATCGGATATCGCCAAAGAACTCGGCATCAGCCGCTCGACGATTTACCGGATGCGGCAAAAATATCAAAATAAAAAGGATATGTAGCGCGAAATTAGCGAACATCATGCAAGGTCCCTTTCTCCTATGTTTGAGGTAATGGTTTTTATATTTAAAGCCATCTGCTAACCACTAGCCACTAACCACTTAAAAAGCTTGTCGCACATGAGGCAAGCTTTTTTACTATGCCCTGTCTCAGTATAATATTTTTTGCCATAAAATGTTGCATTTAGCAACAATATGACACTTTTATACGCGTTGCAAAACGAGGCTATAATGGCATAATAGACCCATCTATTTGTAATTCCCTCTATTTGGCACGAATATTTCATATATCTTATTATGAAATATATTCAAAGAGAGGGGATATCCTATGAATAAAATCTTTAAAGTTATTTGGAGTAAAGCAAGAAATTGTTATGTCGTCGTCTCAGAATTGGCCAAGAGCCATGACGTCGGCCATGTACGTCGCAGCCGCAGAGGATGTTGTCGAAAAGCCACTGTCCTGGCAGCCTTTGTCTTGACGACGTCGCTCTTTACTGCTCCAGACTGGGTTCAGGCAGCAGCTACAAACAGTGGGAATCCGTCTTCCAATCAGGCAGTGAATATCGAAAATAAGAAAGATGCAACCGCCCAAGGAACAGATGCCTATGCCACCTATGATTCTCAGGGAAATCTGATTGTAGGCAAGGATAATGAAGTCGTTTCTATTCAGAAAGACCCTAAGACTGGGAATGCTCGTATAGAAGATAGACCGGAAAACGTTGTCTTGGGGACACGCAACGGCGTGGGAACCTTTACTCATTCTGAAAATCCCAAGAAACCGGTTAGTGAAGATGCATCCTATGACTACCAGAAGATGGATACGGAATGGATAACCGTAAAGGTCTATAATCCTAACACAAGCACCTATGATGATAAACAGGTGGAAGTCTATAAACTGACGCCAGGCCAATACATGGATGACGAGTACAATGTTCGGGCTAAATATCCAGATCGAAGATATTATAGTACGGACGAAGATTACAACAAAGCTGTGGAAGTATACAACAACGTGGCTACCTATTACAGCCAAAATCAGACTCGACAATCCTATTACGTCAGTGGAGCTACGGCGGTGGGTGTAGACAACGTAGCCGAGGGGAACCATTCAACAGCCATCGGCAACAAGGCAAAGGTCCTGAACTCTGTCAGCACCTACTACGTGGACCAATATGGCAAACTGACTAGTGACAAGGATTCCGCCGGCTATTGGCTGGATGAAAATGGGAACATTACTAGCAGCCGGCAGGGATATTATGCTTCGGATGGGACCTTTATAGACCGGTACTATATGGTGCCACGTCTCATTGACTCCTCCGATGCAGTGGCTTTAGGTAGTGATGTGCAGGCAGAAGGCCGTTCGGCCGTGGCTATTGGTCATCAGTCCAATGCGAAAGAGTATAGCGTAGCTATCGGTGAAAACAGTAATACTGATTATAACGCCGTAGCTATCGGCAAGGATGACAGAGCAAAGTACGCTAGTACAGCCATCGGTCACGCAAACAATGCCGATGGCTATTACACGGCAACCCTTGGTGTAGAAAATACCGCTCATGGTGATTACAGCAGTGCTATTGGCTACCAGAATACGGTCGATGCGCTCCAGTCGAGTGGCAGAGAACGGAAAGCTTATCAAAGCCATGCCATTGGTTCAGAGAATACGATTAAAGGCGATTATAATTTAGCTGCTGGCGACAAGAATAGTATTGATAAAATTTCCGGCATGGCCGTAGGTGTCGGCAATAAGATTTCCATGGACCATAATCAAGGAAACACCAGCCCAATCAATTTAGACAAGCAGAGCGGAGATTACAGCATAGCCGTAGGCCTTGGAAACAAATCTGAAAAAAATGCCCTGGTCATTGGCAAGTACAGCAGTGCCCTTCATGACGGCAGCATCGCTATCGGTAATTCGGTCAATGCACAGTCTAACAATAACAATGGTGCCACTGATTCCATTGCCATCGGCACGGGTTCGCAGGCCATGACAAAGGATTCTATCGCCTTTGGTCATGAGGCCAAGATTGGCAATAATAATTCTCAAGGGATCAATGGAGCCATTGCCATCGGTAAAGGCGCTAATGCAAAAAACGGCCAGAGCCTTGCTATCGGCTATGAAGCCTATACGGGAAATAATAGAGATGTAGCGACGAACAAAGATGGTAGTATTATCGCCATTGGTACGAATGCACAGGCTATGGCCGGCTACGATATTGCCATCGGGGCCAAGGCTAGTACAGCCAGCTCTAAGACAAGCAATAGCGGTGGTAGTGCTGTTGCTATCGGCTATAATGCTGTCGTTAATGATGGTGCACAGCGTAGTGTGGCCATGGGAGCTAACGCGGCGGTTGCGTTAAATGTTCACGATGCCGTGGCTCTGGGCAGCCAGGCTTATGCAGACCGGGAAGCCAACAATCAGGGGGGATATGACCCGGCAAGCAATAACAAAAATCACAATGCCGGTTCCGATCCGGTGTGGAATTCTACTCTGGCCGCTGTTTCCGTAGGTTCTTCTGACCATTATGTCTGGGATGGATCGAAAAATGTCCACTATGCTCAGCAGACCCGCCAGATTACCAATGTAGCCGCCGGGAAAGAAGATACGGATGCCGTCAACGTGGCCCAGCTGAAACAGGTGGTTAATCTGGTCAACAATGGCGGGGGAAGCGGAACCGGCGGCAGCGGTGTCCACGATTACAGCGTAAACTCTGTAGATTCGACCACCGATAGCAACTACAACAATGCCGGTGCCACCGGGAGTAACGCCCTGGCTGCGGGGGTCAGTGCCTCGGCAACGGGCGAAAATGCCGTAGCTATCGGTACCGGAGCCAAAGCGGATGGTGTAGGCGCTACGGTCATCGGCCAGTATGGCACAGCTTCCGGTCGCTATGCGTTGGCCTTTGGAGGCCAACAGACGGACAATACGGCTCCAGCAGCCAACAATCAAGCCATCGGAGATAATTCAGTGGCCTTCGGGGAACGGAGTAAGGCCAGCGGCAGCAATTCCACGGCCTTCGGGCAGGGAACCCAGGCCACGGAAAAGCGGGCCACGGCTTTTGGCCAGCGGACCCAGGCGACCCAATCCAATGCCACGGCTTTTGGTATCGATACTCTGGCTTCCGGGCAGAACGCTACGGCCTTCGGCAATTTGACCCAGGCAACCGCAACTGGGGCGACAGCCTTTGGCAACAAGAACCAGGCAACAGGGCAGTATGCTACAGCCTGGGGCGGCGGAGACAAAGTTGTCGACAATGGAGATGGGACCACGTCTAAAATCGGCACTGTAGCCAGCGGCACCTATGCCACGGCCTTTGGGGAACGGACGGTTGCCAGTGGTGAAAGTGCTACAGCCTTCGGCAGTGATTCCACGGCAGAAGGCAACAACTCATTGGCTTTTGGTGAGGGAAGCAAAGCTTTGGGTGGCAACTCTCTGGCTGGTCTTGGCGGTACGGCTGCGGCAGATGATTCTATTGCGCTTGGTCGCAGTGCACAAGCCGGAAGCAAGGATACATTGGCTATCGGAAATGGGGCAGAGGCTCTGACGGGGAAAGACATTGCCATCGGTTATGGGGCTAAAGCTTCGGGGAACTTAACGGACACATCGATGTATAATTATCCGGCAATAGCCATTGGCGATAGTACTTCCGTAAAAGCTAGTGAATCTGTGGCAATCGGCAAATCTAATGTGATTGAACGGGCCGACGGCAAAGCGGACCTTTCTGGTGCAAATATTTTAGGCCATAGTAATACGGTAAAGGCCTCTGGGGTCACTGTTGTTGGGAATAATAATAATGTGACGAATCCTGACAATCATGATGTTGTGATTCTTGGGAATCTCGTTACGAAGACAACGGATAATTCCGTGTTCCTAGGAAGCGGATCAGCATATACTTCAGAATTAGAAAGTAAATCGACAAAAGGAAAGTCGAAAACCTATACTAGCGATAAAATTGGCGGTGCGACGCTGACGTATGCAGGTGGTACCGTTACTTCAGGTATTGTGAGTGTTGGTTCTCCAGACGCTACGCGCCGGATTCAAAATGTCGCGCCAGGGTTGCTTACCGCAGCTAGTACAGACGCTGTTAATGGCAGCCAGCTTTATGCAGTTGCTAATATGGTTGCTGAGAATACTGAAAACCTGAAAACGAAAGGCCTGGATTTCCAGGGCAACAATGACGTCACCGTTCACCGTGACCTGGGCCAGAAACTGACCATCCAAGGGGAAGGCACGAAAGCGGATACGAATTATTCCGGAGAAAACCTCAAGGTAATCGGGAATACCGATGGCAGCCTGACCATCAAGATGGACAAGGACATCAAGGGCAACAGTGTCACGGTCGGCGAAAAAGGCGAACCGGGTACGCCGGGCAAGGATGGCGTTGACGGTACGATCGGTGTCAATGGCAAAGACGGCTCGGCCGTAGTCATCAACGGCAGGGACGGCAGCATCGGCCTGAATGGCAAGGATGGGGCCAACGGCCTCACCATCAAGGGCGACAAAGGTAAAGCAGGCGTCGATGGGACAGATGGCATAACGCGCATCATCTACGAAGACAAGAGCCAGACCAAACATGAAGTGGCTACCCTTGATGACGGCCTGAAGTTCAAGGGCGATGATGATAAGGTCATCACGAAGAAACTGAATGAACAGCTCGACATCGTCGGCGGAGCCCAGGGCGACCTGACGGATAAGAACATCGCTGTCCAGAGTACGGCCGATGGCAAACTGAAAGTCCAGATGGCAAAGAAGCTGACGGACCTGACGAGTGTCACGACGGGAAATACCACCATCGACAACAGCGGCCTGACCATCAAGAATGATGATACAAATAAGAATATTGCCATCACAGAGGGCAATGTAATGCTGGGCGGCAACCAGGTGAAGAACATGGGCAGCGGCTCCGATGGCACGGCTGATGGCAAACCGACCTATAACACGCTGACCAACGGCGCGAATATCGGAGACGTGAAGAACATTGTTCAGACTACGGAAACTGACCTGAAAATGAAAGGCCTGGATTTCCAGGGTAACAACAAGGAAGTCACCGTTCACCGCAACCTGGGCCAGAAACTGACCATCCAAGGGGAAGGCACGAAAGCGGATGCGAATTATTCCGGAGAAAACCTCAAGGTCATCGGGAATACCGATGGCAGCCTGACCATCAAGATGGACAAGGACATCAAGGGCAACAGCGTCACGGTCGGTGAAAAAGGCGAACCGGGCAAGAATGGTGTTGACGGTACGATCGGTGTCAATGGCAAAGACGGCTCGGCCGTAGTCATCAACGGCAGGGACGGCAGCATCGGCCTGAATGGCAAGGATGGGGCCAACGGCCTCACCATCAAGGGCGACAAAGGTAAAGCAGGCGTCGATGGGACAGATGGCATAACGCGCATCATCTACGAAGACAAGAGCCAGACCAAACATGAAGTGGCTACCCTTGATGACGGCCTGAAGTTCAAGGGCGATGATGATAAGGTCATCACGAAGAAACTGAATGAACAGCTCGACATCGTCGGCGGAGCCCAGGGCGACCTGACGGATAAGAACATCGCTGTCCAGAGTACGGCCGATGGCAAACTGAAAGTCCAGATGGCAAAGAAGCTGACGGACCTGACGAGTGTCACGACGGGAAATACCACCATCGACAACAGCGGCCTGACCATCAAGAATGATGATACAAATAAGAATATTGCCATCACAGAGGGCAATGTAATGCTGGGCGGCAACCAGGTGAAGAACATGGGCAGCGGCTCCGATGGCACGGCTGATGGCAAACCGACCTATAACACGCTGACCAACGGCGCGAATATCGGGGACGTGAAGAACATTGTTCAGACTACGGAAACTGACCTGAAAATGAAAGGCCTGGATTTCCAGGGTAACAACAAGGAAGTCACCGTTCACCGCAACCTGGGCCAGAAACTGACCATCCAAGGGGAAGGCACGAAAGCGGATGCGAATTATTCCGGAGAAAACCTCAAGGTCATCGGGAATACCGATGGCAGCCTGACCATCAAGATGGACAAGGACATCAAGGGCAACAGCGTCACGGTCGGTGAAAAAGGCGAACCGGGCAAGAATGGTGTTGACGGTACGATCGGTGTCAATGGCAAAGACGGCTCGGCCGTAGTCATCAACGGCAGGGACGGCAGCATCGGCCTGAATGGCAAGGATGGGGCCAACGGCCTCACCATCAAGGGCGACAAAGGTAAAGCAGGCGTCGATGGGACAGATGGCATAACGCGCATCATCTACGAAGACAAGAGCCAGACCAAACATGAAGTGGCTACCCTTGATGACGGCCTGAAGTTCAAGGGCGATGATGATAAGGTCATCACGAAGAAACTGAATGAACAGCTCGACATCGTCGGCGGAGCCCAGGGCGACCTGACGGATAAGAACATCGCTGTCCAGAGTACGGCCGATGGCAAACTGAAAGTCCAGATGGCAAAGAAGCTGACGGACCTGACGAGTGTCACGACGGGAAATACCACCATCGACAACAGCGGCCTGACCATCAAGAATGATGATACAAATAAGAATATTGCCATCACAGAGGGCAATGTAATGCTGGGCGGCAACCAGGTGAAGAACATGGGCAGCGGCTCCGATGGCACGGCTGATGGCAAACCGACCTATAACACGCTGACCAACGGCGCGAATATCGGGGACGTGAAGAACATTGTTCAGACTACGGAAACTGACCTGAAAATGAAAGGCCTGGATTTCCAGGGTAACAACAAGGAAGTCACCGTTCACCGCAACCTGGGCCAGAAACTGACCATCCAAGGGGAAGGCACGAAAGCGGATGCGAATTATTCCGGAGAAAACCTCAAGGTCATCGGGAATACCGATGGCAGCCTGACCATCAAGATGGACAAGGACATCAAGGGCAACAGCGTCACGGTCGGTGAAAAAGGCGAACCGGGCAAGAATGGTGTTGACGGTACGATCGGTGTCAATGGCAAAGACGGCTCGGCCGTAGTCATCAACGGCAGGGACGGCAGCATCGGCCTGAATGGCAAGGATGGGGCCAACGGCCTCACCATCAAGGGCGACAAAGGTAAAGCAGGCGTCGATGGGACAGATGGCATAACGCGCATCATCTACGAAGACAAGAGCCAGACCAAACATGAAGTGGCTACCCTTGATGACGGCCTGAAGTTCAAGGGCGATGATGATAAGGTCATCACGAAGAAACTGAATGAACAGCTCGACATCGTCGGCGGAGCCCAGGGCGACCTGACGGATAAGAACATCGCTGTCCAGAGTACGGCCGATGGCAAACTGAAAGTCCAGATGGCAAAGAAGCTGACGGACCTGACGAGTGTCACGACGGGAAATACCACCATCGACAACAGCGGCCTGACCATCAAGAATGATGATACAAATAAGAATATTGCCATCACAGAGGGCAATGTAATGCTGGGCGGCAACCAGGTGAAGAACATGGGCAGCGGCTCCGATGGCACGGCTGATGGCAAACCGACCTATAACACGCTGACCAACGGCGCGAATATCGGGGACGTGAAGAACATTGTTCAGACTACGGAAACTGACCTGAAAATGAAAGGCCTGGATTTCCAGGGTAACAACAAGGAAGTCACCGTTCACCGCAACCTGGGCCAGAAACTGACCATCCAAGGGGAAGGCACGAAAGCGGATGCGAATTATTCCGGAGAAAACCTCAAGGTCATCGGGAATACCGATGGCAGCCTGACCATCAAGATGGACAAGGACATCAAGGGCAACAGCGTCACGGTCGGTGAAAAAGGCGAACCGGGCAAGAATGGTGTTGACGGTACGATCGGTGTCAATGGCAAAGACGGCTCGGCCGTAGTCATCAACGGCAGGGACGGCAGCATCGGCCTGAATGGCAAGGATGGGGCCAACGGCCTCACCATCAAGGGCGACAAAGGTAAAGCAGGCGTCGATGGGACAGATGGCATAACGCGCATCATCTACGAAGACAAGAGCCAG